>OMXR01000006.1 GCA_900315045.1 uncultured Sutterella sp. | reverse complement strand
GACTATGCGAAGATTGACGCCAATTTGCTTTCGGTTCTGAGCGATGAGGACGAGCCGGTTGTCTCTGAACTCACGGCCGATGACTTCAGTCATTGCGACCAGGAGCTCTACAAGTTCATTCTGTCCGGAGTCATGCAGGAGAAGGGCGAGCTGGCCGAGCTTGTTGGTGCGCATGTCGACCGCCCTCTGGAGCGGCTTTCGACGATTGAGCATGCATGTCTGCTGATTGGCGCCTGGGAGCTCAAGCACAGCCTTGAGACGCCTTATCGCGTCGTGATCAACGAGGCTGTGGAGCTCGCCAAGACCTTTGGCTCGGACAAGGGGTTCAAACTGGTCAACGGAGTTCTTGACAAGGTTGCTCTTGACGTGCGCCCGGACGAGGTGCGCGCGAACTCGTAGGAAGAAGTGACTTTTGCCCTCGTTCCCGAGCGGACGAGGGCAAGTGCAAAGCGCGTTCCGGCGGGCCCTGCGACAAGCGGCCGCGGTCGCGCTTTTGTTTTTTAGAGGTTCATCTTATGGCTCAAAACGGTGAGTTTGCGATTATTGACAGGTTTTTCACGCATGAAGCTTTCGGAGCTTGGAAAAGCAAGGGCGTGGGGGATGACTGCGCGATCATCGATACGGCAGGGGGGCGTCTTGCGGTCACGACCGACATGATGTCCGTGGGAACGCACTTTCTGCCGTCGGCGCTTGCTGCAGACATCGGGTACAAGGCGCTTGCCGTGAATTTGTCCGACCTGGCTGCTGCGGGAGCCGTTCCGCGCGCGTTCTTCCTGTCCATTGCCCTGCCCGGGCGGGATGATCTGTGGCTTTCGGGGTTTACCGAAGGGCTGATGGAACTGGCCAGAGCTGCCAGCTGTCCGCTGCTTGGCGGAGATACGACCCGTGCGGCCACGGTAGGCGGAGCGCCCGGACCGGTGACGATCTCCATCACTGCGATGGGCGAGCTTCCGGCCCAGATGGGCCTCACACGCTCCGGAGCCAAGCCTGGTGATGACATCTGGGTGTCCGGAAACGTGGGCGGCGCCTGCGCTGCGCTGCGCCACAGGCTGGGCGAGTGGACGCTGCCCGCGCGGCTGTTCCCGGCTGCTGCGGCGCGCATGGATCGGCCGGAGGCAAGAAACGCCCTCGGGACGGCGCTGCTCAATGTGGCAAGCGCCTGCGCTGACATTTCCGATGGCCTTGCCCAGGACCTTGGACACATCATGGAGCGCAGCGGTGTGGCCGCCGACATCCTCTGGGATGCCGTCCCGAAGCATCCGAGCCTTGCGGCGCTCACGCCCGAGAGACAGCTTCAGGCAGCGATGAACGGCGGCGACGATTATGAGCTTGTCTTTACGGCGCCAAGCGAGAAGCGGGGGTTGGTCGAGCAGGCTTCCATTTCGTCTCTGACTCCGGTGACCCGGATCGGCAGGATCGTTGAGCTCACCGGTCCGCAGGCCCGCCTCACGATGCACGACAAGGCTGGCAAGGAGGTCTTTATGCCCGCAGGCGGCTTCGATCATTTTGGCGAGCAAGAGGCCGGCCGATGAGTCTGAAGGAAAAGTACAGCGCAGATAACCCCGCGAACAGGGTGCGACCGACGCTCGCTTTCGCGTTCAGCCATCCGGCTCATGCCCTGGCGCTCTTTTTCGGCGCGGGCTGCATGAGGCCTGCGCCGGGTACCTGGGGCACTGCGGCGGGCGTGCTTGTCTGGATTGCCCTGATCAGCCTGAATGTGCCGCTTGCGGCGCTGATCGTGCTGACTGTCCTGGCCTTTGTTGCCGGTGCCTGGGCCAGCCACAGGACGGGGATTGATCTGGGGGTTGAGGATGCCGGCTGCATCGTGATTGACGAAGTGGCAGCGGTCTGGCTTGTTCTCCTGATGCTTCCCCAGAACTGGATCGGGTGGCTTGCGGCGTTCATTTCCTTCCGCATCTTTGACATCGTGAAGCTGCCGCCCGCAAGTACGATTGATGCGCGGATGAAAAACGGCATCGGCGTGATGCTCGATGACCTGTTTGCCGCGATCTGGGCGATAGCCGCAGTGATGTTGCTTGATGCGGTGGTGAATCGTCTTGCAGGCCCGGTTTTCCTCGGCCTGTACTAGGAGCGACAATGACGGAAGCGGGCATGCAAAAGCGCATTTCGGATCTAGCAGACGAACTCGGAAGGAAAGCACTTGGTGCACAGGTGAAAATAGCAACTGCCGAGAGCTGCACGGCGGGGGGGATTTCTTGGGCGATCACGCAGGTGCCGGGATCAAGTTCCTGGTTTGACCGGGGCTTTGTTGTCTATACGGTCAGGGCCAAGTGCGAGATGCTTGGCGTGGATCCTTCGCTCATTGAAAAGCATGGGGTTGTGAGCGAGCAGACCGCTCGGGCAATGGCCATCGGAGCGCAGGAACACTCCGAAGCGGCTCTTTCCGTTTCGGTGACGGGGATTGCCGGGCCTGGCGGCGCAGAGCCGGGCAAGCCTGTCGGAACGGTCTGTTTCGGGTTTGCCCGAAAGAGCGGGAAGGTTTGCTCGGAGACGGTTATTTTTTCCGGGAATCGCTCGGAAGTCCGGGAGCAGGCTGTTGCGCATGCCCTGACCGGACTTCTTCAGCGCCTCTGATGCTTTATTGCGAGCGGCAGAGCGCCTTGGCTCGCCTGATTGCATCCCTAGTTGAGATGGCTGCTTCGGCTGCGGCCTGGGCGAAGTGCTCGTCCTTGCCGGCATAGAGAATCGCCCGGCTTGAATTGATGATCATGCCCCAGCCATCGGCATCCAGACCTGCGGCGACGGCGGCGTTAACATCTCCGCCCTGTGCGCCGATGCCGGGTACGAGCAGGGGAACGCTGGGGGCCAGCCTGCGTACGCTGGCGATCTCCCTGGGCTGCGTTGCCCCGACAACCAGACACATCTGACCGGTTCTGTTCCAGCTGCTGCCGGCAAGGCGGGCGATCCGCTCGTATACCATCTCGCCGCCGGCGACGAGTTCTTCAATGTCTTTTCCACCCGGGTTGGAAGTCCGGCACAGAACGATGATCCCGCGGTCTGGGTACTCGAAATAAGGCTCGATCGTGTCAAATCCCATGTACGGGGACAGTGTGACGGCATCGGCGTTGTAGCGGACAAAGGCTTCTTTGGCGTATTGTCTGGCGGTTGAGCCGATGTCTCCGCGCTTGGCGTCCAGAATGACGGGAATGTCGGGATGCTCGCTCTTGATCAGCGAGATGATGCGCTCGAGAGCGTCTTCGGCCCGGTTGGCCGCGAAGTAGGCGATCTGGGGCTTGTACGCGCAGACATACGGCGCAGTGGCCCGCACGATCTGCTCGCAGAAGGCATAGATCGGGTCGGGCTCGGCAAGGATGCATTGCGGAAATTTGGCCGGATCCGGATCAAGTCCAACGCACAGCATGGAATCGGCGGAGCGGGTTCTGGCGGAGAGTTTTTCAGTAAACAGCATGGCGGCAGGATCCTTGATGTCGACCCGGGAACCGGGCCGGATTGCTTTAACTGCCGCATTGTACCGCCCGGCAAATCGCTAAACTGCCGAGCAATCCGTAACCTGCAGGGAGGGGCGAAGATGCCGCAGCAGACATTCCGATTCGCACAAAAGAGCGACACCGCTTTGATTTTGAGTTTCATCAGGCAGCTTGCAGACTACGAAAGGATGCTGGGGGAAGTGGTTGCCACGGAGGAACTGCTCGGGCATTGGCTTTTTGAAAAACATGCAGCCGAGGTGCTGTTTGTCTGCGATCACGGCAAGGAAGTGGGATTTGCCCTCTTTTTCCACAACTTTTCCACGTTCCTCGGCCGGGCGGGGCTGTATCTGGAAGACCTTTTCGTGTTGCCGGATTACCGCGGCAGGGGGCACGGCATCGGCTTGCTGCGCAAGCTCGCCCGGATCGCCGTTGAGCGCGGCTGCGGCCGCTTTGAGTGGACCTGTCTGGACTGGAACAAGCCGAGCATTGATCTGTATACCTCATTCGGTGCAAGGCCGATGAGCGACTGGACGATCTACCGGCTTGCCGGAGAGGATCTGAGAGCATTTGCGCAGAGCGGCAAGGAAGCGACAGATGAAGCGAAGTGATTTCGAACTGATGGCGCCGGCGGGATCCTGGGAGGCGCTTTCGGCGGCCTGTTCGGCAGGCGCCGATTCGGTGTACTTCGGGGCGGGCGTGCTCAATATGCGCTCCCACTCCGCGGGACGGTTTACGGTGAAGGATATCGGCCGGGTGTGTGGCATCTGCCACGACGCGGGTGTGAAGGCCTATCTCACGCTCAACAGCGTGATGTTTGACGGAGACAGGGAGCTGCTTTGCAGCACGCTTGAGCAGGCGGCCAGTCAGGGAATAGATGCTGTGATTGCCTGTGACCCGATCGTTCTGATGCGGGCACGGGAAAGAGGGGTGCCCGTACACCTGTCCACTCAGCTCAACATCTCCAACCTTGAAGCGCTGCGGTTCTATGCTCCGTATGCCGATGTCGCCGTGCTTGCCCGCGAACTGAATCTGGATCAGGTGAAGGACATATGCAAGGGGATTGAGCGGGAGGATGTGCGCGGCGTGTCGGGCAGGCCCATTCGGATTGAAATGTTCTGCCACGGTGCGCTTTGCATGGCGGTGAGCGGGAAATGCTACATGAGCCTTGCGACCCGGGGCAGGAGCGCAAACCGGGGAGAGTGCCTTCAGACATGCCGGCGTGAATATGTCTTCAAGGATGTCGACCGCGACATCGAGATTGCCTTGGACAATGGATATTTCATGAGCCCCAAGGATCTCAAGACGATCGGGTTTCTCGACCGCATGGTTGATGCAGGCGTACGGGTCTTCAAGATTGAGGGCAGAGCGCGGGGGCCGGAGTATGTGCGCACGACGGTCGAGTGCTACAGCGAGGCGCTCGAAGCGATCGCTGCCGGAGCCTGGACGGAGAGCTGCCGCACCCGATGGGACGAGCGTCTTGCACGGGTCTTCAACCGGGGCTTCTGGGACGGGTACTACCTAGGGGCCTCAGTTGCCGAGCTTTGCGGCACTTACGGCTCCAAGGCCACAGAGCGCAAGGTTTATGTCGGCGAGTGCGTGAACTACTTCTCCCGTGCCGGAGTTGGCCAGTTCGCCCTGACTGGGGGCGGTTTTGGTCTCGGGCAAAAGCTACTGGCAACAGGTCCAACGACGGGCGCCGTGTACTTTTCGGTCGAGCGCATTCTTGCCGATGACGGCAGTGAGCTCGAGCAGGCGCAAAAAGGCGAACGGATCACGGTGAGCGTGCCCGAGAAAATCAGAGAACACGACAAGCTCTACCGGATCGAGTCCGTTCAGTCACGATAGGATGCCGCGGGAAAACAGCACGGTAAGCGGCGCCATATCCGCGACGCTGTGCACTTCGAGCTTGCGGTAGGCCGTGTTGCGGTGCGCCTGAACGGTGCGCTCGCTGATCTGCATCTTGCGCGCGATCTGCTTGTTGAGCAGCCCCTTGATGGCGCCCCGGATCACGTCCTGCTCGCGCGAGGAGAGCCGCTCGAATCGCTTTTTCCATTCCGCTTCGTCAATGGGCATAGACCTCTGGTCGAGATCGTCCTGCACGATCTTGGCAACGGCGGTGAGAAGCCGCTCGGGGTCGACGGGCTTGAGCAGGAAGTCCTTGGCTCCGTCCTTCATCGTCTGCACCGCCATGTCCACGTCGCCGTGACCGGTGAGAAAGATGATGGGCAGGGGATATTGGCGCCGGTTCATTTCAGCCTGCATCTGCAGCCCGGTGATGTCCGGCATGCGCACATCCAGGATGAGGCATCCGGGGCGAGATGGCGTGTCACCGGCAAAAAAGGCGGCGGCGCTCTGATAGGCGGCGGTTTGCCAGCCTTCGCCCTCAAGCAGAAGGCTCAGGCTCATCAGTTGATCGGCTTCATCATCGACCAGGCGGATCAGCGGTTTGACGGTATTTTCAGCCATGAGCGCTCTCCTTGTTGAAAATCGGCAATGTAATGCGCGCTTCGGTGAGGCCATCCAGTCTGCCAATCGTGAAGTTTCCGGAGGCTTTTTCGCACAGTGTCCGAACAATGAGCAGTCCGAGACCGGTGCCTGTTGCCTTGGATGTGTTCAGCGGCCGGCTGTGCTTTTCAAGTTCGTCCTCGCCGGTCGGTGCATTGTCAAGAACCGAAATGATGGCCTTCGAGCCCGCGTCCTGCGTGGTGAGGACAATGCGTATGCGGGCGCCTTTGTAGCCCTCGCAGGCCTCGATTGCATTTTTGGTGACGTTTCTGAGGCAAAGTTCGAGCTCGAGCCTGTTCCAGAAAACGCTGATTCCCTGGGCCTGAATGTCCAGATGGAGCATGCCGACCGGGGTTTTGAGCAGCCACGCGTTGAAAATCCGGGTGAGTTCGGCGGCTAGGTCGATGGGCTCAAGCTGTGCGTCGCGGTGCCTGACGTAATTGCGCACGTGATTGACGATGCCGCTTGCCTTTTCGCACTGGCGGGCGATGAGCTCGATCGCCTTTTCGAGCTGGGGCGGGACGGGGGAGCGCTCGAATTGTCTTTGCAGCGCGTTGCAACTGTTGCTGATCACGGAGATCGGACCATTCAGCTCGTGGGTGATCATGCTCGAGACGGCGCCGATCGTGCTGATTCGTTCAAGGGACTGAATCTGCTCGAGCGCCAGTTTTTGCGCGGCTTCGGCCTCGCGCTCCTTTTGCACGGCTTCGCGCAGCTCTCGTGTCCGCACGCTGACCAGGTACCGGACATACCAGCTGTGGAAAATCAGGGCAAGAATCCCCATGAACCCAAGACAGATGATGCCCCAGTAGCGCTTAATGAAATCAGACACCGAACGGATGCGCAGGTATTCGTACGGGCCGCGCCGCAGGGATTTGTAGAGATTGTCGACCTGTGTGAAGTCGGAGACAACGGCCCAGCCCGTCCCGTTTTGAGTTTTGGGCATGGTGAGCAGGGCGGCTGCCACGTCCCGGCTCATCTGCCAGGGAGCCAGCGAGGTTGAAACAAACGTCCAGTTGGGATAGACCTCGGTTGAGCGCAGACACTTGAAGTCGGACAGATTATCGGGTTTCAGCCCGATCGGACGAAACCGGCCGGCAAGTCCAGGTTCCGTGAGACGCAGCTCTTCAAGCGTGCAGGAGCGGGACATTGCGACATCGGCTTCGCCCCGCAGAACGGCGAGCAGAAGCTTGCGCATCGGTGAGCCTGCAGCGACAAGCCCTCCGAAAAAATTGTCAGGATCGTAGCCCTCATCCTGAAGCTCCTTGAGCGGAATGAAGACGCCGGACCAGCCATTGAGCCAGTTGACGGCGGCTTTTTTGCCCCGGAGATCGGCAACCGTTTTGATCGGACTTTCGTTGGGTACGAGAAAAACCGTGGCGATCGCCTGGTTGGGATTGGGGGCAACACGTGTCGTCATGGTGGCGATGTCGCGAAGGCCCCTGCTGTAGACGCGCCGATAGAAGCCCGAGGCCCCCAGGAAGAATTCGACCTTGTTTTCGCGGATGGCTCTTTCCAGATCCTTGACCAGGTACGGATCGATGGACACGTCATACTGCGGCAGACGTTTCCTCAGGTACGCAAAGGTGGCTTCAAAGCCTTCGCGCTCGGAGGGGGAGAAACTCTGCTCAATATAGCCGATGCGAAGAAGAGGCCGTCCGCTCGCAGCGTGGCGTGCCGCCAGAAGGGCGGCTGGCGGCTCCTCGGCGGAACTCGCAGGATCTGTCGCCGAGGCGAGGAACAGTCCGAAGGCGCAGGTTGCGGCCGCAAGCAAAAGGGAGAGGATTCGGGGCACTTGTTGAAAAAGAAAAATTGCCCGCAGGGCTTGCGGGCAATTGTAGCTGAGAGGCACTACGGAACTTTGATGTCCGTGAATTCATGGCACTGGTCACAAAGCAGCCGGGGCTTCTTGTGGCCGCTGTGGCACTGGTTGCAGGACGGATCCTCAACATGGGAGTCGTGCGGATTGATGTCCTTCTTGGCCGTGCGCTTGGCAAGCTGCGCATATCCGCCGTGGCAGGCGGCACATGCCTCGTTTGATGGCGCCTTCGGGGGCATCTGCGTGTGACATGCCTGGCACGGCACGCCTCTGGCGGCATGCCGGTCGGCAAGCATCTTGTTTGCGTCAGCAGCGGCGGCCGTCAGGGAGAAGGCCATCGCGGCAAGTCCCAGAATCAGGTTTTTTGCAGTAAAAGACATTGTTATCTCCTTGATGCCGCCGCCACCGGCATGCGGGTCGGAGGGTTCCCGCATGCCCGCAGGGCGTCAGATCAGTCCGTTAGGACCAGGGCTTCTCGGCAGCAACGGTGCGGCCGGCGATGCGTCCGAACACGCAGGACTCGGAGTTGTTGCATGCGCCCTGATAGATGTGGCCCCACATAGAACCGAGCTCGCCGGCGCTGTAAAGGCGCGGAATCGGCTTCTTGAATGGGTTGAGCACCTGGCCCTTTTCGTTCCTGCGCGGACCGCCCTGGGTGTTCAGGATGGCCGGGTAGAGCTTGGCAGCGTAGTACGGTCCCTGCTCGTCGAACGGTGCGGAGATGAGCGGAGCTTCGCGGCCTTCGAAGGCGATCTTGCCCTTCTTCTCGAGCGGACGGCCGAATTCCTTGTCGGCGCCGGCCTTGATGTTGGCATTCCAGGTCTTGAAGGTGTTGACAAGGTTCTCAACGGGCACGTTGATCTTCTTGGCAAGCTCTTCAATGGTGTCGGCCTTGACGATCACGCCCTTTTCGATTTCAGCGCTGTTGTCCTTGCTCCACTTGTACCCTTCGCGGTTCAGGGCATAGCCCGAGGTGGCGCCGCCGATGATCGGGCCGCGCAGGCGGGCCTTCTCGTCAAAGACCACGAAGCAGGGGATGCGCGGATAGCGGTGCTTGATGGCATCGAGCATGTTCACGCCGTAGATGCAGGTGTGGTTGTCCATCTTCTCGTTCACGAAGCGCTTGCCGTCCTGGTCGACATAGAAGTAGCTGGCAGAGAGCATGTTGATCTGCAGGGCGGTCTTCAGACCGGGGACTTCAAGGCCGAGCGGGCAGGACAGTGCGTTCATGTGCCAGGTGTCGGCGCCGGCGGCAACCGCCATGCGCACGCCGTCGCCCGTGTTGCCGGGGTGGCCGAGGCGATGGAACATCGTGCCCATCGTGTGGTTCTGCAGCAGGACGTCATCCCACTCGTAGCCGCCGGTTGCAAGCACCACGCCGCGGCGGGCCTTGACGGCAACCTTCTTGCCTTCGATTTCGAACCAGACGCCGAGAACCTCGTCGTTTTCGCGGATCAGCTCCAGAGCGCGGGCGTTGTACTTGACAGGAACCTTGCGGACTGTCTCAACGGCGTAGCGGTAGTTGTTGAAGAGCATGTCGCCGCCGCGGATCTTGGTGCCGGGCGTGGAGCGGAAGCGCCACTTGTCAACGGCATCGGATTCGGGAATGCTCTGGAAGCCGGCGTGGCCGTAGATGTAGACCTTCTGGTCGGGCTTCAGAGAAAGGAGGAACTCCTTGGACTTCATCGCTTCCTTGACGAAGGCGCGCAGCTGAACCTCGTCGATTTCGCTGTTGGCGAAGGTGTAGGTCTTCTTCAGGTAGGTGAAGGCACGCTCTTCGTTGTTGGGGATGAACATGCCGCCGGAGGACACTGCGGTGTTGCCGCCGCCAGTGGCGCACTTTTCAAAAATCATGACCTTGGCGCCGGCATCGGCAGCCGTAATTGCGGCACTGGCACCAGCTCCGCCGTAGCCGACGATGACAACATCCGTGGTGATGTTCCACTTTCTGGGCAGGTCGGCCCGCTTCTTGGCCTGAGCAGCTGGAACGGCAGCGACGGCGGCGGCAGCCGCGGCGCCCTTCAGGAAATTGCGCTTGGAAACTTGCATGGTGATCCTCCGATAGGATGGGTTTGTTTGTACGGGAGGAACAGTATCCCCAAGCGCTACTTAAGCAGTTTGCGTATTGCCAACAGAAAGGCTGAATGGTGCCCTGGCGTCACCGAAGGCTGATTTTTGGACGGTTTTTTCTGCGGTCAGGCAAGAAAATGCCCTGATCACAAAAAAGTCATCAGGGCGGAAAGCCAGACAGGCAGCCTGTCGGCAGAAGGAGAAATACACTCGGGGGAATTATTTACGAAGAAGTGCCCAGCAACATCGCAAAAACGAAAAATCGTTTTGCAAAAGAGCAAAACGATTTCTCTGGTGTCAAAAAGGCGGACCAGGAGTTTGTCCGGATCCGCCCATCTGCAGCGTCAGGCGGAAGGTCTCCGCCTGAATTGTGCGGCGCTGATTACATCATCGGATCCATGCCGCCCATTCCGCCCATGCCGGGAGCCATGGCAGGCTTGTCTTCCGGAATGTCGGCAACCATGCAGTCGGTCGTGAGGATCAGGCCGGCCACGGAGGCGGCATTCTGCAGAGCCGTGCGGGTCACCTTGGTCGGATCGAGAACACCCATCTCGACCAGGTCGCCGTATTCGCCGCTCTGGGCGTTATAGCCGTAGTTGCCCTTGCCCTGCATGACGCTGTTGACAACGACGCTCGGCTCTTCGCCAGCGTTCTTGACGATCATGCGCATGGGCTCTTCCATGGCGCGCAGAACGATGCGGATGCCGGCATTCTGCTCGTCATTGTCGCCCTTGAGGCCGGCAATGGCCTGCTTGGCGCGGATGAGGGCGGTGCCGCCGCCAGCGACGATGCCTTCTTCAACGGCAGCGCGGGTGGCGTGCAGGGCGTCTTCGACGCGAGCCTTCTTTTCCTTCATCTCGACTTCGGTGGCAGCGCCGACCTTGACCAGAGCCACACCGCCGGCGAGCTTGGCAACACGCTCCTGGAGCTTCTCGCGGTCGTAGTCGCTCGTGGTGGTCTCGATCTGCTGGCGGATGCTGATCACGCGGGCTTCGATGGCCTTCTGGTCGCCGGCGCCGTCAATGATCGTGGTGTTCTCCTTGGACACTTCAACGCGCTTGGCGGTGCCGAGGTGCTCGATCGTGGCCTTCTCGAGGGTGAGGCCGAGATCGGAGGTGATGGCGGTGGCGCCGGTCAGAACGGCAATGTCGCCGAGCATGGCCTTGCGGCGGTCGCCGAAACCGGGAGCCTTGACGGCAACAACCTTCAGAACGCCGCGGATGGAGTTCACAACGAGCGTTGCGAGAGCTTCACCATCCACGTCTTCTGCAATGATCAGCAGCGGGCGGCTCGTTTTGGCAACGGCCTCGAGGATCGGCAGCAGTTCGCGGATGTTGCTGATCTTCTTCTCGTTCACGAGAATGAACGGGTTCTCGAGAACGGCAATCTGGCGCTCGGGAGTGTTGATGAAGTAGGGCGAGAGATAGCCGCGGTCAAACTGCATGCCTTCAACGACTTCGAGTTCGTTGTTCAGGCTCTTGCCGTCTTCGATCGTGATGACGCCTTCCTTGCCGACCTTGTCCATGGCCTGAGCGATGATGTCGCCGATTTCCGTGTCGGAGTTGGCGGAGATGGCGCCGACCTGTGCCACTTCCTTGTTGGTTGTCGTGGGCTTGGAGATCTTGCGCAGCTCTTCAATTGCGGCGGCAACAGCCTTGTCGATGCCGCGCTTGAGATCCATCGGGTTCATGCCAGCGGCAACGTACTTCATGCCTTCGTCAACGATGGCCTGGGCAAGAACCGTGGCGGTCGTGGTGCCGTCGCCGGCGTTGTCGTTTGTCTTGGAGGCAACTTCGCGCACCATCTGGGCGCCCATGCTCTCAAACTTGTCCTTGAGATCGATTTCCTTGGCAACCGTCACGCCGTCCTTGGTGATGAGCGGACCGCCGAAGGAGCGCTCGAGAACGACATTGCGGCCCTTGGGGCCGAGGGTGACCTTGACAGCATCGGCCAGAATATTGATGCCGCGGACCATGCGGGAGCGGGCGTCATTGCCGAAAAGAACTTGCTTAGCAGCCATTTGATTGAATTCCTTACAAAAAAGATGTCAGAAAAGTTTGGAAATCCGATTACTCGAGAACGCCCATGATGTCTTCTTCGCGCATCACGAGAACTTCCTCGCCGCCCACCTTGACGGTCTGGCCGGAGTACTTGCCAAAGAGAACGTTGTCGCCAACCTTCACGTCCATCGGAATGATCTTGCCCGAGTCATCGCGCTTGCCGGGGCCGACGGCCAGAACAACACCCTGATCGGGCTTCTCGCCGGCGCTGTCAGGAAGAACGATGCCGCTGGCGGTCGTGGTCTCGGCCTCAAGGCGCTTGACAATCACGCGGTCGTGCAAAGGACGAATCTGCATTTTCTAACTCCAAATCGTTAAAAAGTTGCCGCCGTTTCCTGGCGGCTTGTCTTGAATCTGCTGGATCAGTCATGCCTGATACAGGCACCCTGTCCTCACGCATAAGGGTATATGGGGACGGGGCAGTTTTTTTTCAAGTCCCGATCTGCGAAAATTTCACGAAGATTGTCCGGCAAGGGGGTAGAGGTCTGAAGTGTTTCTGAAAGACTATAGAAAACAGATGGTTGTGCTGATGCTGGCCGCTCTGGCCGCAGGAGCGGCGGATGCGGCGATGCCTCCCGCACTGCGGCAGGCGGCACAAAGGGCGGGGCTCACCGAATCCATGATCGGCATCTGGATATCTCCTGCTGGTGTTGACAAGCCTGCGCTTTCCGTAAACGGCACGCGCAATTTCACGCCTGCGAGCACGGCAAAGGTTGTGACGACAATGGCAGGCCTGGATCTGCTCACGCCTGCATTCCGTTGGAAAACGCTTGTCAGGGCAGATGCGGCACCTGACGAGCGCGGACGCATCACTTCGGTATCGATCACAGGCGACGGGGATCCGCACCGGGTGAGCGAGTCGCTCTGGCTGATGGCCGAGAGACTGCGCGGGCTTGGGGTTCGCGAGATTGTCGGGGACATCACGCTGGATCGGTCCGCTTTTGCAGTTGAAGTGATCGATCAGGGAGCTTTTGACGGCGAGGCAAACGAGTCGTACAACGTGGGAGCGGATGCGCTGCTCACAAACATGAAGTCGCTCTCGCTGACGTTTCATCCGGATTCCATGGCGGGTATCGCGAGAATCACATCGTTTCCCGGACTCATGGGCATCCAGGTTCAAAGGACTGTTCCGCTTGATCGCAGTGCGCGCTGCGACGGCGACGAGTGGCAGAGGCGCCTTCACGGAGATTTTTCCGGACCGAAAGTCAGTTTCAAGGGGGCGTATCCCCTGTCATGCGGCACAAAGTCCTGGCACTACGCGGGCTACAGCGCGGACGAGTTTTTCACACGCTCTCTGGGGTACGTTCTAGCGCAGACCGGCATTGTCTGGAAAGGCAGGGGCATCGAAGGCAAGGCCGATCAGGATGCCTTTTTGCTCCTCACGGAGGATTCCAAGCCGCTCGTCACGATTGTGGGGCTCATCAACAAGTACTCCAACAATCCGATGGCGCGCCAGCTCTATCTCACGCTCTCGTTCATGGATGAATACGGCTGGGCGCAGCCGGCATCAATTGAGCGTAGTCGAAAAGTGCTCGACCGATGGCTTCAGGAGTGTTCCGTGCCCGTCGCAGAGGTGAATCTGGAAAACGGCTCCGGTCTCTCGCGCAAGGCTTGGATATCGCCAAGGGCGATGGGCAAGGTGCTCAACTATGCATACAAGAGTCCCTATGCCGCCGAATTCATCAGCAGTCTGCCGATCGCAGGACTGGACGGTACGATGAGAAAGCGCGGCGTTTCCTCGGGCAGTGCGCACATGAAGACAGGCTACATCAACAACGTCTGGGCCGAGGCCGGATACCTCACCGACGTGGCGGGACGGCGTTGGAGCGTGGCCGTGACAGTGAACTATCCGGGATCGGGAAGAAAGCCTCACGGAAAGGCATTCATTGATGCCGTCAACCGCTGGGTGGCTTCGGGGGCGCTCAGGTAGAACGCGCCCGAAGAAGAATTATTGCTGGCAGTTGCGCTTTAGCGCCTCGACGAATTGCGGCTGCGTAATCAGTTCGGGCAGAATGGTTGCCCTGCCGCTTGTTCCGTTGTACAGGACATAAAGCGGAACGCCGTTTCTGCCAAAACTGGCCAGTGACCGGGTGATGGCTTCATCCCGGTTCGTCCAGTCAGCGACGAATTTGCGGTAACCCAGTTCGGCGAGCGCTCTGTCCGATACATTGGTCCGGATGAGCACCTTGTCATTGAACTGGCAGGTGACGCACCAGGCCGCGGTGTAATCGACGATGACAGGGGTCTTCTGCTCCAGGGCATCCAGGACGGCCTGTTCGCTCCAGCGCTCCCAGCCCTTGTTCTGCACATGCCGCGCGGCCGTGAAGGCTCCCGAGGCAATCAGGGCGATGCAGGCTGCCGCCACAAGGCCGGTCAGGATTTTCAGAATTGCAGAAGAGCCTCTGCCATACTGGCTTCTGCCGATCTCCCAGAGCATGACGGTGAGAGAGCAGCTTGCAATCAGCAGTGCAACCAGACCGTAAAAACTCACCTGATGACTGAGAACCCAGAACAGCCATATGACAGCCACTGCCATGGGAAGGGCCATGATGCGGCGCAGCGACACCATCCAGGCGCCGGGCCGCGGCAGCAGTTTCGTCCAGACCGGGATGACGGTGAGAACGAGCCAGGGAAGTGCCATTCCGAAGCCCAGAGCGAGGAAAATCGCAGCTGATTCCCAGGTATCCTGCGTCAGTGCGTACCCGAGCGCTGCGCCCATGAAGGGAGCCGTGCAGGGCGAGGCGATCACAACAGCCAGAACTCCGGTCCAGAAACTGCCTTGCGGGCCGTGGGTCGGAAGCTTCCGGATGGTCCGGGCATCCGAGAGATGGCTTGCCGCGGTGAATTCAAAGAGCCCCAGCAGATTGAGCATGATCGAGAAAAAGAGCAGAGCCAGAATGGCAACGACCCAGGGCGACTGAAGCTGGAAGCCCCAGCCGATCATGCTTCCGGTGCCGCGCAGGAGCATCAGCGTGGCCGAGAGCGCCGTCATGGTGAGCAAAATGCCAGCGGTAAACGCTACTCCGTGCACCCACAGGGGGCCTTTTGTGCGCTTGGTGTCCACAAGCTGAAGAATTTTCAGGCTCAGGACGGGAAAAACGCAGGGCATGAGATTCAGGATCAATCCCCCCAAAAAGGCAAACAGGATGGCCGAGAGCGACGAGAGGGAAACCTGGGACTGGACCGGGGCGGGTTTGTCCAGCGCAAGGAACGGCAGGCGGCTTACTTTTCCCGGCGCCAATTCGATATCGGTCTGAACCGCCCATCCGGTTGAGCGCGGCCTGTCGGCCACAATGAGCGCTTTGATGGATTCAGGAGGCTTTTTCTGGAACTGTTCGGTTGTTTTCAGGTACAGCTTCTTGGCTTTTGCCGCGTCCTGCAGTACAAACCCCTGATCGTAGTCGACCAGTCCCCGTTCCTGGGGCAGAACGAGGAGTCTGTTCTCAACGGAGCCCATGGAACTCGAAACCTCAAAGCTCAGGCGGTCGGCCTCGTAATAGGCTTTGATGCTGCCGGAAGTGTTGACCTCTCCGGGAATCTGTGCCAGCGCCTGAGGAATCAGGGACGCCTCAGGAGCGGGGAGTTCCTGAGGGGCAATGTTTACCGAGAAGGAAATGTCCGCCTGCCCAGGAATGCAGATGTCCTTGCAGGCGAGCCACTCCACATGAGCCGAGATTTTCTTAGACTGATTGAGCTTTTCCCCGATAGGAACCTTGACCTTGAAGGGGAGCAGAATCTGGCCGGAGTAAACGAAACTGGCGATCGGCCCTTTTTGCTCCATGTCAGGAGCCGGCCAGCCGAGGCTTTGAATCTCCCATTCCTGGGGCGTTGCCCATTTGATGGTGGTGGGTTTGCCGGTTGTGCCCGGGTTGATCCAGTACGTGTGCCAGCCGAACTCGTGCCTGAGTCTGACGGCGATATCGAAATCCGTCCCTGGTATGACGTCAAGGGAAGAGGAGACGATGTCGGCGGAGACTGTCTTCGGGGCGGATGCTCCGCTTTGAGCGGAGGCACGGTCAAAGACATTGGGCGCGGCCATCGCGCAAGCCCCGCATATCAGGGAGCCTGCGGCGATGATCCATTTGGCAAGGGTTCGGCTTAGCTTCATCATGATGGTTCAAAGCAGGGCAAACGATTCACGTGCTGCGGCAATTGTGGCATCAATCTCCTTGTCGGTGTGGGCGATGGACACAAAACCGGCCTCGTAGATCGAGGGCGCCAGATAAACGCCGCGTTCAAGCATGCCGTTAAAGAATCTGGCAAAGACGGCGGGATCGGCCTTCATGACATCGCCGAACCCCTGCGGCAGCTCCGGCAGGAAGAACAGTCCCATCATGCCGCCCAGGCTGCGGGCGCAGAACGGAACGCCTGCGTCGCGAGCCGCCTGGACAAGCCCGTTCACAAGACGGCTGGTCTTTGCCGAGAGCTCCTCGTAAAAGCCTGGCCGCTGAATCTCCTTGAGCGTGGCAAGGCCGCAGGCCACGGCAACCGGATTGCCCGAGAGGGTGCCGGCCTGGTAGACCGGTCCGAGCGGGGCGATCTTGTCCATGACTTCCTTGCGGCCTCCAAAGGCTGCCACGGGCATGCCGCCGCCGATGACCTTGCCGAGCATGGTGATGTCGGGTTCAACCTTGTAAAGAGATTGGGCTCCCTGCAGGGCAACCCGAAAGCCGGTCATGACCTCGTCGACAATGAGCAGCGCACCGTACTGCGTGCACAGGCTGCGCATCGTGTCGATGAATTCCTGCGTGGCGGGCACCATGTTCATATTGCCGGCGACCGCCTCGACGATGACGCAGGCAATGTCATCGCCGTATTGGGCAAAACAGTCCTTGAGCGCTTGCGGATTGTTGTATTCAAGAACGAGCGTGTGCTGCGTGGTTCCCTGCGGAATTCCTGCAGAGGACGGATTGCCGAACGTGAGCATGCCGGAGCCTGCCTTGACAAGCAGACTGTCGGAGTGACCGTGGTAGCAGCCTTCGAACTTCACGATCTTATTGCGGCCGGTGTAGCCGCGGGCAAGGCGCAGGGCGCTCATGCCGGCTTCCGTGCCGGAGCTGACGAGACGAACCTGCTCCATGTTGGGCATGATCTTGACGATCTCTTCGGCAATGAGGATCTCGGCCTTGGTGACGGCGCCGAAGGAAAGGCCGTCTTCGACCGCCTTCTGAACGGCTTCAACCACCTTCGGGTGATTGTGTCCGAGAATCATCGGGCCCCAGGAACCGATGTAATCGATGAAGCGGCGGCCCTCTTCATCCCACATGTAGGGGCCCTTGGCCCGGGTGATGAAGCGCGGGGCTCCGCCCACGCTGCGGAATGCACGTACGGGAGAGTTCACGCCGCCAGGAATTGTTTTTTGAGCGCGAGCAAAAAGTTCTTCATTGATGGACATGAGATGAGTTCCTATAGAAATTCGTCAGTGCGCGGGCACGCAATGATAATGACCTGCGGATTGCCGGACACTGCAGCAACCGAAGGCTAGCACCGGCGGGGGCAGGAGTTGCTTAAGGAAGGCGCAAAATGGTTCCGTCCGTCGGGAAGAGCCGTGGGAAATTGCGCCGGCTCCGTAAGTGTTGGTTTTTTTAGACAGTCCGGATTGCGCACAGGGCGCAATCCGAGTAAAGTCCCGTGCTCACGCAAGCCGCATCGGATGACCGCGGGCAGCCTGGTTCTGTCTGAGGAAAGTCCGGACTCCGCAGGACGCCGTAGCAGGTAACACCTGTCCGCCGCAAGGCGCGGATCAGAGCAACAGAGACGAGCCGGTTCAGTCCGGGTGAAACGGGCAATCTCTACGGGGAGCAACATCAAATAAGCAGCCGCCCGATCCCGGTCCGGGAGATGGCTGCGGGTAGATGGCTTGAAGCGGGACGCGAGTTCCGTTCTAGATGAATGGTCGTCACCGTGCGCCTTGCGGCGCACGGAACATAATCCGGCTTACAGGTGCGACGTGCGTGACTGAAATCCAGTGCGAGGGGCGGAGGTTTTCCGCCCCTCGCTCGTTCCGGCACCGGTCAGGAGATCGCGCCGGCAGCCTCGGCAAGCCGCATCTTGATGCGGCCGTCAACGGCTATCGCCTCGCCGTTCCTTTCGCTGATCATGAGGGGATTGATGTCGAGCTCATCGACAAACGGGAAGTCGGCGACAAGCTGGGAGAGTCGTCCCAGGGTCTCTTCAATTTGAGGGATGTTCGCCGGCGTCGTGCCGCGGGCGCCCTCGAGCAGCTTGTATGCCTTGACGCTGCGCACCATTTCAGCGCAGTCGATATCCGTGAGCGGGGCAAGGCGGAATGTCACATCCTTCATGACTTCAATGAACACGCCGCCCAGGCCGAACATCATCATCGGACCGTACTGGGGATCGGTGGCAATGCCGCAGACCATCTCTCGCGTTCCCTTGACCATTTCCTGAATGATGACGCCTTCAAGCCCGGCGGAAAGTCCCCGCTCGGTCAGTTTTGCAATGAGATCCGCGTACTCGGAGCGCAGTTTTGCTTCGGAGGTGATGTTCACGCGTACGCCGCCGACATCGGTTTTGTGAGATGTCGTCTTGCTGGTCATCTTCATCACCACGGGGTAGCCGATGCGGTTTGCGATGGCGACAGCCTGCTCGATGTCCTGGGCAAAGCCCGATCCGCAGGTCCGCACGCCGTAGGCGGCAAGCACATCCATGCTTTCTCTGGTCGTGAGCTGAGCGCGGTTTTCTCTGAGCGCGGCTGAAAAGACCGCCTGTGCGGCCTGCTTGTCAACGGAAAAGCTCTGCACTTTGCCTGCCGGCTTGGCCATCCAGATGCGCTGCTCGTTGAGTCGGGCAAGCGCGTCGACCGCTTCCTCTGCATACATGTAGAAGGGAACTGTCGGATTCATGTCGGAGATTGCGCTGAAGAAAGCATTCTTGGTCATGAATACGCCGACAATGGGTTTTTCCGGATGGGCGGCCTTCACCTGCATGATGCACTCGGCCACATCGGTATCCTTGAGCCCCAGGAACGGCAGATAGATGGTGATCACCATGTCGACAGCGTCATCGGCCAGAACCGTCTCGAGAGTCTGGCGGTAGTGCTCCAGAGGGGCCGAAGCGATCATGTCGACGGGGTTCTTAACCGAGGCCGCCGCAGGCAGGAACGAGCGGAGCTTGTCCTTGGTCGCGTCGCTGATCTTGGCCATCTTCATGCCGTGCTCGATCACAGCATCCGTGGCCATGATGCCGGGGCCGCCCGAGTTCGTGATGATGGCTACGCGGTCTCCGGCAGGAATCGGGCAGTTGCGGAAAACTTTGGCGGTGGCAAAGAGCTTTTGCAGCGAGAATTCACGGATGACGCCCGACTGGGCAAGCAGCGCGGCGGCAGCTTTGTCGGAACCGGCAAGAGAGCCTGTGTGAGAGCTTGCTGCGCTTGCGCCAGCGGCAGAGCGGCCGGCTTTGAGGGCGAGAATGGGTTTTTTCTTGGAAATGCGGGTTGCAAGCCTGCGGAAATTCTCCGGATTCTGGATTGACTCCATGTACAGCAGGATCTGCCGCACGTCCGCCTCGTTCTCCCAGTATTCCATTGCGGTTTCCGCGTTGACGTCGGCCTGATTGCCAATGGAGATGAACTGTGCAAAGCCGATGCCGAGGTCCTTGAGAATGTTCAGAATGCCGCCGCCGAGTGCGCCGGACTGAGAGACAAAGCCTATGTCTCCGCGCTCGGGCAGGGTTTCGGCAAAGCATCCGTCAAGACGAATGTCAGGGGCCGTGTTGACGACGCCCAGACAGTTGGGGCCGACGCACCGCATGCCGTAGGCCTTCACTTTTGCAAGAAGCTCGCGCTCGAGCTGAGCGCCTTCGGCCCCTGCCTCCTTGAAGCCTGCGGAAATGACGACAAGCCCGCCGACGCCCTTTTCGTGGCACTGGTCAATGGTGTCAAGGACAAAGGAGTTGCGCACGACAATGATCGCGAGGTCGATTTTCCCCGGGATGTCCAGAACGCTCTTGTAGGCGGGCAGTCCTTCGATGACGCCTCCCTTGGGATTCACGGGGAAGATGGAGCCGCAGAAGCGGTATTCCTGCAGACGCTTCATGATGTCCGAGCCGATTGTGTGCTGCTTTGTGCTAGCGCCGATGACTGCAACCGAGCGCGGTTTCATGATGAAATCTAGTGAGCCCATGGCGATTCTCCTTGCAGAGGCTGCCAGCCAGAAACTGGCCGGACTGAAAATTTTGGCAAAACGCCGATCAGGGAGACTTGCGCCACTGATCGGCAATGTTGTGCGGGATGCCGAGCATCAGCTCAATCTGACGGGATGAAAAACCCCGGGCAAGCATCCGGCGGGTCTGCTGTTCCATTTGCGGCGTGTATTCGGGAATGAGCCGGCCCCATTCAATAAATTCGGTCATCCGTTCCGCATCGATCAGATGATACCAATAGGCGACAAGTTCCTCATCCAGGCCAAGCTGAGCCGCACAGTGGCTGGCAGAGATGTGGTCTTGCGCCATGCGCACGACCCGCTCGCGGATTTCGCGGCGTGCTGCGGCATCCATCTGCCAGAAGGGAATGCCTTGAAGCATGTCCTTGAGCTCTGCGTAAGGTTCATTCTCCGAGCCGGGCGTTTTTTCAAGATCCGACGGAAGCCGCACGGGAATGGTCTTGGGCAGATCCGCGGTCGGAAATTCAAAGATGCGGACTGCCGGAGCCTGCAGGGGAGCTGCGTGCGGCGCCTTGATGAGCGGCCTTTCGGCCGGCGGCACGGGAGGCTTTGCCTGAGGCTTCCTTTGCCTTGCGGGCGCAGGCTTCTTGCGCCGGGACTTCTTCTCGGGGGATGGCAGGTTGGGATCCGGACCGAAAAGCTCGAGCTGGTTGGGGTTGTACGTGCGTTTCATGCAGAACACAGCAGCCGCAGTGCCTATTTGGCAGCGGCAAGCCTGGCCTCGATCTGATCTGGAGTGAGGGCGCCGGAGACTCTGGAGCCATCTGGGAAGATGATGGTCGGAGTGCCGGTTATGCCGAGTTCCCGGCCGATCTCCAGATTGCGGTGCAGGGCGCTGTAGTCGCACTTGCCTTCGGCAATCTCGGCGGGATCCTTGCCTTCGAGCATGTGTGCCTCGAAGGCGGCAACGGGATTTTCAGAGCAGAAGATGTTCTTGGATATGCTGCCCGAATTGAGAATCGGATAGATGAAGTTGTAGACCGTGATGTTGTCCATCTTCTGCAGATTGCGCTCGAGCATGGAGCAATAGGGACAGCGGGCGTCGGTGAATACGACAAGCTTTCGCTCGCCCTTGCCGCGCACGACCTTGACGGCATCCTCAAGGCGGAAGACCTTCCAGTCGATGCGGTTAAGTTCCTCCATGCGCGCGGCTGTGATGTCGGTGTTGGCAACCGTGTCGAAAATCCTTCCAGCAATGAGATACTTGCCCTCGGCATCGGTGTAGAAGATCTGACGGCGCACGACGATTTCATAAAGGCCGGCAACGGGAGACTTTTGCACGCTTGTCGGGATCATCCCGGTTTTCTCCCGGATTTTCTGGCTGACCCTGTCGGTGTCGGGCGAGGCCTGAACGCTAAGGGAGGTCAATGCAAGTACCGAAGAGAGCAGCAGAGCTGAAAAGGGGAGTTTTCTCATTGTCTGTTTCGCTGAAAATTTTTCCATGAACAACTGCAGCCGTGACTTTAGCGCAAAAGAGCCAGCGCTAGGCTGACTCTTCTGATTAAAGCGAACGAAGTGACTGTGATGGCTCTAGCTGGCAGCTGCCTTGTTGTCCATCTCCGAGAGAAGATCGCGGGCTCTCTTGAGGGCGAACTCCATGTCAGGAACAAGGTTGGCACCAAGCGAATCCACCAGACCCATGCGCCGCAGCTGGCGGCGGGGATGGCCTTCGGCGCCGGCAATGATGAGTTCATGGCCGCGGCGCTTGAGCGCCCTGCGGAATACCTCGATGACATCCATCACGGAGTTGTCCAGGGAGAGAACGCCGGAGAAGTCCAGGATGACAACCTTGGCCGAGTTGGGAGCCGTGAGCCGCTTGGGATCGCTCAGCTCCGAGAGCTTGGAGACGGATCCGAAGAAGAAGGCTCCGGTGAGCTTCCAGCTTTCAATCTCTGAAGGGGCATCGAACGGAAGCGTCTGACGGTCAACGTGCGTGAGGTTGTTCATGCGAAAAATGAAGAACAGGCAGCTTGTGACCAGGCCGACTTCCACGGCGACCGTCAGGTCGAAGATCACGGTCAAGAGGAACGTGAGCAGGAGCGTCGTCTTGTAGCTGATCGTCATCTTGCGCAGACGGACGAACTCGCGCCAGTTTCCCATGTTCCAGGCCACATTCATCAGGATGGCGGCAAGAGCGGCAAGCGGAATGTCGCTGGCAAGCGGAGCGGCGGCCAGAATCACGATGAGCAGCGTCACTGCATGCACGAGGCCGGCTACGGGAGAGGCTGCGCCGCTCTTAATATTGGTCACGGTTCGGGCAATGGTGCCGGTTGCCGGAATGCCGCCGAAAAACGGCGTCACAAGGTTGGCAATGCCCTGGCCCATCAGCTCCTGGTTGGGGTCGTGGCGATCATCGGTCATGGCGTCTGCAACACGGGCGCAGAGCAGGCTTTCGATCGAGCCCAGCAGGGCGAGCGTGATCATCGGTCCGATGAGCTTCTTGAAGTCGCCCCATTCGAAACTCGGGATGGCAAGGTCGGGCAGCTTCTGGGGGATGCCGCCGAACTTGGAGCCGATGGTTTCTACGGGCAGGGCAAAGAAAGAAACGACAACGGTGGACAGAACCAGAACGATGACCGTGGCGGGGAAACGGCCCAGGAGCTTTTTCCACGCCGGGTCATGCATCGTGTAGTTTGAAGGCCAGAACTTGACGATCAGGAAGCTCGCGAACGCGACGCCGAGCGCGTAGGGATTGACCGTGTGGATGTTCTCCGCGAGCGTCTGGATCTGATGGAAGAAATCCGCTGGCATCTTTGCAATCGTGAGGCCCAGGAAGTCCTTAATCTGGCTCAGTCCGATCAGGATTGCAATACCGTTGGTAAAGCCGATCACGATGGAGACGGGAATGAAGCGGATGAAGCTACCCAGCTTGAATAGTCCCATCAGCAGAAGCAGGATGCCGGAACCGATGGTCGCCAGCAACAGGTTCGCAAGGCCGTACTGGGCAATGATTCCGTAGATGATGACGATGAAGGCACCGGCAGGGCCTCCGATCTGAACACGGCAGCCGCCGAACAGGCTGATCAGAAAGCCGGCAATGATCGCCGTGTAGATGCCCGCTTCCGGCGGTACGCCCGAAGCGATGCCGAAGGCCATTGCAAGCGGCAATGCGACCATGCCGACGGTAAGACCAGCGCTGACGTCGCGCGTAAGCATCCGAGCGTTGTAGTGACGCAGGGAATCAAAACTGACAGGATGAAAGGGGGCGAGCGGCAGATGCCGCAGCGTTTCCTTGCAAAGGGAGAGCACTGACATGAAGCATTTGGGGGCGGCGGAACGGAATCAGGGGGTGGACCGGCAAATTGGGTTTCGTCGTCCCGTCCGAGGTTATGGGTTGTCGGGAACGAAAAAAGAGCGCGGATTTTATAGGATTTTTTCTGAGATCGCCATAGCAAAAGGCGATTGAGAGCGTTGTTTTGCCTCGAAAAAACGAGGAGCCGCTCGAGCGGCCCCTCGCAGATGAAAACTGGGCAGAACAGCTCTAGTGCGGGTAGAGCGCGCCCAGAATGCGCGGGCCGTTGGCGTTGGTGACTTCGGGCAGGTTTCCGGGGTTGCGATGCAGGAATGCCCAGGCGAGCCAGGCAAAAGCCATGCCTTCAACGTGAAGCGGGTGCACGCCCAGGGCCTGGGTGGAGCGCACAAGGACGTCTTCCCCGGCCTCCTGGCTGATCACGCGGCACAGAGCTCCGTTCAGGGCACCGCCGCCGCAGAGGTAAATCTCCTTGGTCTGGTGGGCGAAGCGCTTGATCGAATCCACGATGGTTCTTGCCGTGAGCGTCATCAGGGTCGCCTGCACATCGGCCGGATCTTCATCGGCGAGTTTGGAGCGGAGCCAATCCAGATTGAACAGTTCCCTGCCGGTGCTCTTGGGCGGCTTTTGGGAGAAATAGGGCTCGGCCAGGAGCCTTTCGAGCAGGGCCTCGTCGACGTGGCCGGTTGCTCCCCATGCGCCGTTGGCATCGAAATCGCGGCGGAGATTTTTTTTGCACCAGCCGTCAAGAAGCACATTGCCCGGACCGCAGTCAAAGCCGATGATCTTTCCATAGCTCTTTTTGGGAGGCAGGAACGTGACGTTGGAAATGCCGCCAATGTTGACAACGGAGCGCGCAATGTCCGAAGAGAAAACCTGGCGATGAAATGCGGGCACGAGGGGGGCGCCCTGGCCGCCGGCAGCCATGTCGCGGGATCTGAAGTCGGCAATTACGTCAACGCCCGAGAGTTCGGCAATCAGGGCAGGATTGCTGAGCTGAAGGGTCCAGCCCTTCTCCGGGCGATGGCGGATGGTCTGGCCATGGACTCCTGCGGCGGCAACGGCTGAGCGCGGAATGTCTGCCTCGTTGAGCAGTTCATGGATGGCATGGGCGTAGGTTTTGGACAGCTGGACTGCCGCATCCTGCATGGTCTCGATTTCATTGTCGCCCGGTTTGCACAGGGCGAGCAGCGTCTTGCGCAGATCACGGTCAAAGTCCAGATGGGAGTGGCCGACGAGTTTGGGTTTGTCGCCGGAAAAATCAACAGCAACGGCGTCCACGCCATCAAGGCTGGTTCCGGACATGAGACCGAGAGCAATGGTCTTGATCATTTAAGGCTCCGAGATCGAAATGCAAAACCCCGCGCAGACGGTCAGAAAAAGCCCTAAGGCGCGAAGCGAGCGGCATTTTAGATTGTTGTGAGGCCGGACGAGACGGTGAAAATCCTTAGAAGCAGAGCAATCCAGGGAGGAATGCCCGAAAAACAGCGCAAATATGAGAATTCTTTCCCTAGTTGACTTTCTTTTGGGGTTTTCCCTTGTCTGCCTTATCTGCCTGTGCCGTGCTGGCAGAGCTCTTGCCTGTCGGCAAATCAAATTTCTTTTCCAATGCGGCAATGTCCGCTTTCAGACGGGTCTTTTTGCTGGACGACAGAGCACGGGCGGTCGGGATTTTTGCCGTCATCGGATTGATCTGCTGCTTATGGAAGCGGAGCTCGTAGTGCAGGTGCGGGCCGGTGGCAAGCCCGGTCATGCCCACCCGGCCGATCTGCTGGGAAATCGTGACATGCGATCCGGGGCGAATGCCCTTGGAAATGACGGACAGATGGGCATAGACGGTTTCGTAGCCGTTGCCGTGGTCAATGAGAATATGTTTGCCAAAGCCCGTGCCCCAGCCCGCTTTGCGGACCACGCCATCGGACGCTGCACGAACGACTGCGCCTTTCGGGGCGCTGAAGTCCGTTCCCAGATGAGGCCTGACCACGCCCGTGATGGGATGCTTTCTCACCCTGTTGAAACCGCTCGAGACAGCACGCACGTCAAGGGGCACGCGCAGAAAGGCCCGGCGGGCAGTCATGCCCTCTTTATCGTAATAGCTGCCGGCTTGAGAGCCGTCATTGAGCCAGTAGTAGCTGAATGTTCTGTGGCCCCGGCGCAAAACCACGGCAAGAGGCTTGCCGTAGCCGACAACGTGGTCGTTGGCCTGCTTTTTCTCGTAGACGACCCAGAACTGATCGCCTTTGTTCATGGACCAGAGAGGATCGCGGTCGCGATCGAAAATGGCGTGAACCTGCCGGATCACAACAGCGGGGAGCCCTGCTCTGGAAAGACTGCGGTCTATTGCGCCCTGAACCTTGCCGCTGACCAGCGTTTCGTGCATGCGGAAGCGGAATGGCCGGGAACTAATCGCGACATCGCTTTCCGGGGAGGTGCGGTTAAGGGTGAACATCTTCCCGCCCATTCCCTTGTTTTCCAGATAAACCGACAAGGTCTTGATCGAGCCGGAAGGAAAGACTTCCGCCGTGACGAGCTGGTTCGCCCCTGCCTTGCGCATGGAGGCGGCGAGGGCGTGTCTTCTGTCCTTGGTCACCGTGTCAAGTGCCTTCGGGTCGGTAATGCCCATTCGGGCGAACAGACGGGGGAGCGGTTCGTTCTTTGCCGTCCGGGCCGTGCGGCTGACGGTGGCCGAAGAAACGGAAATCTGGGCAATCTGGGCGGAAACATCCGGCATGTCCAGCGCAGTGATGTTTTCATGCTGGACGATTGTCTCAACCGTTGGCGCAGGGCGGGAGAAATAGGCTGCCGAAACGGCAATGGCAGGCATGATGAAAATGCCTGCGGCCAGAGCGGACGGGCGCGACAAATTGCGCCAGCGCGGATCGCTGGCGGCTTTTTCGGCCACAAAACTGATGGCTTGTTGCCCCAGCTGTCGCAGCTGTCTGCCGAAAAAGGACTGGCAGGTCATTGACTCGGATGGCTCCGGCAGGAATGAAAACTAGTGCAATTATAGGGAGGAATGCGCTCAGCAATTGAGGCATGCCGGACTGATTTTTTTCGAAAACGGACGGAATGCAGCGCAATCCGACTTGGCCGCGGCAGTTGACATCCTTCCCCGGTGGAAATCGATGGCTTTGCGGGCCAATCCTGTAAAATCGCCGGACTCGCGAGGCAAGAGTGCCTCTATGTACCTTTTTGCAATGAATGATTCAGAGGAGTTCAGCAAGCAATGACCGAGCAAGTTCAGCAGCAGGAAAAGAAATACGAGGTGACGCCCGAGATACGGGAGGCCATGGCAACGATCCGCCGCGGCACCGATACTTTGCTTATCGAAAGCGAGCTGGAGCAAAAGCTTGCGCGATCCCGTGCAACCGGAGAGCCGCTGCGCTGCAAACTGGGGCTTGATCCCACCGCTCCGGACATTCATATCGGACACACCGTGGTGCTCAACAAGCTGCGTCAGCTGCAGGATCTCGGACACACGGTGATCTTCCTGATCGGCGACTTCACGGCTGCGATTGGCGATCCTTCCGGCAGAAACGTTACTCGTCCGCCGCTCTCTGCCGAGCAGATCAAGGTCAATGCCGAAACGTATCTGGCTCAGGCCGGCCTCGTTCTGGACATCAACAAGGCCGAGGTCCGCTACAACTCCGAGTGGAACAACAAGCTTGGCGCCACGGGACTCATTCAGCTCTGCTCCCGCTACACGCTTGCCCGGCTCCTTGAAAGAGACGATTTTGCAAAGCGCTATGCCCAGCAGCTGCCCATCGCCATGCACGAGCTGATTTATCCGCTCATGCAGGGCTACGACTCCGTTGCCCTCAGAAGCGATCTGGAGCTTGGCGGCTCGGACCAGCGATTCAATCTGATTGTCGGCCGCGAACTGCAGCGCCAGTACAACCAGGAATCCCAGTGCATCCTTACCATGCCTTTGCTCGTTGGCCTTGACGGCGTCAACAAGATGAGCAAGAGCAAGCACAATTACATCGGGATCACCGATGCGCCCGATGACATGTTCGGCAAGGTCATGAGCATTTCCGACACGCTCATGTGGAATTGGTACGATCTTCTCTCGCTCAGGAGCAACAGCGAAATCGCCGCGCTCAAGCACGAATGCGAAAACGGGCGCAATCCGAGGGAAGCCAAGGTGATGCTCGCCAAGGAGATCATTGAGCGATTCCATGACAGAGCCAGTGCCGAGGCAGCCGAGGCCGAGTTCAACAAGCGCTTCCAGCAGGGGGCGGTTCCGAGCGACATCCAGACCGTGACCGTTCAGGCCGTCGACGGCAAGATCGGAATTGCCAAGATGATCAAGGAGGCGGGGCTTGCGCCGAGCAACAGCGAGGCGAACCGCAACATTGATCAGGGCGGCGTGCGCATCGAGGGTGAGCGTGTCACCGATCGGGGGCTCACTTTCGCTCCGGGCACTTACACGGTTCAGGTCGGCAAGCGCAAGTGGGCGCGCATCGTGGTGAAGTAAGCCCATGATCGCAGTCACCCAGCGCGTAGCGCGAGCCTGTGTCCGGGTTGACGGAAAGACAGTCGGACAGATTGAGAAGGGGATTCTGGTGCTTTTTTGCGCGCAAAAGGGCGACAGTCCCGAGAAGGCGCGCAAAATGGCCCAGAAGGTTGTGAAGTGCCGCATGTTTACCGATCCGCAGGGAAAGATGAATCTTTCCGTCCGGGATGTCGGGGGATCGGTGCTGGCTGTTTCGCAATTTACGCTTGCCGCCGATACTGCAAGCGGCAATCGGCCGAGTTTCAGCGGTGCTGCGCCAAGCGAGGAAGGCCGTGCCCGGTATGAAGAATTTCTCTCCGAGCTCAGAGATCAGGCCGTGCCCATTCAGACAGGACTGTTTGGCGCGCATATGGAGGTGGAACTCGTCAACGACGGGCCTGTGACCTTCATCTTCAATCTCTGAGGCGATCAGTTTTCGGCACGCAAACAATTGCCGCCATCCGGTGTGGGTGGCGGCAATTGTGCATCAGAAGCAGCGGGAAATCCTTGAGGAAATCCCGCTGAGGCAGTCCGATCAGTCGTCCTCTTCCTTGCGCTGGAACTTGCTGGCAAGTTCGGCCTGCTTTTGCGCAGGAACCGGCTGATAGCTGGCCAGATCCATAGAGAAGGAGCCGGCGCCCTGGGTCATGGCGGTCAGGCGAGACGCAAAGTCGTCAAGCTCGGAGAGCGGAGCCGTTGCAGTGATCTCAATGATGCCGCCCGCAAGGTTCTCCGTGCCGATGACTTGTCCGCGGCGCGAGGCAAGTTCGCCGGTGATGTCGCCCATGGCGGCATCGGGAGCGGAGATCTCCAGCTGGACGATGGGCTCAAGAACCGTCGGCTTGGCATTGGGCAGCGCGTCAAGCAGAGCCTTTCGGCCTGCGGCAACGAATGCCACTTCCTTGCTGTCCACGGGATGAGACTTGCCGTCATAAACGATCACGCGGATGTCTTCGATCGGATAGCCGGCGACAAAGCCGGTTTGCAGCACTTCACGCACGCCCTTTTCCACTGCCGGGATGAGGTTGTACGGAATCGCACCGCCCTTCACCTGATCGACGAATTCGAAGCCTGCTCCGCGAGGAAGCGGTTCAACCTTCAGGTAGACCTCGCCGAATTGTCCGGCGCCGCCCGTCTGCTTCTTGTGGCGGGCATGGCCTTCCGCATTGGCTGAAATCGTCTCGCGATACGGAACGGACGGAATCGCAGTTGTCACTTCAAGCTTGAACTGATCCTTCATGCGCTGCAGAACGGTGCGCAGGTGCATTTCCGTCAGGCCGCGCAGCACGGTTTCGTTGAGCACGACGTCATGATCCATGGCAAGCGTGGGATCCTCGGCAAGCATCTTGCCGACCACGTCGCTCATGCGCCCTTCGTCGCCGCGACGGGCCGGAGCAATGGCCAGACCGTACATGGGCTTGGGGAAGGACAGGTGCGACATGTGCAGATCCGAATCGTTGGGATCGGAGTGCAGGACGCAGCCGTAGGTGAGTTCCTCGATTTTGTTCAGGGCGCCGATGTCGCCCGAGTGCAACTCGTCGACTTCCTCCGTGTCCTTGCCTTGCAGAATCAGGGGGCGGACAACCTTGATCGGCTTCTTGTTGTCATTGACGTACAGAATCGTGCCCGGCTTGATTTGGCCCTGGTGCACGCGGAACACGCCGATCTTGCCGACGAACGGGTCGGAGACGACCTTGAAGACGTGCGCGAGAACCGGAAGGTCGTTCTTGGGGGATGTGACATGCAGTTCATGATCCGGGTTCTTGAAGAGCGACACATTGGCCTCTTCGGGCGAGGGCATGTGGCGGATGATCACCTTCATGCAGTCGCGGATGCCGATCAGCTTCTTGGCGCTCGTGAAGCACACGGGAATGATGTGATGTTCGCGAAGAGCCTTGGTAATGGGGGCGTGGAGCGTGGACGGATCGGCGTCGCCTTCCTCCAGATACTTCTCCATCGTCTCGTCGTCCACTTCGACGACGCGCTCGATGAAGGCGCGGTGCACTTCGGAAACGCTCATGAAGTCGGCTTCGCCTTCATCCTTGTCAAAGCAGTCAATGACGCGGGTGTAGCCCTTGGTGGGCAGATTGATGGGAAGAACGCCGTCGCCAAAGGCTTCGCGCAGTTCTTCGAGAATCTTTTCGCAGTTGACGTCCGGAGCGTCAATCTTGTTGACAACGATCATCCGGCAAAGATTGCGTTCCTTGGCCCACTGCATCATGCGGCGGGTCATCAGTTCGATGCCCTTTGTTGCATCTACGACAACTGCAACGGATTTCACTGCATCAAGCGCGGCGAGGGACTGTCCTACATAGTCCGGATACCCCGGGGTGTCGATGACGTGAATGCGAACCGGAGTGAGGTCAGGCATGGCGGTATCAATGTGCGCCACAGCCATGCGAAGAGAGTGTCCGACTTGTTTTTCCTGGGGATCGTTGTCACAAACCGTATTGCCTTTTTCGACGGAACCAAGCTCGGCCAGGGCGCCGGAACGTACCAGCATGGCCTCAACCAGAGAGGTCTTGCCGCTGCCGCCGTGGCCGACCAGGGCTACAGTACGAATGTTTTCGGTTGCGTAATTGGACATAGTTCATCTCCCAGTTGGAAAAAAACACATACGATTCATTTTGCACTGAAAGAGAGGAAAAGGGAAATGCAAGATGGCACGCACGGCGCAACCGCCGGAAAAGAGCAGAAAAATTCCCGACTTCCTATGGCACAATCCGCTGTACGATCGCAGTATCACGATCGGATCATCAGGAGAACAATTTCCATGCCGATCCCCTCCCGCACCTATTACACCGCTCCCATCAGCAAAGCCGAGAAAAAAGAGTTCGAACCTTTCCTTAACCACCTTGTCGACACGGCTTTTTCCGTGATCATGCCGAAGTTTCTATCGAACATAGCTATTGAGGACAAGGAAAACGGAACCCCCGTGACGGCTGCGGACAAGGCCGCAGAGGAGAAGATGCGCGAACTCATCGAGTCGAACTTTCCCGAACATGGGATTTTTGGCGAAGAGTGGGGAATCAAGAGAGCGCGCGGCAACGGCACTGTGCGGTACCGCTGGATTCTTGATCCGATCGACGGGACGCGCAGTTTCATCACGAATTCATTCCTGTTCGGCACGCTGATTGCTCTGGAGCGCGATGACGGAGCCGGGTTCCGGCCGGTGCTTTCGGCGATCGCGCATGCCGCGGCCAATGTCAGGATCATCGGAAGCCGGGAAGGCGCCGTTCTGCGGCTTGACAATCGCTGGAACAGTTTCAGCCGGCCGGCTTCGGTGCGCGAATGCACGAGTCTTTCCGAGGCTACCCTGCTGACGACAAGCCATTGGACGTGTCCTGAACAAAAGGGCGATGCCCGCATGCAAAAGCTCATTGATTCGGTCAAGCTTTACCGCACGATGGGGGATTGCTTCGGGTATTTTTCCGTGGCAACGGGCGGCGCCGACATCATGGTCGATCCGGATCTGAGCTACTGGGACGTTGCCGCGCTGCTCCCTGTCATCGAGGGGGCGGGAGGCATGCTCACGTCCCTCACGGGCGGCAATCCGCTTGAGGAATTGAGTGCTGTGGCAAGCGCCGGCCAAATCCACGGCGAAGTGCTCGGGCTGCTGCAGGGCGCCTAACTGCAGACTGGCAGGTTCACGGTCATGACGAGGCCGTGCGGCGTGGCGTTCTTCACGCTGATGGAGCCGCCGTGGCGTTCCACCGCCCGTTTGGCAATGGCCAGCCCGAGCCCGAACCCGGAGCCGGTTGCCTGATCGGCGCCTCGGACAAAGGGCTGGAACATGTTTTCGATTTCCTTAGGCGACATGCCCGGCCCCTGGTCGGCTACGGTGATCAGAAGCGTCTTGCCGAGAAGGTGCGATTCAATCGATACGACGCCGCCTTGCGGCGTGAAGCGCAGAGCGTTGCGGACGATGTTTTCAATGGCGCGTCCCAGCTGATCGACATTGGCATTGATCCTGCAGTTCAGGACGGGGGCAAGCGCGATGCGGATGGATTTTGCCTCTCCCTCGAACTGGGCGTTTTCAGCAATGGCTTCCAGAATCGGCGCGATGTCGGTCGGCTCGAGCTTCATCGGTGCGTTGTCATCGAGCCGTGCATATGTGAGAAGTTCCTCGACCAGTGCGTCCAGTGTTGTGACCTCCCGCTCAATGCGCTTCATCAGCTCGTCACGGCGCTCCGGATTCTTTTCGGCGAGGGCAAGAGCAACTTCGACCCGCGCAAGAGGACTCCGCAACTCGTGGCTCACGTCATGGAAGAGCCGCTTTTGCCTGGCTATCAGCCGGTTGATCTGCTCGGCCATGTGGTCGTAGCCTTGGGCGAGCTGCCCGATTTCGTCGTGCCGGTGCCCGACTTCCGCCGCGATTCGGATATCGAGGTCGCCCTGGGAGGCCTTGCGCATCGCCCATTCAAGCTTTTTGATGGGGCGGGAAAAGTACCAGGCAAGCAGGCTGGAAACGGCAGTCGTTGCCAGTACGATGATCAGCGCGCGTATCCACAGGGGCGCCCGGATAAAGTCAAAGAAGAGATTCCTGGGGGGGCGGTCTGTGCGCACGGAAAAGAAGGTGAGAGGCCCGGACTCAAGACGGACCGTCACCAGACTGTGCGGCGGAACACCGCGATCAAGATCTGCCAGCGCCGTCGACGGAACCGTTCTTCCCGTGATTTCCCTGCCGGAGGCATCCAGAACAAAAACCTCGGGACGCTGGTTGATTTGCGGATCAAGAAGGAATTTCTTGAGAGCCGCTTCACCGTTCCATTGCGCGAGGTTTGCTGAAAGCCTCAGTGCGCGAACCGCCCTCCGGCTCTGGTCGATGTGTCCGAAGTTGCGGGGATACTGCTGATAGCTTTCGCCGATCAGCCAGACACTGACGCCGATGAGCAGCAGCACGAGCCAGATGCCGACAAAAAGCTCGATGAATATGCCGCCCGGAAAATGACGCCGCCCGACCATGGCAATCAGCCCTGCGAATTGTCGTCCTGGACGATCAGCTGATACCCGATCCCGCGGACGCTCTCAATTGTGATGGCGCTGCCGCATGCCTGGGCAAGCTTGTGGCGGATTGCGCTCACATGCACATCGATCGAGCGGTCGTAGCGCCCCATTGGACGGCCGAGAACTCTCGGGTAAATGTCACTCTTCGCAACAGGCTGCCCAGCTTGCCGTGCCAGGGTCTCCAGCAGAGAGAATTCAGTCCCCGTAAAGGACGCTTCCTTGTCGTTGATGTAGATGCGGCGCTTGGCCGAGTCGATCCGCATGGGACCGGCTGTCACCACGGTTTGCGTCTGAGAAGAGTTTTTGCTGCGCCGCAGGATGGCCCGCATTCTGGCAACGAGCTCGCGCGGGGGACACGGCTTGGGCACGTAGTCATCGGCTCCGAGCTCAAGACCGAGAATCCGGTCGACCGGGTCTCCCCTGGCCGTCAGCATCAGAACGGGCGTCTGGCTGCGCTCGCGGATCTTCTGTAGGACCTCCGTCCCGCTCATTCCGGGCATCATCACATCGAGCACAACAAGATCGAACTCCTCCTTTGCAAGAGATGAAAGCCCGTCCAGACCATTGTGTGCCGGGGTGACCGAGAAGCCTTCCAGCGTGAGGTAATCGGTGAGCAGCGTCACGAGTTCGGCATCGTCGTCAATGATGAGAATTTTCGAAGGGCGCGTGAACATGGCGTTTATCACAGTGTCGTGCAGAAGTTTTTCCTGATCGAATCATGGCACAGACTGCGTTCAAAAGAGGTCTGACAATGTGTTTGTGCACGGATATTTGCGTTTCTTTACAAGAAGGCCGGCGAAGGAATCCGGACCGAGAACCGATTGATGCAGATCAAAGTACTCAGGTATCTCTGACGAAAAAATGCACCGCGGCATCGGGGTGCCGATCATTTTCATCACGGGGCACGCTGACGTTGATACGGCCGTGGATGTTCTCAGGAAAGGGGCCGTAGATTTTTTGCAGAAGCCTGTTAACGAGGAGCGGCTGAGAAGTTCAATTCTCGAAGCCTGCATGCTTAACATCAACCGTGACGGCAGGCTTTTGGATCGCAGCAGGGTGCTTCAGGCGCTTCAGGACATGAGCCCACGGGAAAGGCAGGTCACGGACCTGCTTTGCGCGGGACTATCCAATGCAGAGATTGCCGAGCGGCTTGGTCTCAGCCCAAGGTCCGTTCAGGGACACCGCAACAAGGTGTATCAGAAGCTTCGCGTACATAACGCCGCGGATTTTGCTGAACGCCTGAGCGTTCTGTGAAAGAAAAAAGGCAGCGGTTCCGCGAATCGCTGCCCTGGAGACCTGCACGGGCACGGGAACGCCGGCCCGTACAGGTATGCTTAGAAGGGAATGTCTTCGTCAGTGACTCCGCCTGCCGCGGGAGCCTGCTGGGGCTGCTGCTGATAGGACTGCTGCTGGGGCCGGGGCTGCTGGCGCGGCATGTCGTCGCCGATTTCAGCGGCCGCCTGCGGGCGCTGCTGATAGGGCTGCTGCTGATACTGCTGGCGAGGTGCGCGGCGCGGGGACTCAAAACCGCCGTCACCGCCCTGGGGGGCGCCCTGAACGCCGCCATTCTGGGAGCGGCTTCCGAGCAGCTGGAGCGTTTCGCAGATGATTTCGGTCTGATAGCGCTCGATGCCTTCCTTGTCGGTGTAGCGGCGGGTGCGCAGGCGGCCCTCGATGTAGACGGGGTTGCCCTTTCTCAGATACATCTGGGCAACTTCAGCCTGCCGGCCGAAGAACACGACGCGATGCCATTCGGTTTCTTCCTGCAGTTCGCCCTGACTGTCCTTGTAGCGGCGGCTTGTTGCAATGACAATGTGGCAGATGGCGGTGTTGTTGTCCGCGGTGTAGCGGGTTTCAGGATCTCTGCCCAGGTTGCCGATGAGAATGACCTTGTTGATAGATGCCATGTTAAGTCTCTTAAATACCAAAAATTAATTCGCTAGATCGATTTCTTCACCGCTTTGGCGCTTCTTCGGGGAGCGCATGCCGACCACGAGCGCTAGCCACACGAGCATAAGCGCTGCACAGCATGCATAGACCCCGTTTGAGCCGAATCGGTTGGATAACCATCCGCCAATAGCGCCTCCGGCAAACAGTCCGATGGACTGTGTTGTGTTGTAGACGCCAAGTGCCAGACCTTTATCGGCTGGCGGGGCTGTTTTTGTGACGAGCGACGGCAGGCTGGCCTCCAGGATGTTGAATCCGACAAAGAACACCAGCAGCAGAACGCTGATGCCGAGGATTGAACCGCCAAAGCATGCAAACCCTGCAAAGACCAGCGCCAAAAGGTCGATCGACACAAGAAACAGCAATTTTGTTCGTCCGCTGCGCTCGGCCCTCACAATGAGCGGCATCATGAAGGCAAAGCTGAGCAGAACAGCGGGCAAGTATATATGCCAATGGCTGCGAAGGGGTAAGTCTAGGGCAACAAGTCGAGTGGGAATGACAACAAACAAAGCCATGAGCACAAGATGCAGGATGAAAATCCCGGCATTGAGCCTGAGCAGCTGCCCGTCGAACACGACTTTTTGCCAAGGCTGATGGCTGGCCGGGCCGCTTGCTTTTGCTTGGGCTGCCGGCGGAACAACCCAAAGCATGACCGGGATGGCGATGACCGAAAGAATGGCCGTCAGCCAGAAAAGACCGGGAACGCCGATCAGCTCGCTCAGCAGCGGAGAGGCGATCAGCGAGAAAGCGAACGTGAGCCCGATTGAGGAGCCAACCATTGCCATGGCGCGGGTGATGACGCGGTCCCTCACGCTGTCGGCGAGCATGGCCGTGACCGCAGCCGAAATGGCACCGGCTCCCTGGATTGCTCTTCCGATCATGACCCAGAGAATTGAGTCGGCCATGGCGGCAAGAGTGCTGCCCAGAGCAAAAATCGCCAGACCGAAAACAATGACGGGCTTGCGGCCGAGCCGGTCGCTGGCAACGCCAAAAGGCACCTGTAAAAGTCCCTGTGTCAGACCATAAATGCCAAGAGTGAGTCCGACCATAAAATGGTTCTGGCCGCCGGGAAGATTGCGTGCGTAGATCGCAAAAACGGGGAGAATCAGAAAAAGGCCGAGCATGCGCAGCGCGAAGATGCTGGCAAGAGATGCCGCGGATCTGCGCTCCAGCGGGAGCATTCTGGATGGATCTTGTCGGGGCATAAACACTGCGTTAGTCAAGGGCCTTTTGTATTTCGCGGAAGAATTCATACGCGAAGCGGGACGATAGGATATATTGGCAGATTGCACTTTTGCTTAAGCGTATCCCGGCGGTTTTTTATGGCTATCGATCAGATCAAAATCCGAGGCGCCCGCACGCACAATCTGAAGAACGTGTGCGTGGACATTCCGCGCAACAAGCTTGTCGTTGTGACTGGAATGTCGGGATCCGGGAAGAGTTCGCTTGCCTTTGACACGCTGTATGCGGAAGGGCAGCGGCGCTATGCGGAGTCCGTGTCTTCCTATGCCAGGCGTTTCATGGATGTGCTCGACAGGCCTGATGTGGATTCGATCGAGGGGCTTTCGCCATCCATCGCCATCAGTCAGCACACGTCAACGCCGACGACCAGATCAACGGTGGCGACAGTCACGGAGATAGCCGACTATCTGCGCGTGCTGTTTGCAAAGGCGGCGGTTCCGTACTGTCCGGAGCATGATGTTCCGCTATCAAAAAGCGGGATTCATGACATGGTGGATGCAGCCTTGAGCCTGGAACCGGGAACAAGAGTCATGATTCTGGCGCCAGTCGTGCGCAATGCGGTTGCAGATCCCGATACTGTTGCTCGGGAAATGACCCGAAGAGGATTTTTGAGGCTGCGCATTGACGGGGAGGTTTGCACGGTGGATGCGCTGCCTGCAGCAGAGCGCGGGGCTGTGCACACCATTGAGGTCATTGTCGACAGGCTGAAGATTTCGGCGGAAGCGAAAACACGGCTGGCGGATAGTTTTGAAGTGGCTGCCAGACTTTCTGACGGACGCACCGCGCTTCTGAACATGGCAGACGGAAGCGTGCGGGCTTTCAGCCTGCACTATGGCTGCCCCGAATGCGACTACACGGTGCAGGACCTCACTCCGGCGATGTTCTCTTTCAACAACCCTCTTGGAGCCTGCCCGCACTGCGAGGGAACCGGCGTAGTCGAACAGTTTGATCCGGACATCATTGTCAAGGACCGGACTCTGTCGATTGCCGACGGCGCCGTCTGCGGGTACTCCAGAAGAAACAGCGTGAAGTTTGCCGAACTGCGGGAGCTCTTTTCGCGCATCGGGCTGTCCGTGGATGCGCCATGGCAGGATCTGCCCGAGTGGGCGAGGGTGCTTGTATTGGAGGGAGACGGAAAAGCCGCCGGAAAAGGGGCGCCCGAGGGCTGCCGCTTCAATGGGGTGATAGCCGAGCTGGAGCTAGCCTGGTCAAGGGCAAGAAGCGAAAGCGCCAAGGTGGGCATGCGGGCAATGCGGCGCTCCTTCACGTGCCGGCATTGTTCGGGAGAGCGCTATCGCCGGGAAATCGTGAGCGTGTACCTTGGGGCAGGCGACAGGCGCGTCAATATTGTCGAGCTGATGAACATGACGCTGCAGCAGGCCTCCGAGCGGCTGGCTGCTCTGGATCTCGATCCGCAGACCGGACAGATC
>OMXR01000031.1 GCA_900315045.1 uncultured Sutterella sp. | reverse complement strand
CAAAAAAGCCGGGCTCAGCTTCCGGCAAACTGCCGAACGATCCGTTCCTGCGGCAGTTCGATGGGTATTGAAGTTGTGCGGAGAGCGGCACATGCAAATTTTTCAGTTTGATTTCACGGATGAAGCCTCATTGCGGGACGAACTGGGCCGGATCCGGCAGGTTTGCAGAGATGAAACGGGCGCCGGCGCCCTCTTCCACATTTTTACGGAGACGCTTGACAGAGGGCGGATTGAAGCGATCGGCGCGGTGCTTGCCGAGGAGATGCCTGGCGCACAGTATGTCGGCTGTTCCACCAACGGCAATATCCGCGACGGCCTGTTCGCCCGCTCCGACATCCTGATCGAATGCACCGTGTTCGAGAGTGCCGGAACCAGCGTAGCGACGCTGCAGCATGCGATTTCCGAGGACAGCGCCGCGGACGTGGCCCGGATGCTCGCCCGGGAGGTCGAGGCGCGCCCCTGGGTGAAGGCCGTGGAGCTGCTCATCACCATCCGCGGCATGTCGCTCACGGCTTTCTGCGACACCCTCGGGAAAGTCCGGCGCGACGTTGCCGTGTTCGGGGGCGGGGCCTTGAACGGTGATGTCAACAGCAGCGCCGCATGCGTTTTCTCAAGGGACGGAGGCTACTCGGAAAACGGCGTCACCTTCGTTCTGTACGGCGGCAGCGACTTCCATCTGACCACGGCCTACGTGACCGGATGGAAGGCGCTGGGCAAGGAGCTCCTCGTTACGCGCTCGCACCGGAACGTTCTCAATGAACTGGACGGGAGTCCCGCCTACGAGACCTATTACCGGTACCTAAACATCAGGAACGACGAGCACTTCTTCGTCAATACGCTGGAGTTTCCGTTCCTGTACCGCCATCACGGCATCGAGATCCTGCGCGCGCCGGTCTCCAGCAATCCCGACGGCTCGCTCGTGATGACCTCGGACATCCAGGAGCGCGTGAAGGCGCGCCTTGCCTATGGCGATCACAGAACGATTCTGCAAAGCGTGCGGGAGACGGCAAGAACCATGGCGCGTTTCTCCCCGCAAGCGGTCATCGTCTTTTCATGCGCGGGCCGGCGGACGTTCTGGGGCGACAAGGAGGTCGACAAGGAGCTGCAGCCCTTCCAGCTCATGGCACCGACTTTCGGGTTTTTCACCTCGAGCGAATTTCTGCGCACCGGCATCCACGTCAACCAGCACAACGTGACGCTCGTCATCGTGGCCATGCGCGAAGGGGCGCCGCAGGATCCGGACAGGCCTCTGTGCGAGCCTGGCGAGGCTGAAAAGACCGGAGAGGTTTCCCTGGTGCAGCGCCTCGCGACATACATCAACGCCGCGACCGAGGATCTGAACGAGGCGAACCGCTCGCTGCACCTGGCGGCCATCACTGATGCGCTCACCGGACTGAAGAACCGCGGCGAAACCCAGAGAATCATCACGGAACTGGCCGGCAGGCCGCACCGGACCTTCTCTCTGCTCATGATTGACCTGGACGACTTCAAGCAGATCAACGATCGGTACGGGCACGTCATCGGAGACAAGGTGCTGCTCGGACTCGCGGACCATCTGCGCAGCATGCTCGGCGCGGACGGCTCCGGCTGCTTTGCCGGGCGCTGGGGCGGCGAGGAGTTCATGGTCGTCATGCCGGATGCCTCTCTTGACAGGGCGGCCGCCCTGGCCGAGAGAATCCGCAAAGGCTTTGAGAAAATCAGGTTCGAACAGGCGGGCGGACAGACCATGAGCATCGGCGTGGCTCAGCTCCGGGACAAGGAGGATGCTGACGCGCTCTGCATTCGCGTGGACGACGCCCTTTACGCGGCAAAGCGCTCGGGAAAGAACCGCGTGATGCTGGGATGAACGGCGCCTGAAGCGTTCCGTTTCGCGGACAGGCAAGGAAGCAAGAGGCTGCGCATCGCCTCAGGCAAGCTTCACATCCTCGAGAATGCTCAGCACGGTCTTGTCAAAGAAGTAGCCGGCGCCCCGGATTTCAAGGAGCCCCTCGCCCGCCATGGCCTTGAGCGTGCGCGAGAGCACCGCCCGGTCGCAATGGATCAGGCGCGAGAACTCCGTCACCGTGACGGCCAGCGGCAGGCGCATCTTCATTTCCGAGAGCGGATGCCCTGCGCCCTTGAAAAGCGTGTCGACCATGAGCGCCACGCGCTGCGGCACCGTGAGCAGGTCGTTCATGAGAAGCCCCTCGACCTTGGCGTCGTCATGCGCAAGAAAGTTCCGCATGGCAAGGAGCGCCAGCTCGGGATTGGTGGCAAGCTCGGATTTGAACGCCGCCGCGTCCAGCATTCTGGCCTGCACCGGGAGCAGCGTCTTGGCAATGAGAGGCTTGGTGCTGAATTCCCCCTTGAGGCTTTTCTCGGCGCCGAACACCGTGCCGGGCTGAAAGATGCAGATCAGCCGCTCAAACTTGCCGATGCTGCCCGCATACGTCGCAACGAGCCCCTTTTCAATGAGATAGGCGTAGCGCTTGTCGCCGAAGTGAAGGATCCTGCGGCTTGGGAACGAGACGGCTTTGCCCTTTTCCATGAACAGGCTCACCAGCTCGGGACAGTCCTGCGGGATGAGCCAGGGCGAGTCTGAATACACGTGCTTGAACATAACGGCTCTGTGTTAAATAGTGAGGTATTGAGATTTTTTCCGTGACCAATGTCACAGAATAGCACGGTTTCGATGTCAATAATTCACCCCGCGAATTAGGCGTAAAGGAGTAGTTCCGGCGCGCTGAACGCCACGGAAGAGGCTCCTCGCCTGCTTGCGTGCCGCAATCCTCGGAAACGTTTTGGCCAGGCTTTTGAAAGCCGGCCGGATTCTCCGGCGCACTTCGCCGGAGGACAAATGGAGAGAATCAACATGAAAAAGACACTGCTTGCAACGGCAATCACCCTGAGCTTTGCCGGCTGCGCTTTTGCCGAGTCCGCCGACATCGTCGTGATCGGTTCGGGCGGCGCCGGCCTCACCTCCGCTCTCACGGCCAAGGCCGCCGGAGCCAAGGTGATCGTTCTGGAAAAGATGGTTTACTGGGGCGGCAACACGAACCGTTCCTAGGGCGGCATGAATGCTGCCGGCACCAAGCAGCAGAAGGAGCACGGCATCCTTGACGACGGTCCCGACGTCCACTTCATGGACACCATGCGCGGCGGCCACTACAAGAACGATCCGCAGCTTCTGCACACCCTGTCGCTCAACGCAGCCGCCGCTGAAGAGTGGCTTCTGTCGATCGGCGCCAACTTCTGCCACCGCATGGGACGCGGCGGCGGCCAGACCCGCGCCCGCGGCCATGGACCGTGCGATGGCGGTCCCGTCGGCGTTGAACTGATGCGCGTGCTCAATAATCAGGTCAAGGAGCAGAACATCGAGCGCCGCAACAACAGCACGGTCACCAAGATTCTCATGAAGAACGGCAAGGTTGTCGGCGTCCAGGGCAAGAGCCGCGGCAAGACCTTCAAGATCGACGCCAAGGCTGTGATTCTCGCAACGGGCGGCTTCGGCGCCAACCACAAGATGGTCGAGTCCTATCGTCCCGAACTGAAGGGCTTCTCCACGACGAACCATCCGGGCGCAACGGGCGACGGCATCAAGCTGGCAACGGCAGTGGGCGCCGCGCTCACCGACATCAAGGAAATCCAGATCCACCCGACCGTGATCAAGCGTGACGGCGCCCTGATTTCCGAGTCCCTGCGCGCCCGCGGCGGCATCCTGCTCAACAAGCAGGGCAAGCGCTTCACGAACGAACTGCTCACCCGCGACGTCGTGAGCCAGAACGAGCTCAAGCAGACCGACGGCATCGGATACCTGATCGTCGACAGCTCGATCTACAAGAAGAACAAGCTCACCCAGGGCTACCACAAGAACGGCTACATGACCGAGTGCCAGACGCTTGACGACATCGCCAAGCTGATCGGCGCCCCGGCCGGCAACGTCAAGGCCGCCTTCGAGCAGTACTGGGCTGCCTACGACAACAAGAAGGACGATCTGTTCGGCCGTCCCGAGATGGTGATCCGCATGGACCAGGGCCCCTGGTACGTTGCCGAAGTCACCCCGGGCATCCATCACACGATGGGCGGCGTGAAGATCGACACCAAGGCTGAAGTCATCAGCACCAAGGGCAAGCCGATTCCCGGCCTGTTCGCAGCCGGTGAAGTGACTGGCGGCGTGCACGGCGGCAACCGCATCGGCGGCAACGCTGTGGCTGACATCATCACCTACGGCCGCATCGCCGGCCAGAGTGCCTCCAAGTACGTCGGCAAGTAATCAGCTCTGCCGGATGTCCCCGGCTTCCCGAAAACGGAAGCCGGGAGTACAAAAAACGGTCCGGGCAAGCCCCCTCCTATTGCCCGGGCCGGATCTTTTCAAGCGGGAATGGTCTGAAAATGGCTGTTCTCGTTTTTTTTGTTTGCGGAAAACAAAAACGCCGGGCGGTCTCGAATGGGCCGTCCGGCGCGCGAGAGCGTCAGTCCCGCCCCTTCTTCAGCTTGCGCTTGTTCTCGTACATGGCGTGGTCGGCCCGTCTGAACACGTCCTCGAACCGCTCGTCGCCGTCGAGCTTGGACATGCCGCAGGCAATGGTGAAGTCCCCGCTGCGGAGCGCCTCCTGGTTGTGCTCTTCAACGAGTGCGATCAGTTCGTCAATGTGCTCGCGGTCCGCCCCCTGGGAGATCACTGTGAACTCGTCCCCGCCGATGCGGAAGACCGGGCTGTGCTTGAAGGTCTCGCAGATGAAGCGGCAGGCGCTGCGCAGCAGTTCGTCCCCGGCCTGGTGGCCCTTGGTGTCGTTCACGATCTTCAGATCGTTCACGTCGAACATGACGGCTGCGAAGGGTTTCTGGATGCGCTCGGCGATCTGGCGGTTGATGATTGAGACGGCCTCGTCGAAGGCGCGCTTGTTCTTCACCCCGGTCAGCCCGTCGCGGCTTGCCTGGGACTGGGCCTGCTGCAGCTTCCTGCCGACCTCCAGCTGCTGGCGCATCTGCGCGTCGACGTCGTTCAGGCCGACGATGAGGCGCGTGCCTTCCTTTTCCTCCACCAGGGCGGCCTTCAGCTGGACATAGACGAACTTGTCGTTCATCAGCAGGCGGTAGGTCATGCTGAACATGCCGGAGCGCTCGATTTCCTTCAGCACGTTCTCCCTGGTAAAGAGCGAGAGGAACCGGCCGAGGTCGTCCGAGTGGTTGTAGATCAACGCGACTTCCCGGACCTTGTCAAAGAAGTGCGCTCCGCTCTTGGCCTGCCCGAGATTTTCATACCTGTCGGTGGCGCTGAATTCCCGGTACTCGCCGCTTTGCGGATCAACGACGTACACGCAGATGAAGTTGCCCGTGATGGCGTGAAGGCGCGCGTAGATGATGCGCTCCTCCTCGATCCGCTTCTGCTCGAAGCGCTTGTGCATCAGCTCGTCGATGTCCGACACGGCAATCACGATGATGCGCTCGTCGTCCGGCATGCGCGAGACCTTCATTTCCACGTAGAACTGCCTGCCCTCCTTGAGCCGCCGGTAGATGAGCCGGAACACTTTCCTGCAGTCGAGCTTTCCGAGAAACTCGCGGTTCATGGCACGGACGAAGGCGGGCTTGTCATCCTTGTGCACGCCGTACTCGGCCTCGTAGTCGATGCCTTCGAAGAACTGCTCGCCCCGGCGCACCATCCTGAGCGCGCCGCTCTCCTCGTCGGTGTGGTACTCGATGAACTCGTCGGTCTGCATGTTGACGTAGTACAGATCAGTGTAGTCCCGGGAAAGCGCATGGGCGAAGTGCCTGAAGGCGGTCTCCGAGCTCGTGCGCCCGGAATCCTCGGCGCGGAACTGCGCCCGGCGTCCGCGCTTTTCCTCGGCCGCGTCCTCGTAGATGTGCACCGTGCTCTGGAACGAGCGCGTCGCGGAGTCGAACTGCCGCATGCCGTGGCAGAGCACGCTGATGATGCTGCCGTCCTTGCGGCGGATGCGGTGCCGCAGGTAGGCCGTGTTCGAGTGCGCGAACTGGTTGCCCAGATGCACCAGATAGTCCTCGAGGTCATCCGGGGGAATCAGGTCGTACTGGGTCATCTTTCCGAGTGCTTCTGCCGGGGAGTATCCGGTCACGGCCTCGAAGTTCTGTCCGGCCTCGATGATCCGCTCGTCGACATCAAGCTTGTATTCGCAGTAGACGACGGGCTGGGTGTTGCCGGCATGTGCGGCAAGCTTGCGGGTTCGCTTGAAGACGCGGATCTCGTCCGCGCCGGTCTTGTCGCCCCGGGCAAGCTCTGGGTTTTCCTCGAGCAGCCTGAGGAACTCGGCCGCCATGCGCGGATCGAACTGCGTGCCCGCGTTGTCGGCGATCTCCTTCTTTGCGTGTTCGGGAGGCAGCGCCTTTCTGTAGCAGCGGTCGTTCACCATCGCGTCGTACGCGTCGACGATCGAGATGATGCGCGAGAGCATGGGGATGGCTTCGCCCGAGAGCCCCGCGGGGTAGCCCTTTCCGTCCCAGCGCTCGTGGTGGTAGCGGATGCACTCGGCGATCGGGCGGAGCATGTCGGAGGACTGGGCGATCTGGTAGCCCTTGTCCGGGTGGGTGCGCAGCACGGCCCACTCGTTCTCGGTGAGCTTGCCGGGCTTGTTCAGAATGTCCAGCGGAATGGCAATCTTGCCGATGTCGTGCAGCAGGCACATCAGTTCGAGCGAAGTGAGCTGCGCATCCGAGAGCCCGAGCCTCTTGCCGAGCGCGATGCCCATGCTGCGCGTGCGCATCACGTGCTCCTCGGTGTCCTGGTCTGCTTCCTGCAGCGCCCGCACGAATGCGGTGAGCGCCTGCGAGCGGACGGACTTCTCGTTGAGAATCTTCTTCACGCTCAGGTCGTAGTGGGCTTCTTCGAGCGCCTGCAGGATGGTGATGTGCTTTGCTTCGTTGCCCGCGTTGATGGCCGAGTCCGCGGTCGAGGCAACGCCGAAGAACACCTGGCTCGGGCACGCCTTCACCGTCCGGTTGATCCGCTCGATCACCTCCTTTTCGGACGCATCCGGGCACACGACGATGATGTCCGCGTCGTACCCGCGGTAGACCAGGCTGCTCTCGGGCATCTGCTCGTGGATCGCCTGAACGAGCGAGCGGATGAGCCGGTCGCCGAGGCCTCTTCCGGCGGTGCGATTGATGTGCTTCAGGCCGATGATGTCGAACACGGTGACCGTGCAGAGCCGGTTGTTGTGGGTGCGGACCGCGTTGTCGAGCTCCTCGCGGAAGGCGACGATGTTCTTGAGCCCGGTGAGCGGATCGATCTTCCAGTTCATGGCGGCGACCTGCCCCTCGGCAAAGCTGTTGAAGTACTCGCTGCGGTACTCCTGCTCGGTCACGCTCACGATGAACACGTAGTAGTAGCCGCGCCCCTCGCCGTCGTAGACGATGTGTCCGAAGTCCTCGATGTAGCGGATCTCCCCCTGCTTGGTGATGATCCGGTATCTCAGGTAGTCGTGGCGGTGACCGCTTTCCACCGTCTGGGCGTTGATGGAGTGCTCGGCCTTCCTGCGGTCGTCCGGATGGACCATGTTGGGAAAGCTGTTGCCGATGTACTCGAGGAATTCGTCATAGCGGTCGCACCCGAACAGGTGCACGACGTTGCTGTCGGCGTACAGGATGTTCTGCTCGCCCTCGGAGCGGTAGATGAAAAAACCGCAGGCAAGGCCTTCCGGAACCTGATTTTCAAAGCTGCTCTTGCCGCTCATCCCGACACACTCCGTTTCACCGAATGCTTCTGGCGCCTTGCTCGTCTGGAACCCGATCGGGTCCCGCCGGGGCGCTTTTTGGCGAGCGGCCTGGTAAGCCGCTCCAACGACCCATCATAGCAGTGAAAAGCGCTGATTTGTTGATCCGGAAAGGCCGAGTTTTGCGATGGATGAGGTTTTCCCCATTCAGGCATGCACGGGGCCTGCGGCAAGGAAAACCGGCAGCGGACGCGGAACGCCGACTGCCGGTTGCGGTGCGAAGACTCACGAGGAAATCGCTATCGCCTGATGATCTCCTTCAGATCGGCATTCTTGCCCGGGAACCGGATGTCGCCCAGAACCTGGGGCGGCGTGATGTCGCGCACGATGAAGGGCTCGTAGCCCGGGCGCCAGACCAGAATGTCCCACTTCTTGTCAGGGGGAGCGGTGAAGTCCATGTTGCCCTCCTCGTAGAGCGAGCCCATGGACACCGCGCCCGAGACGAACCAGCGGTTGGCGCCCGCCTTGTCGAGCGTGAGCTTCTGGCCCACCAGGATCGACGTGCGCGCGGAGGGTTCGTCCGCCGGCACCGGCGAGCCCTCGGGCGTGAGGACCCTGCCCTTCACGCGGCGGGGCGAGAGCGCTTCGAGCGCAAGGTCGTTGTACGTGATCCAGGTGCCGGGATTGTTCTTGGTGATTGCCTTGTACTCATCCTGGCACTTGCCCGAGGCGCAGGCGGCCTTGGCATTGTCGATGTCGGCCTGCGTGATGACATACCGGTCGCGCAGCTTGCGGATGCCGCCCGGATACATCTCCTCGTGATCGCGCCAGACCCTGATGCGGGTTTCCCTCGCCTTTGCCCGGTTCTCGGCCGCAAGCTTGTCGGCCTTCATCTTGGCTTCGATGTTGCGCTTGTCCATGCGCTCGATCGTGTTGGTGCCGGGCAGCTTGACAACGCCCAGCTCCATCGGCGCCTTCACGTCGCGCACGATGATCGGCTCGTAGAGCTTCTTCCAGACAAAGAGCGCGCCGCCCTCGCGGTCCGCCGGGTAGCGCACCTTGAACTTGCCCTCGCGGTTGGTTCTGCCGGTGCCTTCGCAGCGGCCGTCGCCGGGCTTGGCGCTCGTGTAGTAGAGAATGATCTTGGTCTTGCCGGAGGCGTCCTTGGGCTGCTCGACCTCGGTCTTCACCAGTCCCGTGCAGATGTAGACGGTTGCTCCGTCAACGGCTTCGCCGCCGGGACCCTGGACGCTGCCGGTCACGTACTCCTGCGGCGCGGCCTGGGCGCACATGCCGAACGAGAAGGCAAGCGCAACGCAAGAGGCAAGCTTGGTTAGGGAAGAAACTTGCATGACTACCTCCACTGCTGAATCTGAACGACCATTTCAGTGTACTCCGCTCGATTCGGATGTGGAGCGCCCCCGCCCCCGCCCCCGATCCCCTGCGCCTGGCGGGACCCGATGGTAGGATCTGTGCGGATGGCTGATTTTTTCGGAAATAGTCAATTGATTATGAATGAAAATATGAACTCAAATGTGCAAAAATGCATCAACGAACAGCCTGGGCGGACGCCATCGCAGGAACCGCGAGACTGTCCGAGCCTCGACAAAAGGCTCTCAGAGCACTTCGATGCGCTCAACGCCGAGTCCGACAAAAAGAACGCGCACGCGTTTCAGGCGATCAAAGTCGACGTCCGGGAGGTGCGGAGCATACTGCTCGAGCTGCTCCCTGGCCTGCGCCCATTTCTGATCCTTTTTCGCCTCGGTCGCTTCGCTCTTGGAGAGGTACTTGAGTTCGAACAGATAGGCGGGGCGGCTCCGATCCCTGGGGCGCAGAATCAGGTCGGCAAACTTGTGGACAGGTACTTCCTCCTCGGCCCGGGCTTCGTACTCGCTGGAGAAGTTGGCGATGGAGCACAGGACCGCCTCAAAAACGCTTTCTGAAAGATGAGAAAAAACGTGGCTGCCGCTGCGCTCGCTGAGGAGCTGGGCGGTCTGCCTGACAAAGGGCTCGGGATTGCCAGTCTTGAGCTCGGAAAACGCGGGCACAAAGGCATCCATGGCCAGATACGGATGCCTGAAGCCGTGCAGCATCGTGAGGTAGTACTCAAAGAACTGCTTAGCGACCGCGATGTTGGGAACGGCAAGCTCCTTTTTCCCGTTGCCCCTGTAGGTCAGAAAGCCGAAACTGATGAGAAGTTTGATCAGATCCTCCCGGGTGAGCAGCTCCTTGTTGTGCAGATTGATTGCCAGAGGAAGCACTCCGTAGCCGATGGGCTGGCGCTGCACTGCGGCCTCTACGATGGCCTGCACATCGGAGAGTTTTCCCGAGGACAGAATGCTGTGGATCCTTCCCAGATCAGGAGCGAAAGCCGGATCGAGCACTTCGTCAGGTTCCTTGTGCTCTCGTTTCAGGAATTTCAGGTAGTAGAGGCACATTGACGCATTAAACACGGACAAGTCGCTGTTCGGGCTGAAGCGATAGCCGTTGTACAGGGTCTTCATCCGCTCGAAGACCGCTTCCCTCGTCAGCCCCGAGCGCTCAAGATCGACAATCTGCGGGATGAGATCCCTGAGTTCCTCGTCCTTGAAGCCGAACATGCCGGCAAAATCAGAGGCGGCACTGATGTCATCCGCGATATTGAAGCCCGATGTCAGGGAGTCAAGTGAAACGGTTGTGACGCCTGTGATGAATACGCGCTCAACTGATCCGCGTGTCGTTGCCATTTTGAGCTGCGCATAAAAATTCTTGTAGAACCCTCCGGACTCCGTCATGTCGAGGAATGTCTGCCTGTCCGTGGCGAGCAGTTCATTGGCGAACTGGTCATACTCGTCGATGATGACATAGATTCTGTCCGTGGTTTGTTTCTCGTACTCCTTGAAGAAGTCCACGAGCAGGGAAGAGGGAGATGCGTAGTCCTTGTCAATGATCGCCTGCACGGATTCCATGGGATAGCGGTTGAGGAAATCTTGAAGTGCTCTCTTGACGCTGCGGACAAAGTCCTGCTGAACCTCCCTTGAGGCGATTCCGGAAAAGTCAAAACTCAAGACTCGGTATGATCCGGCAAGCTCGGTTTTGTGATCGGCAATGTAGGTTCCCGAAAAGCTGCGCTCAAAATCCTTGGCGGCCGCCTTGTCGTAGTACGCCTGCAGCATCATGGTGAACAGCGTCTTGCCGAATCGGCGGGGACGCACGATCAGGGGGTAGCGGATGGCCGACTGCTCCAGCAGTTCAATGTACCGGGTCTTGTCAACATAGACATAACCTTCCTTTTTCAGGACATCGAACTTTGCAATTCCATAGGGATTGAATTTGAGCTGTGTTTGAGTCATGGTCTGCTGGCAAGATAATGAACGCCCAAACCTTTTGATTTTAGCCCACTGGGGTGGCGGCAACTCTTTTTGGGCCACTGCCAGTTTTTGACGCATGCGGAGAAAGAAAACGCCGCCGGTCCCGGACAGCCGGGGGGCGGCGGCGCGGAGCAGCGGTCCGCTGGCGCCCGGGGGCTGCCGGCGGACGGTTCCCGTCTACAGATTGACGTTCGCCGTGAAATCCTCGGTCGAGTGCTTGCCCAACCCCTCCAGCGTGTTGCTGAGGTAGTTGTACCAATCGCCCGACTTCACCATCATCATGCCCATGTCGAATATTCCCATGCCCATCTTGGAACCGAAACTCTTGGCCTGGCCGATGCTTCCGATGTTGCTGTTCACCGTGCGCAGCGTCTCCGTGACGAGATTGGTCGGCTTGGTGAGATGCGGCGAGCCCGGATTGTTCATCTTGTTGCCCTCCGGGAAGCTCTCGGAGAAAACCTTGCCGGTCTGGATGACGCGGGCCTTGATCTCCGTGGTGATTTCCGCACGCACGCGCAGCAGCTCCTTGCCGAGCTCGGTCTGACCGAACTGCGTGACAATCGCCTTTGCCTGGTTGATCTGTTCGATCTGCTCGGCATTGGGCTCGCGGTACTGTCCGTCGGTCACATGACCTTCGGAGTTGGTCACCAGCTTTTCAGCCTCGACGAACTGCTTGTAGACCTGCGGATCGATCCGGTTCTTGATGCTGAGCATCTCCTGATGCTTGGCATAGAGTACGGGATCCTCCTGCGGGCTCTTCAGGTAGTTGCCGGCCTGCCCCTTGGCGATGTCCTCGGATGAGATGCCGACATCGGCATCGACAATGCGCTTGTCCGTCCAGAGTTCATCGGGGTTCAGGCTGAAGCCGAGCAGGACCATCAGTTCGGTCTTGTGCTGAGCTCTCTGGGCAGCGGTGTAGAGCTTCAGGTTCTTCTCGGCATCCTGCTTGATCGCCTGATAGGTCGCGGGATCCTCTCCTTCGTTCGGCCCGCGGGTCGCGTCAGTGGTCCAGCGCTGGATCTGCTCGGCCGTGGGCGACTGATTGTACTCGTACGCCGCAATGAGTTCTTGGAACTGGTTGGTTGCAATCCGGCTACCCATCCTGGACGCCTTGTCGATCTGGGCTCCGATCGGGTCCATCTGTTCACCCACGATGTAGACCGTGACCTTGCCGAGCAGCGCTTCAGCCCCTGTCAGGAGCGACTCAAGGTCGGTCATGGCGCCGTTCAGTCGCATCTGGCTCTGGGCAAAGTTCATGATGGGGCCGGGAATGCCGATGCCCTCGCGCTGCAGGTGCGTGAGCAGCACCGTCATGCGGTCGCCCATTTCGGTTGCCGTGCCGCGCAGCAGGATCGGACGGATCACGTCGTTCACCAGGTGCGCCTCATTTGCCTGGAACTTGGCAAGCTCCTCGGCAGGCAGCAGCGCCTTCAGGCCCGAGACGAACATCTCCACCGTCTTGCGGTCGACAAGCGCCTTGTCTTCCTCGGCGATGTCGTTCTCGTACACGCCGCCGAAGACGCAGGCCACGTTGACCTTGAAGATCGCATCCGTCTGCTCCTTGGTGAGCGCCGTTGCATTGCCGTAGTCGATGAGGGTGATCTTGGAGACGCTCTCGGGGTTGTTCGGATCCCGCGGCTTCACCATCATGTTGCCGGCGTGCAGGTCGCCGTGGAAGAACCCTTCGGCGGTGAAGAGCGCCTTGTTCAGCCACTTGCTGGCAACGCCGCCCAGGCTCTTGTTGACGTCATGAAGCTCCTGGTATAGGGCTCGCAGATCCTTCTTGTATGCGAGAAGTTCGTCAAAGGTCCTGGGCTTCTGGTTGCGCAGCGCTTCAAGCCGCGTCTTCATGTTCCCGAGGTACACGTCGAGGGACTCGCCCGGGGCGAGCTTCATGATCATCGCGTTGGCGCTCGGTGCCGCGCCGTCGACAAGCCCGACCGTACCGATGCGGTCGGTGTCGACGCCGTCATCGTAGATCTGGACGCCCTTGGAGATGTTGTCGGCTTCGAGCCTCAGGTCGAACTCCTTCTGGTACTGGGAGTACAGGCCGAGATAGCTCTCCTTCATGCCGGGAATCCCTTCCGCGGCAAGCTTGAAGTGCTCGAGCTCGCGCTCGGTGCGCACCTTCACGTCCGGACGGATGATCTTCACGGCGGCCTTGTAGGGCGGCTGGTTGGGATCGGCGGGCGTGACGGTGACGAGGAACGCCTGGGCAACCGAGGCGGCGCCAAGCGCCTTGTCGATCTTGATGTTCTTGATCGTGCCGCCGGAGTTCTGCACGATCTGCAGCAGCTGCGCCTGCACGAACGAGGGCTCGATCGGAGCAAGGTTGCTCTTCATGTCCTCAAGCGCGGTGCGGAAGTCCGGGTCGATGCCGGGCATGTTGAAGTTCTGCAGAAGCTTGTGCAGAAGGGGGCCGCCGCCCTTGAGCATGGCGCCGAGCTGCGCAGTCTCCGAGACGCCGCTCGTCGAGTAGCGCACGAGCGCCGCGAGCATCGAGCGCTTGTCGATCTCGCGGCCGGCGTTCACCTGCCTGGCCGTGTCAACCTGCTCCTGCGTTGGGTTCGGGGGAAGCTTCACCTCGCCCGAGAAGTAGCTGTTAAGCACCTTCTTGGTGAACATGCCCATGCCGGGCTTGTCGAAGTCTTCAGCCTCGTTGGCAAGCTGTGCAAGCGAGGGCCTGAAGTCATAGGCGAGATCCTTGGCTTCCTGCAGCATTTTCGCCACAGTCTTCTCATAGCTCGTGGCGTATTGCTTGCCTTGCTGGACGTTCTGGCCGTTCTCTCCATTTCCTTCGTTCTGAACGTCCTCTTCGTTCTGGATGTTCTCGCCGTTCTGGACGTTCTGGGCGTTCTGGGCGTTCCCGGCCGGCACCTCAGGGGGATCCATCAGCATCTTGAGTATCCCTTCCATCTGATCCTCTTCGAAGAACTGCAGGATTCTGTCCGTGGCGAGGTTGTTGAAGAAGTCGTTATAAATTGCCTTTCCCTCGGCGCTGAACCATTTTCCGGGAGGATTCACGCCGGCCGTCTGCAGCAGCACATTGATTTGTGATATGAGATTATTGCCACAGGTATCAGGCGTGATGGAGTAGGCTATCTCTTCGTTATCGGCTCTGTCGTCGGAGTCCTTTTTGGCGAGCGCCAGATCGCCGAATCCCTTGTAGATTTCCTTCATGAGGGCGGCGAGCTGCTGGGCGCGCTCCGGGCTTCCCTTGGGGGCCGTGACCATCTGGGCATACATGGCAGGAATGTTCATATCCCATGGATTGCCCTTGTTGGCGGCCTCCTCCTTGGCCTGCTTGACGCCCTGCAGCGAACTTTCGAGCTTGGTGTTCAGAATCTGCTGCTGATCCCTGGCGAGCGTGTCGATGGCACCCTCGAGCGTCGCATCGGCCTGGCTGAATACGGACATGTTCATCTGGCGCAGCGCGGCTTCCAGGCGCTTGGCGTCCACCTTGCCGTCCTGCAGATCGGGCAGATTGTTCCGCTGTGGATTGTCGCGGTCGGCCAGCACGCGCTCGCTGAAGTTGGGAGCGATCTCATCGGCGCCGATCCGCTGCTCGCTGCCGTCGTCGATGGAAACGAAGACGCCGCCCTGCCCGTCCGTGCGCACCGTGACGACGCTGCTGCCCATGAGAAGGCCGACTTCATCCGCGTTCTGAGGCACGCCCGAGGCGAAGTAGGTGGCGATCCCCGCGATGGCTTTGGAAACAGCCGCATGCTGCTCGGCAGCCGTTGTGCCCGCGGGAGGAGTCGTCAGAGCGATCTGGCTCGGAACTCTCTCGCCCTTCAGACACTGGATCTGGTCGATCGCGCCCTGGACGGCCGCGCGCACGTTCCCCGGAAGCGATCCAAGCGGCAGTTCCTGCCCCGAGAGCTTCGCCTTCACGATGAGCTCGACCGCGTCCATGTTCGAGAGCAGCGTCTGGCGGATGCGGTTTGCCCCCTGCCCCTGGTTGGTCTCGTAGAGACGGGAGTCCGCGGGCATGAACAGGTCCGCAACCAGGTTGTGGATCTTCTTCTGCTCAGCCGTCATCCCGGCCTGCGGGTCACGCGAGCGCACGTTGATCCGGCTGATGTCGGTCTTCTGCTGAACTTCCTCGGGGCTGTTCTCAAGCAGTTCCTGGATCTTGAGGATTTCCTTGGCCGCTTCGGGCGAGTTGATGATGTCCAGGCGCGCCAGAGGATTGGCCTTGACGATGGCTGCGATGTCGCGCTTGGCGACATTGGCATTCTTGTAGCCGCCTTCAAGGGCCTTGAGCGCAACCTTCCGCAGGCCGTTCAGGCCGAGTCCGGCGAGATCCTCGGGCTTGATGCCGAATTTGAGCTCGAGCGCCTTTTCATAGATTTCGCGACCGAGCGGAGACTTCTTCGAGTCGTTCGCGGCGCTGATGATGACGGAGAGGTTTGCAAGGGCAAGCTCCTTGGGCTTGGCGCCAGCCTTTGTGAGGCCAAGGTCGATTTTGCCGTATATGTCGGAGTGTGTGAGCATGTCCTTGGCAAGATTGTTTGCAAGTCCGAGCTTGACGTCGTCAACGGGCACCTTGCGCTCGCTCGAGCCGTCGATCGAAATAAAGAATGAGCCGAAGTTGTCGCGGCGCAGCTCGATCGTGGATCGGCCCACGGTAAATCCCATCATGGATTCGGTACCGGGCTTCATGAACATGAGCGCGGTGGAGAGCTTGACGGCAGCCTTGGCAAGGTCAAGCTTCATCTTCGGGGATGTCCGGCCGGTGACCGGATCGACGATCGTCATCTGCGAGGGGACCTTCTTGCCGCTCACGAGATCGGCAAAGGCGTCGACCACGGCCTTGGTCTGAGCGGGCAGATCGGTCTGCTGGCTGTAGAGCTCGGCATTGGCGTTCTGGTCGGCCTGCAGGCGCTCGCCGAGGTTGCCCGGAATGTCGTGCGCGTCGATTCTCGCCTCCTTGCCGCCATCAACGGAAATGAAGACGCCGCCCTCGCCGTCCGTGCGCAGCTCGACAAAACTGTCGTCACCAAGCGTGAAGCCGAGCGTGTCCGCCTGCTGCGGAACGCCCTGGGCGAGCCTGGCAGCGATCTTGGCGACCGTGTCGGCAACGGCCCTCTTTTGCTCCTGGGCAGTCTTGCCCTCCGGGGGCGCCTTGAGGTTGAGCTCGCTCGGAACTTTTTCGCCCTTCAGGCACTGCACGATGGCATTGCGGGGGCTTTGGGGGACGTCCTGCGGATTGAGCCTGTTGCCGAGATTGGACTGAGTCTGGACGTTGGTATCGTCGTGCAGCGGCGCATCGGCGGACGGGGCATCGTTCAGGTTGTTGATGCCGGAGAAGGAATTGGTGCGTTGGATCGGAGGAGTCATGGTTTTATGTCCCGAAACAGTGAAATGTGCACTGCGGACCCAAGGTCCGCGCCATGGGATTATTGTAGTTCCCTTCGCGGCCTTTCATGAGTACAAAAGCGCTTTTTTCACTTGTGCCGATCTTGAGAAAGATCAATGGCAGAGCGCTTTCTTTGCTTGTTTTACGAGGTCAATCTAAGAGCTTGTTTTTAAGCCCGGCGCTGGCGTATTCCTGAACCGGTTTTCGCCTGTATCCGTCTCTGGGCAGAAAGGGACTCCGGGAACGGCCGGCATCCTTGACGCTTGCGTCGGCTCGCGTCAGAAGATTCGGCTGATCGGAGGCAGCGCCGCGAATGGCTAAGATCGCTGCTCTTTCTGCATTGCGCAACCTGCGCCGCGTACCTCTTTTCTTGTGAATGCCAACATCAATACACTTGATTAATAAAAGAAATATTAATCATGATGCAGAAAATTTCATATGCGTCAGCAAACAATCAGGGCTGACTCCAAAAACGCCGCACTCTCCCCGGGAGACAAATCCTCCCGGCGGCTGCGGATCGCCGTCAGTCGTCACTGTGCCCCCAAGGGAGGAGAACAGTTCTGCGCCGGGACTTTGCCTCGTCCATTCGTCGGGCAAAAGGCACCACTCTGCCTTTGAGAGAAAACGGCGTCCTGCGGCAAATGTGCCGCGAGGGATCGAGACTTGAGACCGAAAAGTGGTGGCGGCAGCTGCCGCCGGCGCCGCGACTCGGCATGCAGGAAGATTGATGTATTACCGGAGACGGATGCTGTTATACAAATACAATGACTCCGTTATGGTACGGAACGCTGCCCGGAACCGGGCACTGAGCGAAGCCGTATCTGAAACTTGCTCAGAAGAAAGGAATATCGAAAATGCGCATGACCGCATACATGGCGCTGCTTGCCGAGAACCAGCCCTGGAACCTGATCGCCTTCATGGTGGTGCCGATGGTTCTTGCCGAAACACTTGTCGCGGCGGAGTTCTTCCTGCTGCTCGGCGCAAGTCCCGAGAAGGAGCGGTGTCTGAAATCGTTCACACGTACCGCAGGCATCGTGCTTGCGGCCTACTACCTCGGGCTTCTGGTCTACTTTGTGCTCAATGTCCTCGGTTCCATCGTCTGGCAGGGCTGGATCGACGTGACGGCCATCATTGCGTTTGTCCTCGCGGTTCTGCCCGCATTCGCCGTCGCGCTCTACGGCCTGGATCTTTCCCGCCAGAAGCTCAAGAGGCACTTTGTCGCGCTTATCGCGTATCTGATCCTCGCGCACGTGGCCATGGTGTTCGGCATGCTTGATCCGGGACTGGGCGGCGTGCAGGCGCAGGAAACAGAGCACACGATGGTGCATCACCACCATCACTGACACTGAGGCCGGGGCCCGTCCCTCTCCTTCTCAAATAGACCGGTTTCGGGAGCTTCGGCTCCCGAAACCGTATCTGCCTCTACTCGACTGTGATCTTTTCTTCTTCTGCCCTGGCTGGTCCTGGATTCAGAACCGGAGCCGGCACGGAAAGCGGAGTACGGTCGAACAGGCTGATCGCTTCGAAGGTCGCCGCCCGGTACGGGTTGTCCGTGAGACGCGCGCGCATCTGGTTGACCACGCTGTCGCTCGTGCGGTCAAGCTGTACGTAGTCGCCGTAGTCCACGATGATGCCGTTGCGGACGCGGGCTCCGCCGCCCGAGTTGAGGTCGAGCGTGAGCCAGCGCTTGTCGCTTCCGGAGCCGCTGTGCCAGGCGGCGCGGTCGCCGGCGGGGCTGTTCTCAAACATGTTGTTCCAGAGAACGATCCGCTCTCCGTCTCTTCTCGGCGTTGTTCCGTAGACGGCAATGTCAAGGCTGCCGTTGCGGAACGTCACCTTGTCTTCGGAGTAGATCTTGCTCACATGCAGGTCGCCCGAGCTGACGGTGATGTCTCCGTTCTTCGCCCACATGTTCTGCACCACGGCGCCGGCAGCAAGATTGCCGATGACGACGCTTTCAATCGGGCTGCGGTCCCTGCCTTCGCCCTCAAGCGCGATCGTGATCCGGTTCTGACCGGCGCCCTGGCCGGATTCCAGCTTGCCAATCCGGTCGACACGGATGATCCTGCCCGAAAGCAGCAGATCGGGAACGGCGATCGATTCGGAGCCGTTCGATCCCACATTGATCCGGTTGACCTCGACTGAGTCGGGAGTGGAGAGCCAGACGCGCGGGGCGCTGATCTGCATGAATCGGATGTCGCCCTGCTCGGTCACTGACAGGTCAACCATGCCGCCGGCCTCGAGAATCTCGCCGCTGATGGAGCCGATGTCGGTTCCCTGGGCCACGTCTCCAGCGCTTCTGAGACTCTGGAACGTGACTTTGCCCTCGCCAAACACCGAGGCATACAGGTTGTTGCCCACGGCAAAATGGCTGTCCACCAGCAGATCGCTGTTGACCACGACGATGTTCGTGTCGTTGTACGAGCGCAGTTCGCCGTGCTGACCGAACAGGATGCTGCTGCTTGCGTCGTATGTCCCGGACCCAGCCAGGACAGTGAGGTTGCCTTCTGACGGCTGCTCCGCCGCGCCGGCATACGCTTTGCCGTAGACGGTGATCTTGCCGTTGGGCGTTTTCAGGCTGATGTCCTGGCCGGCCTTCAGGGCGTAGTCAGCGCCAGGGGCCATGCCGGTCTCGTTGTTCAGTCCGAGCGTGATGCCGCCGCCCCCGCTCTCATCGGTTCCAACCTGGATGCCGATTGAGCCGTTTTCGGCGGTGACGGCCTGGTTGACCCAGACATTGCCCTCGCCGACGCTCATGGCGATGTCTCCGCTTTCGGAGGTGACGGAGGCGCTGACGGCAATGTCGCCCTTTTCGGCGTAGGCCTTCACCGAGGCGCTGCCCGAGATGGTCTCGTCAAAGAAGACTGTGCCTTCGGAGAGCGCCTGAACGTTCAGGTTTCTGCCTGCGAGAACGTCGTCCGAAACATACAGGTCGCCGTTCGTAACGGTGAGCGAAGCATCGCGTGCCGCCTTGATGGCGCCGTTCTGCTCGATGACGATGCTCTCGTACGTGCTCGTGCCGTACTGCGATGCACCGGCGGAAATGGAAACGTCGCGCCCGGCTTCGGTCTGGCCGTATACGAACACTCTGCCCTCAGTCACCTCGAGCGTGACGTCGGTGCCGGCCGACACCGTCCGGGCATCCTGTCCGAGGTTGCCGACGATGATTCCGCCCGCGGGCCCCGCCTCGCCGACCTTGACGGTGACGCTGCCATTCTCGGCCTTCATCGCCTTGCCGATGTTCACATCGCCTTGAGTTGTCTGGATGTCGATGTCGCCTGCAGCGGAGGTGACCTCCTCGCCGATCAGCACATCGCCCTGGTCGGCGCGGATCAAAACGTTGCCGTTGACGGCGACATCGGTTTCAAAGTACACGTCGCCCTGCTCGTGTGTGATGGTCGTGAGACTGCGGCTGGACGAGATGGCATCGGTAACGTAGATATCGCCCCTGGTCGCCTCAAGGGTCACATTCCGGCCCGAATTGATCTGGCTGCCCACGCCGATCACGATGCTGCTGTTCTGCAGGCCTTGGGCATAGGCGGGCGAAGCCGCGGCAATGCTGATGTCCCCGCTGTCCGTCCTGGCAGCGCCGTAAACCTCGACTCTGCCCAGTCCGCTGCTCAGCGCGATGCTGCCTGCCGCATGCACGGCGACGCTCCCCGCACTGGTGCCGGAGCCGATGCTGATGTCGCCGGAGCCGATGCGCACAGAGATGTCTCCGGACGCATCGATTTCCTCGAGCACGTCAACGTCGCCGTTCTGCCCGATGGAGATGCCGACGTTGCCCGAGGACCTGATCGAGCCCTCAGCAACGAAGGCTCCGTCTTTGGCCATGCGCATGTCGACGTCCCGGGCTGCGCTGATGTTGCCGTTTACCGCGATGAAGCCCTGGTGGGCGTTCTGGCCGCTTTCAACGGTCTGGCTGAGCTCGGCTCTGACGCTTCCATTCTGGGAGACGGCCGAGCCGTTGACGTAGATGCCGGAGACTGCCTCGCCTCCTTCGACCAGTCCGCTGATGTCGCCACGGGCGGTGATGCTGCCTTCATAGTAGATGCCGCCGGATCCGGTGACGACGGATACGACCTGGCTCTGGTCATCGCCCGGATGCGTTACGCCGCTCGTGACATTGCCCTTGATGAAGATGTTGTGGTCGCCCGTGACCATGGTCGTCACGCTGCCGCCCGCGTCAAGCTCTCCGTCGAAAGTGATGTCGCCGCCGGCGATTGCGCTGATTGTGGAGCCGGCATCAATGTCGCCTTGCGTCTGGATGCTTCCGTTGTACGCAGTCATGGAGATGGCGCCCGTGTCGGCCGACATCTTGCCGTTGACATTGATCTTGCCTGCTTCCGAACTGATGAGGATGCCGTTGTCGGCCTGCGTGGTTCCTGTGACCTGAACATCGCCCTGGGCGGTAAGGGAAATGCTGCCCTGCTGGCCGGGCCGGTTCTCATCGTTGTGCGCTTGAAGTCCTCCCTGCCAGACGATGTGACCGCCGGTGCGGGTGTTTCCGGAGGACGCGACACCCCGGTTGCTGACGCTGACATTGCCGAGAACCGGATCGTCCGCCGTGAACTCAAGCTGTTCGTTGCCCACAATGATGGCGATGTCGCCCAGAGTCTGCTTCTGGCCGGCCGAGGAGTCGCTGTCCACGCCATGGATGCCGATCTGGCTGATGTCATTGGCGGCGTTTTCAAGGCTGACATATCCGCCGGCCGTGAGGGACATGGTCTTGGCGGAGATGACGCCGGACGCACCTTCGGTGACGTGCTGATTGGCGAGGACGGACACGTTGGGCATGCTCGTCCTGCCGTTGATCAGAATCGAATCCCCGTCAGAACTCAGCAGCAGGGACGCATTGTCGCTCTGGCTGCCGTTCGAAGTCACCGAACCGTTCAGGGTGATGTGCCTGCGGGCTTCGATGATCACGGTCGCGCTGTCGCCGACGGTTGTGATCGAGCCGCTGCGCTGCACCGTCTCGGTGGTGTACCTTCCGTTGCCGTCGAGAACCGGATCGCCGTGTTCATCGACCTTGATCACGGTCTTCTCATAATCGGCGAGAAGCTCGATCGGGTGTTCGAGATTCAGCACGCTGAGCGTGTCGCCGACCTGGATCGCTCCGAGGAGCATCTTGTCCGAGGCGCCTTCCCCGTTTACGCCCTTGATGTAGGCGCTCAGGGCTGTGAGTTCGATTGCGTTGCCGCTGTCGAGAATCCGCACCGGGATGTCGTTCGAGCCGATGACGCCGCTCTGCGGATCGACGATCATGTTCAGCCCCGTGCCCGCGCTGATGTAGCCGAGCCCCTCGTACACGTCGGCCATGCCGATGCCGAAATCGGACTGGATCGTGATGCTGCCGGGCGAGTAGGCGCTCGCAATGAGCAGCTGATCGCTTGTCCTCAGACTGCGGACATAGATGTCGCCGTCCGCGCGCATTTCAAGCGAGCCGGTGAGGTCAACGTTGAAGTTCCTGATCTGGCCGGCGTCGGTGATTTCGCCGATCGAGCCGCTGCCGCCCTCGACAAGGAGGTCCCTTGCGGAGACATTGGGCAGACCGGATTCGGACAGAGCGCTCACCACGCCCGCCTTGCCGAGCAGACGCACATCGGACTGCTGGCCCGAGGTCTGGATCTGGCCGATCTGCATGACGGGAGCCGGATTGGCGTCGTCCTGCTTGCGGCTTGCGATGTAGATCGCCCCCTCCTCAGAGGCGCCGCTGCCCGTGGACTGGGCGTTCAGAGTGCCCGTGGCATAGATGCCGACCGGCGTCTTGCCGCCCACGATGAACTTGTCAATCACGGCCTGACCCTGCTCGTAGTGGTCTACGACGGGGTTGCCCAGAGCGTCAAGCGCGACGGTCTTGCGGTAGACAGGCCCTATCCGGCGCTCGGGATCCTCGTAATGATCGATGACCCTCTGGCCGTTCCCGTCGAGCAGGTCGGTCGTGCGGTAGACCGGGATCGTGCTGTAGACGATGCCGCCCTGCGCGTCGCGCTCGTACTCGATCGTCACGTCGGCCGCGTCCGCGTTTGCAAGAACCTTGAGGTACTGGACTGCATCGGGTCCCTGGAGCATTTCGGCCGTGATTTCCTGTTTGGTATCACGGTCAAGGCCGATGCCCAGGGCCTCGATGGTGACATTGCGGCCCACGATGTTGGCGTTCTTCTTCTCCTGGTCGGTCGAGCCGGTCTGCTTGTTGACGATCGCCGAGCGGATCGCGTAGAGCATCTGATCGCGTGTCCATTCGTATTTCGGATGATCGCGCCTGTCCGTGAGGACTGCATACCTTTCGTCCTGGGCGAGATAAGCGTCGGCAGACGCGTACGGACCGTACTTGCTCTCAAGGTCCGCAAAGGCCGCCTTGTTCCTGCTGTATCTATCCACGAGCTGATCGTAGGCGGCTCTGTTCTCCGCCTCCTGCTGCTCAGTGTAGTTTTCGTCCGTCCTGTATTCGGGAGCCTGCGGGTTGGCCTGGAAGTATGCCTTGAGCTTGAGGTAGGACTCATAGCCCGAGCGCACGCCCTGCTCGTAGTCGTCAGCCTCCTGCGCGAGGCGCTGCAGATACGGATTGCCCGCCGGGCCTTCGATCAGGCCGGCCGAGATCCACTTGTCGACGAGCTCGTCGGTATCCACGGTGCTGCTGGAGGTGCTGTAGGGGGTGGCGTCGACGAGTGTTCCCTGCGCTTGAATCCTGACATCGGATCCGTGGGAGTCGATGCGGCCGATGCGCATGTTGCCCGCCGTCTGGATGAGGCTCACTTCTCCGGCAGCATCGACCGAGATGCTGGCTGAGAGCGTGTCGTTGCCTTCAGCCGTCTGGCCGGCCTGCACCTTCAGGGCCTCGCCCGAGATGCTGCCGACCGCGCCGCCAGCGGTGATGTCGATTCTCTGGCCCTTCACGCCGAAGCCCGATGCCTGCTGGGAGATGGCGCCCGTTGCCCGCAGCGCCACGTTCTGCGTTCCGTATGCCGTTTCAGAGAGGCTGGCAGCGCCGGCCGCAACCGTTGTGAGATTCACGTTTCCGTTCACCGAGATGCCGATGTCCCCGGTTCTGGTGACGGCCTCAAGCTGAACGGGGCTCGCAGAATCGAGCGCGGCCATGTCGAAGGAGCGGATGGCGTCCTGGGCGCTGAGCGAAGCGCGGTTCCCGTAAACCATGGCGCCCGAGTCCTGCGTGATGCTTCCGGCGCTCGAGGAGATTGTCAGATCCGCACCGGCCGAATTGTTCCGGATGTTGGCGGTGAGGTTGATGTCGCCGCTGCTCGAAAGCGTGATCGAGCCGTCCTTGCTGCCAAGGAAGCCGATGTCAACCGCCTTGTCGGCAAGGAGGCTGTTCACGTAGACCTGACGTGTGCCGCTGGTCTTGGTCCACTGGCTGTAGTAGTGCTTGTTCAGGAATCTCCACTCGGTCCAGCTTCTGATGGCAGAGCGCGTCTCCGAAGACTGCTGGTTGGAGGCCGTCAGCAGGTAGGGATCCTCCGACGTGCTGTCGGTCTGGACATAGGCGCCGATGGGAAGCGGCTTGCCGTTCAGGGTGACCGACTCCTTGATGGTCGCGGAGTTGCTCTCTTCGCTCGAAAGCCTCTGTTCATCGGTTGTGATGAGCGACAGGAACGCGGTCTTGTCGGTCTTGTACGTGGTCCGGGTCGATGTTTCCGTGCCGTCGGTCCAGTTGTAGCGCACTTTGGCCTTCGGGGTGAAGGAGTTCGTTTCGCCCAGGTCATGGACGTACTGGGCCTTGTCGGCCTCGGCGGCATTCACCCAGGCGCTGTAGTCGCTGATCTGCGTGGCGACCGTCCTGCCATCGCCGTCCCTGGTGTAGGTGACGCGCTGGTTGGTGAGCGTGTCGGTGATCTGGATGACGCCCGAGATGCTGTTGTTGGTGATGCGGTTCACGTCGAGCGCGGCGTCCGATGTGTTGGTGATCGAGATCTCCGCACCTCCGTCAGCGGCGAAGATCTTTCCGCCTCCGGTGCTGATCACGCGGCCCGTGAGATGAATTTTTCCGCCCGTCGTCTCAATCGCTTCGGTGACGAGCCTTTCGCTCAGGGGATCGTAGTAGACCTCGACGCCGTAGCGGAACGAGCCGTCGGCGTTGGCAACGGCTCCGCCCTCGGTGACCTTGTACATCATGCGGCCGTTGACGATCTTGCCGTTGATGCCGCTGCGGCTGGCGCTGATGGCGTTCTGCAGCGCATCCTCGTCGACGCTGACCGAGTAGTCGCCGTAGCCGCTCTGGATCGTGCCGTTGATGTTGATTGCGGAGGCCGCCAGATAGATGCTGCCGCCCGAGATTCTGCCGTTTCCGGTCTTGCCGTCAAGTGCCGCGTCGACCTCGGACTGTGTCGCGGTCCTCGTCTCGCTCAGTTCGTTCTGAGAATTGGTCGTGTAGGTCGTGGTCGTCTGCTTCTTGGCCAGTTCAAGGCCGGCAAGCGCGCTCTGCGGCGTATAGCCGATGTTGACCAGCGAATCGGTGTAGCCCTGGGAGATGTCCCCCCTGGCGTTCATCACGATCTGGGCGCCGTTCACGTTGACCGGTTTGTCCTTGGTTCCCGAATCGATCACGATGCTGCCCGAGCGGTTCTCGATCCGGACCGGCGTGAGCGCACCCTGAAGCGTGCCGGCGATCTCGACATTGCCGAGCGCCCGGTAGAGGCCTTGCCCGGCCTGGCTGTCCACAACGGGGATTTCCTCGTCCCATCTGTTTTCATTCTGGATGCTGATCCCGGCTCCGCTGCCGCTCGCACCCGTCACGAGCTTGCTGAAGGAGGCCTGATAGGCGCTCTTCTTGTTGAGGGCGTTGATCTGGGCCCTGCCCTCGTCGCCGTCGGCGAGCTTGTTCTCGCGGAACAGGATGCCGCCGCCCGAATCGCCGATCGTCATGGAGTTGACCTTCAGATAGGCGTTCGACGTGTTGCTGACGGAAATCCTTGGCTGACCGTGCGCGGTCAGGCTGCCCGAACCGTACAGGCTGTCGGCCGTCACGACGATGTTGCCGCCGCTCGCGGTCAGCTGATCCGGGAGCTCGACGTAGACGATCTGGTAGCCGCTGGTGACCGGAATCCGCTGCGTGCGCCCGTTTTCTGTGAAGGTGCGCATCAGGCCGAGCTGCTCCATCTGATCCTCGAGCATGGCGCGCTCCTGCAGGTAGCCTGCGTACGCCGGGTCGCTCTCGTGGCCTGCGCGGCTGTATGCCTCGATGAGGTCGCACACGCGCTGCCACTGGGCATTCAGATAGTTGGCATAGTCCATCGTGCCGGTGTGGATGCCGGTCTCGATGTCGTCATAGTGATTGCCTTCGTCATCAAGGGCGGTGATCGTGTAGGAACCCTGGCCGGAGTAGCCGTTGTAGCTCCCGCTGATCGAGCCTTCGGGAACCTTCACGCCCGTGATCGAGATGTCGATCACGCTCTTGTCGCCGGCAAGCAGCCAGCCGCCCTGATCGACGCGGACATAGTTGTCCGCATTGTGCGCGTAGGTGTACTTGCCGTCCTTCACCTCGAGCTGGGTCTTGCGGGTCTCGGAGCCGCCGTTGAACCATGCGAAGCTCTCCGAGCGCGTTTCGCCCTTCTCGATTCCGGCATCGGCCACGATGTTGATGTTGCGGATCGCCTTGCCCGAGCCGTTCGGGCCGATGACCACGAAGTTGTTGGAATTGAGTTCAGTCTGCGGATTGGTCGACCATCCGATGGGGATGACCGAGTGGTTGTAGGTTTCCGCAATCGTCTTGCTCGTCGTGTTCGCAAGATTGCCGAAGGGGTCTGCGCCCGCGAACAGATTGAGGTCGCGCTTGCTGTCGATTTCTCCGGCAACGGTGATCTGGTCGTTGCGGGTGGTTCTGTTGGCGGCTCTGGAATTGGGGGCGATGCCGATGACCGTCCAGATGTCGACGCTCGAGTCAACCTGCTCGTAAAGGCTTTCGTGTGCCGAAAGCGTGATGCCGCCCTCTTCGTACGAGCCGATGTTCATCAGGCGGCTGCCCTCGGCGACATTGACGATGTTGCTGTATTTATGAATGACGTCGGCGCGCGAGGTGGCTCCTCCGAGCAGTTCCACAGTGGTTCCGTCGATGTTGTGGATCATGTTGCTCAGGGTCGAGGATTCATAGACCTGCTGGCCCGTCGTGATGACCGAGGATCGCTTGCCGATGTTGACCTTGGCGGTCGCGTCGATCGTGTCCTCGGAGAGGTTGATGCCGCCGCCCGCAAAGCCGGCGACGATGCCTCTGAGCACCTTGTCGTACTTGCCGCTCTCGTTGAGCGAGAACGCGTTCTCGGCAAGCATGGTGACGCGGCCCGCTCTGACCACGGTGTCGTCGGAGACGGATGCCGTCGTCGTACCCTTCGTTGTGATTTCAGACTCGACCCAGGACACGCCGAGCAGGTCGACCTTGGTCGTGCGGGTGAGCGATTCGAGCTTGTCGCTTGTCTTGGCGCGCACGTTGAGCGTGCCGTCGACATCCCAGGTTCCGCGCAGGGTGGCCGAGACGGTGTTGTTGATGTCGGTGATGCCCTTGGAGGAGACTCCGAGCTCCACGGCCGAGAAGCCGTTGGCGCTCACGCGGGTATCGGTTGCGGCATGCGCATCGGCCGTGATGTCGGCCTCGGCGAGGGTGCCGCCCCAGACATCCGCCGTCACGGTGTCGTTCACGGTGGAGCGGCTGCGCAGGGCGCCGTTCGGACTGAACGAGAGCACGCCCACTTCAAACATGTAGGCGTGGCTGAAGTGCTCGGCGTAGCTGTCGGCGGAGACGGTCAGATGCGTCTGGCCCTGGCCGTTCGCGTTCTCAAGATAATCCTGTGCGCCGAGCACAACGCTCGAGACGGTTTCAGTCCTGGTATTGGAGAGGTCGGGAGCGAAGTTCAGGCCCTGCACGCTCACGCTGTCAAGGTCGCCCTTGACCATCGTGCGGCCGCTCTCGCCGATTCTGGATCGGAAGGCAAGCGTGTTGACGCCGAACGTGTTGCCGCTGTCGATGCGAACGAGCGCCCTGGAGGTGGCGATCGCGTTGCTTTCCGCATGGAATCCGCCCAGAATCTCAAGCCCGTGCAGATCGGTCTCGGTGAGCAGTTCGGGAGCGTTGAAGGCATGGAAGTTCGCGTCTCTGGCCTTGAGCGTGAGCGAGTTCCCCTGCATGCGCACTGCGGCCGTGGAACTGTCGGTCGCGGTCGGCAGGCTGCCGTTGTAGCCAATGCCGCTCAGAGTGAATCCGTAAGTCTTCGCAAGCGAGCTGTCCCTCTTTTCAGCCGTGGCGGCGAACAGGCCGGTCGACTCGATGGTCTTCTCAGTGCTGTACTGGAAGTCGATCGCAAGGCTGCTTGCATCGTTCACCTTGGCCTTGAGGATGTTGACCGGAATCGCGGAAATGGTTCCTGCCGCAGCCGTCGCCTTGCGGGTCGTGGTGTCTACGGCTGAGAGCGTCGTGTTCACGGCGCTCACCGAGGTGTTGTTGAACTGGATGCCCGCAGTGCCTTCCTCATCGATCGTGGCAAAGGCCGGAATGACGGTAAGGCCGCCCACGCTGCCCACTGCCGAGAGCGTGACAAGGCCCCTGCCGGCATCAAACTCCTCTTCGCTCTTGCCGGCGGCCATCGCCGCGTCGTAGCCATCGACGTGCTTCTTGTTGTCGCCAAGGACGGTGCTCAGCGCGAGCGTATGTCCGGTCAGGCTCGAGTTGAGGACCTGCACGTCGCTCTTGTGATGAATGGCGTTTTTGGTGAGCGTTGTGACGACCGCGACAATGCCGAGCCCGCCCGAGCCCGCGGTGTTGTCGATTTTGTTGCGCTCGACGGCCGAGATCGTGAGCGTGGGCGCAGCGTTGCCCTCGGCAGTCTTGTCGACCGAAAGTGACGAATCCTTGACGATGGCGTGCACGCCGGTCTTTTCCGACATCGTGCCGTCCCAGACGCGGATGAGGGATTTCTTGTGCATGCTGGCGCGCTGCTCGTCGGAAAGTCCGCGGAACAGACCCGTGTTGTCCTTGACGCTGGAGAGCATCTCGGCAAGACGCTCCTTCATGTCGCTTGCCTCGTGCTGATCCTGGCTGGCTTTGTCCGTGATGCCCTTGTTGATCCAGTTCTCCTGCAGGTTCACGCCGATGCCGGCAATGGCGCCGCCCGCGATGTTGGCGACGGTCTGGCGCAGGTCGCGACGGGATTCAGCCTCAACGGCGAGGGTCTTGCGGGCTGTGACGGTGCTTGCCGCAACGGAGCTGTAGACCCGGTCGCTCACCGTCACTGCGGCGCTGTTGGCGCCGGACGACCCCAGGGCCGATCCGCCCACGCTCGTGCCGTTGATGGTGGAGAAGATGTCGTTTTCGGCGCGCAGCGTCAGCGAATTCGCTTCAAGGGTCGAGTTTTCGGCGATCGTGCCCACTTCGGCGTCAAAGTCAAAGTATGTGAGCGTCACGCTCACCGAGCCGCCGATCCCCGCGCCGGCGACGGAGACGAGAACGGACGTGGATTCGCCGTAGTTCGAGCTCGTGACGGCAAGGCTGCTGCCCGCGGCCTGCCCGTGATCGGAAATGGTCGAGCCGATGACGGAGGCAAGAACGCTCGAGGCCTGGTCCACCGCCCCGTAGCTGATGCCCGCGGCGCCGCCAAAGATGGTTCCGGCAACGTTGTACGTGCCGATGGAGGCAAGCGAGAGGTTGCGTGCGTCAACGGCGGCCTTCCCGGCAAAGCCGATGTCGGCGTTCTTCACGAGCGCACTCGTTGTATTGTGAATCGTGTTGTTCAGGAAATTGCCGTCGGCGGAGAATCCCATGTAGGTGCCCGCTGCGGCAATGCCGAGGTTGGACATGCCCTGTTTGGAGACCGCTTCGACGTCAAGGTCCTGAACGTTGAGCTTGACGGGCGCATTCTGGTCGGCGCCTTCGATCCGGGCGGTGATTTTCCGGTCGGAGTTGTTGGTGTTCTGCGTGGCGGAAAGCCCCAGGAACTGCCCGCCTCCGGCACCCACCACCATTGCGGCGGCGTTGGTGTAGTCCGAGGCGCGCACGGCGGCGCTCTGGCTTGCGCCGACATCGGGCACCGCGCCGTCTGCGCCGACCGTCTTCACGCTGTCCGCGTTCACGCCCGTGCCGGCAAGATAGGCCTCGGTCTCGCCCGAGAAGTAGTTTTCAGCAAAGACAGCAGCTGCGGCTCCGAGGTAGCCGACGCCCGCGCTCGCGACGACCGAGGAGACCGAGTGGGTGGCCGAGCTGTCGACCACGACGCCCGTGTCGTGCCGCACGGACTCGCCGAGCGCTCTGGCATTGACGAGCGCATTGGGGCTGAAGGTCGAGCCCGAAGCCTGGGTGTGAACGATGTGGCTGTCGGCGATGTTGCTGCGCGTTTCAATGGCGCCTGCTGCCGCTCCCGTCGCCGAGAATGTGCTCTGCGACGCGCCCGCACGGGTCTTGCCGGTGATTTCGCTGTAGGAGACCGATGCGCCGACGGCTCCGCCCTGGTTCGAGAGGGCCAGGGTGCCCGCGTAGCTCGCGATGCGGTCGTCGCTTGAGGCGATGATGCCGATATTGTCCCGGGCGGCGACCGTCGAATTCTCGATGCTGCTCGTGGTGTCCGAGCCGATGTAGTTGTAGTTGAAGGAGCCCGTGACCGAGGCCGGGCCAAGCGAGCCGGAGGCGCCGATTCCGACGCCCACGATGTCGTTCGCGGCTTCGGCCTTGGCAAGGAGCCCGGCCACATGCAGGTCCGAATCCGCGACCGAGGTGTTCGTGTCGGCGCCGATCTTGTTGATCGACAGGCCCGCGCCGACGGTCGCCAGGCCCGCGCCAAAGCTGCCCGAGGCGGCCGCGCCGCCCGTGCCGATGTAGTTGTCCGAGGCGCTGATGAGCGTGACAAGCGAGGTGCCGCTGCCCGAGAGGTTCCCCGGATCGTCTTCCTTGTCGATCGAGGTGCTGGTGAGAGAGGCCGAGGTCGTCTTGGAGATCACGCCTGCGGCCGATGCGCCCTGCGCATTGAGAATCGCCCCGCCGCCCGCGCTGATCCCGAGGCCGACGCCCGCGGTTCTGAGTGTTGACTCGTCCCTGGCGCTGATGGTAAGCGAGGCGCCGTCATGCGTTGTGATCGTTGCGCCCGTGACGCGGGCCTTGAGCTTTTCCTTCTTGCTGCCAACCGATGTGCCGCCGATTTCGCTGTAGGCGATGGCGACGCCCGCGGCAGCCAGGCCCGAGTTCGCCCAGCTGAGCTCTCCGGCGCCGGTCTGGCGCACGGACCTGTCATGCGCAGTGACCGTGAGCGCGCCAAGATCCGAGATCGTCGTGCCGGACAGCGTGTTCTCGTCACTGTATTGCTCGACGGCGGCCTCGGTGCTGTTGTTGCCGAGGTTGAGCGCAAGCGTGCCGGAAACGGCAGCGGATTGCGTGGAGACGTTCACGCCGAAGGCGACGGCGGCGATGTTCGACGTGTTGTCAGCGTCGACATGCACCGACAGGGATTTTGTATCGTCCTCAGTTTCCAGGGAGCCGCCCTGGATGAGCGCTTCGGTGGTGTTGTCCAGATCGTTGAAGGCAAAGCCAAGGCCGGCGGCCGCCCCGCGGCCGAAGCCCGCTTCGCCCGTGATGGCGATGAGCGATGCGTCGTTGTTCGCGATCGATTCCACGAGCCGGTCGCTTGCATTGTTTCCCGTGAGCGTCACGGAGTTGTCCGCAAGCAGCGCCCGGTTGGTGTTTTCAGCGCTGTTGTACGCAAAGGAGCCTGCGCCTCCGAAGACCCTTGCGCCCGTCGTCACGCCGAGCGCGATGCCGAGCGCAAGCGTCTTGCTGTCGGCCTGGCTCTGCAGGCGGGCTGCAGTGATGGCGCTGCCGGAAATCTCCGAGAGCATCGTGTCTTCAAGGAAATTGAGCGAGATGCCGGCGTCGACGCCGCCCAATCTGGCGTAGTTGAAGGCGATGGCAAAGTTGAGCGTCTTGCTGCCGCCCTTCTCCGCGCCGATGAGCTCGCGCCCTTTCTCGCCGATGTAGCTGGCGCCGGTGAAATCGATGCCCCGGTCCTCGAGGTATTTCTTGTAGGCGCTTTCGCTCGCCGTGTCGTCGGTGTGCGCGGAAACGGCGCCGGCAGCCGTGATCGTGGCGTCGGCAATCAGGGATCTGGAGGTGTTCTTGACCTGGCCATATGCGAACGCCCCGCCAAAGCCGGCCGAGGCCGCTTCAGTGCTCACGGCTCCTGAAACGGCCGCATTCACCTGCGTGGTGCCCTTCACGGCCTGGACGTCGATCGAATCGACCTTGTCGTACGAGCCGCCCTGAATGCCGCTCAGAAGGCTGTTCCTCGCGCGGCTCAGAGTCACCGAGCCCCCGAAGGTTCCGCCCACGGCTCCGCCTGAAGACCAGGTAAAGTTCAGACCGCCCGCAACCTGCACGTCGCCCGCGAAGGCTCGGTTCGTGATGGCCGTGTTCTCGTCGCCCGTGACGGTGTCTTCGTAGAGCAGTGCGTTCACGGATTCATTGACGTAGTTGCTCGAGACCGAGGCCGCAGCAGAGCCTTCGAGCCCGCCGCCCGAGCCATGGCCGATGGCAAGCCCGAGGCCGGCGCCGACCTGTGCGCCAGCCTTCTCGGCGAGGTTCTTGAGTTCGGAAACGCCCGTGATCTTGCTTGATGCGACGATCGAATCGACGTTTCTGTCAAGAGATGTCAGGCCGAGCGAAGCGCCGAACTGGAAGGATCTGGCAGCGACGGCGCCTCCTGCGGCACCGGCGTGCCAGTTGATGGCTGCGGTGCCCGCCCAGGATCCGGAGAACAGGTCGTCGCGCGCCGAGACGGTCGCGGCGGGGGCATCGTCCGAGAGCTCGACCGTGGTCGAGTCAACGAGCGAGAGCGTCTGCCCGTCCGAGAAGACGAGCGCCAGGCTGCCGCTGCCGGCAATGTTGACGGCCACCGCTGCGTCGCCGTGCTGGTTGGCCATGTTGATCGGTGCTGCAGCGGCTCCCTGCGCAGGCGCTCCCTGCGCGGCCGGCCCCTTGATCTTTTCGGTGATCTTCCTGCCCAGGGACTTGTTGGCCATGTCAAGGGGGGCATCCGCTGCCTTGGGCAGCCAGTCCATGAAGCTCGATGCTTTCGAGCGCTTCATGAAGCCGTTGAATTTGTCAAAGGCCGCATGCTGTCCGACGTAGCTGCCCTCGATGGCGATGGCGTTGATCGCGCCGTCGCTCTTGGATGTGACGGTGAGCGAGGAGGCCTTGATGAGTCCGTCCTGCTTGGGAACGGAGCTGTCGGAAAGATTGCTGACGATGAGGCTGGACTCGCCCTTTTTCACCGTGACCGAGCTGCCCTCTCCGAACTCGAACGTGGGTCTGGAAACGGTGGTTGCGATCTCGCGCACCAGCTTGGCCGGGAGAATTTTGCGCATGCGCACGGCAAACTCCGGGCTTGCATCGCTTTTTTCGGCAAGCTTTGCAACAAGCAGCTCGTCGCGCCTGGCGGACTTGACGTTGGCAAGGCGCCGGTCGATCTCGCCCTGCCTGTCGCTTGCGGAGATGTAGCCGGCGGTGATGTCCGCTGCCACCTGACTGGCGATCTTTTCCTTGCGCTCTTCGCCGTAGGCCTGCGCCTCGGTGGTGATCTCGTTCTGCTCGTCCTGCGTGAGCAGGCTCATGCCGCCCTCGTGCTCGGTGGCGTTGTCGCTGATTGCTGCAATCGAGTTGGTGTCGAAATTGATGTCCGTCAGGCCGAAGCCGATCGCCGCGTAGGTCGAGTCGCTTCCGAGCGAAAGACCGCCGGTGATGCCCAGCACGATCGTGTCGTTGCTCGCATTGAGCGCGACCCCGCCTTCGCCGAGCCCCGTGAGCCTGGCCGAGTCGCTCACGGAAACCACGGCGTTGCTGTCTCCATTCATGATGTTGATCATGCCGTTCAGGCCGAACTTGTCGGCGTCGCCAGCGCCGTACACGACGGCGTACTGGCGGGTGACGTTCGTGGCTTCCAGAGAGACAGAGCTGCCCGTGATGCTCGTGTTGTTGCCCATGACGACCAGGCTGTCGCCGACGATGTTCTGAACGATGACCGTCGCGCCGATCCCTGCCTTGCCCGATTCGGCAGCGGTGCCGTACTTGCCGCCCGAGCCGCTCAGGGAGACGACCAGAGTCTTGGCCTGGGCCGAGAGCTCGGCCGCTCCGGCGGCCTGGAGCGTTGCGCCCTGGGCGATTGCGGTGATCGCCTTGTTCTCAAAGTTGTTGATCGAGAAGTTGCCGCCGATGTCGGCCTGGCTGCTCGCGCCCCCGTGCTGGGTGTTGGTGATCTGGGAGCGCGAGTAGAAGTGCACGTAGGTTGCAGGATCCAGAAGTCCGAGCAGCTCGTTCCAGAGGCCGGTGAGTGCGCCGTACGCGGACGATGCGTGGTTCAGGGCGCTGATGATCGTCTTCACGCGGCTGCCCGATGTGACCAGGGTGCGCAGCTGCTCGATCTTTCTGACGTACTCGTCGCTCTTGTTGGCAAGGGCGTCGACCGAGACGCTCTCCGCCTTGAGCGCGTTCATTCTGTCGGAGATGTCCGACAGGGAGCTCAC
>OMXR01000038.1 GCA_900315045.1 uncultured Sutterella sp. | reverse complement strand
TGGATTGAATTCCCTCGAAGTCCAGCGTCACAAATTTAAATCTCTCTACTCTTGCAAGGAGTCTCTTGGCCTGAGATCGCGAAATGAGTCCCTCGTCCTATTCACGCGTTATCTGCAAGTGACTCCAAAAACTCCCGGACATGCCCGGCCGGATCGCGTGCAAACACGAGCCCGTAAGGCACCGGAAAGTCCCCTCCCCGCTCATAGGGAACCATGACGAGCGCCGGATGGACGTCGCTCCAGACCGGAGTGCTCACCATGATTTTTCCCTCGGCTGCACACCGGTTGAAAATGCTGATGCTGTATGGCGGCACATCCTCGATGCGGATTTGGGGAAAGTTCTTTTCCCAGTAGTCGCGCAAGGCGTCTATGTACGAGCTGTTGCCTCTTTGCACAACCATGACGGTCTGGCCGAACAGATCCTCGTTGTGGATGACCGGGCGCGAAGCTAGTGGGTGTCCAACCGGCATGGCAAGCGCAATCGGCTCGCTGCTCAAGGGAAGCACGTCGCACGAGTTGTCCCAGAGCGTCGAGGGAATGATCCCGGCGATGACGTCGACGCCGCTGTTCGCCCTTGACGCCGGACTCAGATTCTCGTAGGACGAATCATCGACCGGAACAACCTGAAGCCGGATGCCGGGATGTCTTTCGCTCACGCGCGACCAGGCCCGCACGGCAGCGCGTGCGGGGCACATGAGAGAAGCGCCGATCCGGATTACGACCGCGCGTGCGCCAGCAATCGTCCTCGCACGCTCTATCGCCTCGAGCGACAGGCGCCGCACTTCCAGCGCGTCGCGGTACGCGCTCTTTCCCGCCTCGGTGAGCGAAATCCCCCTTTTGGTTCTCTCAAAGAGTCTGACGCCGATCCTGTGCTCCAGCTGGTCGATGTGCTTGATGAGCGCGTTCGGAGAGATGTGAAACCGTGCCGCAGCCTGAGTGAACGTCCCGTAATCCGCGGAGGCGATGAAGTAGTCGAGGTGTCTGTCGTACATGATGGAAGACGAGGTCCGTTGCTCCTCCCGGCATTCTATCCTGTATGAACGAATTGGTTAATACTGATTGCGAAAATCGAGAGCGCAGAAACCGCATGCCGCCTTAGCATTGCATCCGCAAACGAGATTGGAGCCAGGGCGCTGCGCCCTTTCCCGGGCGCGCCCCCGATTTCTTTTAAGGAGAGAATGCAATGAAGTACGTCAAGCTTGGCCGCACCGGCACGGATGTTTCCAGGATCTGCCTTGGCTGCATGAGCTTTGGCAAGCCGGGTTCTGACCACGGCGTGTTTCCCTGGGCAAGGGACTTCGAGGACGCCAAGGCGATCTTCGGCCGGGCGGTCGAGGCCGGAATCAATTATTTCGACACGGCCAATCAATACCAGTTCGGCACGAGCGAGGAAGTGACCGGCAGGCTCATCCGGCATTTCGCCCTGCCCCGCGAAGAAATCGTCGTCGCCACCAAGCTGCGCTTTGACATGCGTCCGGGCCGCCCCAACGGCGGCGGCCTTTCGCGCAAGGCGATCATGCACGAAATCGACTGCAGCCTCCAGCGCCTCGGCATGGACTACGTCGACCTCTACCAGATCCACCGTCCGGACCTCAATACGCCGTTCGAGGAGACGATGGAGGCCCTGAACGACGTCGTGAAGGCCGGCAAGGCCCTGTACATCGGCGCCTCGACCATGTACGCCTGGCAGTTCCAGAAAATGCAGAACATCGCCGCGGCGCACGGCTGGAGCCGCTTTGTCACCATGCAGAACCAGTACAACCTGATGTACCGTGAGGAGGAGCGCGAGATGATTCCGTACTGCGCAAGCGAAGGCATCGGTCTTGTTCCCTGGAGCCCGCTCGCGGGCGGCCGCCTTGCGCACCCCCTCGGCACGGTGACGGCCCGCAACAGCGTGGATACGATCTCGCCCATGGTCTGGGACAGAACCGCCGAGCTCGACCGTCCGGTCATCGAAAACCTGCAGAAGATGGCTTCCGGGCGCGGCATCTCCATGGCCCAGATGGCGCTTGCCTGGCTGCTCTCAAAGCCCGCCGTCACCGCCCCGATCGTCGGAACGACAAGTCCGGAGCACGTCTCCGAGGCCGTCGCCGCCCTCGACATCGAGCTTTCCGCTGAAGAGATCGCCTCGCTCGAAGCCTGCTACAAGCCCCATCCCGTCGCCGACGACCACGGCTTTCTGATGTTCTAGCGCAGGAGGTGCGATGAAAAAGCTTCTGCTTGCGCTCGCCGCGGCAATGAGCCTTGCCGCCCAGGCAGGGCCGATCGTGCTGCAGACTCAAGGCAGTTTTGCCGTCGGCGGCAGCTGGGTTGAGCAGCCGGGCGTCTTCAGCGAGAAGAACTTCCTGTCCGGCGCCGGCCAGAGAGCCTATGGCGATCACGCCTACGTCTTCTACCAGATTCCCGAGAATGCCCGTCCCCTGCCGCTCATCTTCCAGCATGGCGGCGCGCAGTCCAAGCGCACCTGGGAGAGCGGCCCGGACGGCCGGGACGGATTCCAGAACATTTTCCTGCGCAAGCGCTACCCGGTGTACCTGGTCGACCAGCCGCGGAGCGGCGAAGCAAGCCTCTCGACGAAACCCGTCACGCCCGAGACGCCCTGGGTCGCCAATCCCATGTACGGAGACCACACGCTCTTCATGCTGAGCCGCGTCGGCACCTTTGCGGGCGGCAAGGCCCGCGTGTACGACGGCTCCCAGTTTCCCGCCGACGAGGCGAGCATCGAGCAGTTCCAGCGCGGCTGGACCGTGGGCAGCGGCCCGCTTGACAACGACCTCAATGCGGATGCCCTCGTCAAGCTCGCCGAAAAAACCGGTCCTTCCATACTGGTCACCCATTCGATGGGCGGCACCATCGGCTGGCGCGCGGCATTGAGAAGCCGGAACATCCGGGCAATCGTCGCACTGGAGCCGGGCGGCACGCCGTTCCTATTCCCCTCGGACGCCATGCCAGAGCCCGTCAAGTCGGCGTTTCCCGCGCTGGCCGCCTCGGCCAAGGCCGTTGCGCCCGAGCAGTTTGCCGCCCTCACACGCATTCCGATTCTCATCCTCTATGGCGACTTCATCGCCAAGAGACTCTCAAAAAATGTCGGTCAGGACAAGTGGCGCACCGAGCAGGAGATGGCTGGGCAGTTCGTTCGCCGCATCAATGCGCGCGGAGGCGACGCGACGCTCGTCAAGCTGCCCGACATCGGCATCCGAGGCAATTCGCACTTTCTGATGCAGGAAAGAAACAACGGAGAAATTGCCGATCTCATCGACAAGTGGCTGCGCAGCAAGGGCCTTGCTGGCCGATAGCGCGCCAAGCCGCACCGGTCAGACCTGCTCCGGGACAGGTCTGACCATGCGCAGTCTGCAAATGCGGATCAGTGCAGCGTTGCCGGGCGGTTGCCCCGCGCCTCGCGCTCCTTGAGGAACTCGAGCACCGGGAACGGACGGCGGTAGGTGTCGATCGCTTCCACTCCATCGGGCACGGGAACAGCATTTGCGATCCCCATGGCGATGTCGTTCAGGCGATGCCACTCGGGCGAGCCTTCGGGCTGCAGGCGCCGCTTCTCATAATAGCCATGCGTCTTGTCGGCAGCCTCCGCGCTTTTGCGCGTGTGGATCTGCACTTCGACAAACTGGTTCGTCGGATCGCAGAGCACGGTGTTGATGCCGCGGTAGGAAAGATTCTTCGCCTTCCAGGCGTTCCAGAGCGTTCCGAGCTCGTATCCGCGCGAGGAGAGCTCGGCGACCATCCGCTTCACGCCGTCGGTGTACTTGTCCTCATCAAAGAGCACCGTGTACCGGACAAGATCGGTGACCGTGCTGATCGGCATCTTCTCGGAGCGCAGATACATCTTCTCGTAGGTCGAGCCGGGACTCTTCAGCCGGTAGACGAGCTTGAAGAGCTCTCCGCCCTGCGCAGCCGAGGCGGCGATGATGTCGCGCCGGATGCGCTGCTCCTTGCGAAGCGTCCTCATGTAGTAGTCACGCTCGGCCTGGGTCATCCTGGCAAACGCGGCGTGGTCACGCTCCTTCCAGCGCGCAAGCACCTCAGCTTCGTCATGCGTGAACGCCAGGCAGAGCACGGGGAAGCTCGCCTGGCCCTGCGGAGAGGAGAGCCTGCCTACCAGGGAGTTTTCACTGACGGGCACGACGCATGCGTCCTCCCCCCTGCCGTACTCGATCGTAAATTTCACGTCGGGCCGGGACTGAAGCGCCTGGGTGACAGTTGGCCCGAAGCTCTCCCACTGGTCGGTCTGCAGGCGCATCGCCGAACCCTGCGCCGCCGCCGCGATCGAGCGGGCGAGCCCGGATTCGAACGCAGGCTGGGACGAGCTTGAAAGCAGCTGGATTCTGGTGCTGTCACCCGTTGCCGAGGTGACGGCAGTGGAGGCAAACGCGCCCGAGCCGAGGGCAAGCGCGGCAGCGGCGGCCGCAGCGGCAAGTTTCCGGATCATATTTCCTAGTCCTCACGAGAGTCGAGCGAATCCTTCCCGGCTGACCATTCCCGTGCGTCAGCCGATCCTAGGATTCGATGTGCTTGAGTTTATCCTTGTTCCTGTACATCTTCTGGTCGGCGCGCTGGAACACCGGAGCCACGCAGTCGTCATGGTCAAACCTGGCCATGCCGCAGGCGATGACGATTCCATGACCGTGCAGAGCCTCCCGGTTGTGCTTTTCCATAGCTGCAAGCAGCTCTTCGATGTGCTCGAGGTCATCGCCCTGGGAAATCACGGCAAATTCGTCTCCGCCCACGCGGAAGACCGGACTGTGCTTGAATGTCTTGCAGATGAGGCGGCAGGCATCGATGAGGTACTGGTCTCCCGCCTGGTGGCCCTGGGTGTCGTTCACTCTCTTGAGGTCATTGACGTCAAGAATCGTGACGGCAAAGGGCGGATTGCTGCGCTCGGCGATCTTCTTGTCCATCAGCTGCACGGCCATGTCGTATGCGTGCTTGTTCTTCACGCCCGTGAGCGCGTCGACGCTCGCCTTGTTGATGGCCTGCGACAGGCGTCTTGCGTGCGCCTCCTCCTGCCTGACATAGGTGTCGATGTCCGAGACGCCGATCACGAGCCGTTTGCTCCCGTCCTCCTCGAGGATCGAGGCCTTGAGCTGGACGTAGTGCGGCTCACCGCCGAGCATGAGCCGATAGCTGATGACGAACGAGCCGCTGCGCTCAATCTCGTCAATGATGTTCTCGCGCGTGAAGGTCGACTCGAATCTGGACAGATCATCCGGATGCAGCACCTGGCGTATGTTCTTCATCGTGTCGGCAAAGAAGTCCTCGCCTTCCGGTGCCATGCCGAATGTCCGGAACTGCTCAGTGGAACTGTGCTCGCGATACTGCCCGGTGGCAAGGTCGACGATGTACACACAAAGGAAGTCCCGGGTGAGCGTCTGCAGGCGGTTGAAAGCAATGCGCTCCTTTCTGACAAGCTCCTCGTCCCAGCGCTGCCGCAGCTGCTCGTCGGTGTCGGTCGTGCCCGCGACGATGAAGCGCGGATCGTCCCGCATCCGGGACAGCTTCATGGTGACGTAGCGCTCGCCTGCATCGGTGATCACCCGGTGCGTGATGATAAAAACCGAGTTGCGGTCAAGCTCCCGCATCAGATTGTCCTTGTCAAGCGCCTGCCTCATGGAATTGCGGTCGTCGGGATGAACCTGCTTGGGGATCTCCTCCATGCACTCCTTAAAGAAGTCCGTGCCCGCGCGATGCTGCTTGAGCACTCCGTTCTCGTTCCGGTATTCAATGAACTCGTCGGTTTCAGTGTTCACGTAGTAAAGCACCGTGTAGCTGAGCGCAAGCGCCTGAGAGATGTGACTGTAGATGGCACTCGTGCTTTTTTCCTTCTCGTAGGCTGCTCGGGTCTCGATGTTCTCCTTGCGCATGGCCACGAGCTCGGTGATGTCAAGGCTCATGCCGAGCGTGCACAGCCGCCCCGTGTCGTCCACGTACTTGAGCTTTGTCGTCTGGAACTGCTTGGGGGTGCCCTGAGCGTCAAGCACATCCTCTGTAAAGACGAACGGCTCGCTCATCGAGAGTGCCTTCTCGTCATCACGCACGAACTTGGCTGCCGTCTCGGGATCGAAGATCTCGGCATCGGTGTGTCCGATCACGCCGGCCGGACTCTGCTTGTGCGCGTATTCGGCAAAGGCCTGATTGCATGCGACATAGACGCCCGTCTTCGCGTCCTTGGCAAAGTTCATGCCGGGCATGTTCTTCAGGAGCGAGGAGAACGAGGCCCTGAGATCCGCAATCCTCTTTGCCTGCCGTGCGCGCTCCTCGGCTTCGGAGAGCCGTTCTCCGAGCTCGCGGGTATCGCGGTAGTTGTTGAAAATGATCATCAGGGCAAGGAAGAACAGCCCGAGCGAGACGAAGGAATGGGTCGTATTGCTGTCTCCGATCTCCTTTGCCTGCTGATGCAGGAACTTGGTCCGCTCTTCGCGCACCTTCGGAATCGAGTCGTCCGTCGAATGGTTCTCGTGGTACACGAAGATTCTCTCGACCGCCTCCTCGGCTGCCTTTTCCGTTGAACGGGAGACCCACATCATGGAGGCAAAGAGCACCAGCATGAGCAGGATCACCCAGACAAGGTACGTCTTGCCGTGCGCGCGGTAGCGGTCGCGCCGCACGAGCCTTCGGAAGTAAAAGAGTCCGAGAATCGCCCAAACGATGAACAGTGCGTAGGACTCGGTGGCCATTGCGTGGAACGGCATCAGGCCCGGGATGAGAAGGAGAACCAGGAACAGCGCCATGATGGCAAAGCCGAGCCTGCTCGTGAACATCTCAAGCGTCGCTCCCGCGCTTCTTGCATGGCGATAGACGCAGAAGCAGATGATGGCGTAGATCATCGAGGCGCCGAGCGTGGTGACGTCCACGATCCAGCCGATCGCCGTGCGGCCGAGGAAGGGGATCGCCAGAGACACCAGGACGATGAACAGGATCGCCTGAACCGGAACGCCGTCGCGGCTGAGCCGCTTGAAGCAGGCGGGGGCGTCGCCTTCCCTGCCCACGGCATAGATCAGGCGGCTGAGCGCGAGCAGATTGCCGATGAGGCTCGTGAGGATGACGCCAAGAAGCGAAAGCAGAAGGATCGAGACGCCAAGGCCTCCCATGTAGTGGTGGGCCGCGTAGAACGCAGGCACGGCCTTGATCCCGGAGAGGTTGCCCATGTCTCGGATGTAGTCGATCCAGCTCTTGTATTCGGGCGGATAGGCCGACACGGAAAGCAGCGAGACGAGGATGTAGAAGGCCGTTGCGAAGACGACCGACCAGATCAGGACCGTGCGCACCTTCTTCACCGGGAAGTCGTACTCCTCGGAAAAGTGCGAAACGTTTTCAAAGCCGATGAAGGCCCAGGGCGAAATTGCGGCGATGTGCACGATCTGCGAGAAGGGCATTGCGCCCTCAAGGTACAAGGGCGAATAGCTGAAGGCTCTTCCGTGCAGGAAGATGGCCGCCAGGGCGCAGATCGTGAAGCCCGCCGAAAAGACGAGCGCCGAGGTGATCATGATCCGGTTGATGTGCCGCGAGCCCCGGGCGCAAAGCAGCCCGATCAGGGCGACGGCCGCCATGGAAAGCAGCCCCTCGCCGAACCACACCTCATAGCCGAAAACGGTGTAGTGGTGTCCGAACTGGAACGCATCGCCAAAGAAGAACCTGGCGAAAAGCGGAACCGAGGTGATGTTGGCCCAGAGGATCGCAAAGTAGGTGAGCAGGACGAACCAGCCCGCGAGGAATCCGAGATCGCGTCCGCAGGTCTCGCGCGCAAACGTATAGATGCCGCCGGCGCTCTGGCAGTTGCGGATCATGTATTGCAGATTCCAGGTCACCATCAGAATGACGGCCAGGCCGACCAGCATTCCGAAGAGCGTCCCCAGGACGCCCGAAGTCTTCAGGTACGCATTGCAGGTGACGATGAACGACCCCCAGCCGATGCTGGTGCCGATGGAAAACGCCCACATGCCGAGCGGAGAGAAGCCGCCCTGCAGTTTCGGTGTTGGCTCGGTTTGCATGTGTATCTTTCGCTCCGGCTAGCACGCTGCCCCCCCCCTCCGGGAGGAACAGACAAGTCGATCGCAACAGATGGAGGAGGAACAAGCATATGGCATGTCGCGCATATAACGCAACTGCATCCATATTCACAATGTGTATCTTACAGCACAAATAAGGTGATTTCTACTTTACAGAATCAAGTGATGAGCCACAACGGAAGCGCGTGTGCGCAAAAGGGACGAAAACATGCGGCGTGCGGACACCTGTTTGCTGCCCGCGATCCGGAAGTTGGGAGTCATGCCGCAAATGCGCCACTGTATCAAAGTGCCTAGTTTTTCCCGTCGCTATCAAAAAAGCCGCACGGAATCTTTGCGTTTTGCCCCCCGTCAAGTGGAAAATTCGGCTTTTACGCTAGCCGCGATTGTCTGCGCCCGATCAGTCCATCCGATCAACCCGCCGGAGGAGCGCGCAGAACGGCTCAAGCAACGGTTTTTTGTCATTCAGGAGAAACTATGGACAACCAGCGTGCCACATGGGGCAGCAATTTCGGTTTTCTCATGGCTGCCATCGGTTCGGCCGTCGGGCTGGGCAACATCTGGGGCTTCCCCTACAAGATGGGCAACAGCGGGGGCTTTGCGTTCCTCGTCGTGTATCTGGTTCTGGCGGCAGTCGTGGGCTTCACGGTTCTGCTGTGCGAACTCTCGCTCGGCCGCCGCGCCCGCAAGGGATGCATCGGCGCATACCACAGGCTCGCAAGCCGCAAGTTCGCATGGGTCGGCTGGCTCGGCGGACTGTCGGCCTTCATCATCATGAGCTTTTACACGGTGCTTGGCGCCTACTGCCTGAAGTACATGGTCGTCAACTTCGGCGACATCCTCGGCCTGAGCTTCGGCGCAAACGGCACGGACGGCGGCAAGATCTTCGGCGGCCTGCTCACGAGCCAGCTTGAGTCCTGGGTCTACACCCTGGTGTTCGTCGCCGCAACGGGCGCCATCATCATGGGCGGCATCGACGCCGGCATCGAGCGCTTCAACAAGTACGCGATGCCCCTGCTCTTCGTGATGCTGCTCATCATCATCGCGCGCTCGGTGACGCTCGAGGGCGCGGAAAAGGGCCTGGCCTTCATGTTCCAGCCCAACTGGGAGCCCCTGAAGAACAACTTCCTCGGCGTGCTCGCCACGGCTTCCGGCCAGATGTTCTTCTCGCTCTCGCTCGGCATGGCGATCATGGTGACGTACGGCTCGTACCTGCCCAAGAGCGACAACATTGAGCGGGACGCCGCCGTCATCGTGATCTCCGACACGGTGATCGCCATCCTCGCCGGCGTTGCCGTGCTTCCGGCCGCATTCGCCCTGGGCGGAGAGAACGCCGCCCTCGCCGGCCCGAAGCTCCTGTACATCACGCTGCAGAACGTGTTCAACGCCATGGGCTCGATCGGCCCCTGGATCGGATTCCTCTTCTACACGCTCGTCGTGATTGCCGCGCTCTCCTCGCTCATCTCGCTCATGGAGACAACGGTGACCTTCATCATCGACTCGCACGAAGCGCGCCAGGCCATCCACAACCGCAAGCGCATCACCTTCTGGGTGTGCGTTGCCGTGATGGCCGAAGCCACGATCGTGGCGCTCGACGGCCTCGGCTCGAACGGCCTGTGGGTTCCGGGCCAGTCGCTCTTTGGCGTGCACACCTGGAACGACTGCTGGCTCGACTTCATGGATGCCTGGTCTGAAGGCTTCATGATGCCGCTCGGCGCGTTCCTCACCTGCCTGTTCGTTGGCTATGAGCTCAAGATCGGCACGCTCGCCGACGAGATCGAACAGGACGGCATCAAGTTCCGTTCGAAGAAGTTCGTCGAGATCTGCCTCAAGTACATCGCTCCGGTCATCCTGCTGTTCGTGCTGTACAACCAGCTCAAGGACTTCGGCCTGATCTAAGCGCCCTGCTCTTGAAACGCAAACGCCCCGGGACTTCCCGGGGCGTTTTTTTGGGCCGTGCATCGCGCGGCCCGTTTTGTTGACGAAGCGGGGCAAATCCCGCCGCGCCCTACCTGTTCGTGGTCTTCTTGATCACGTATGTGACGATGCCGAAGTTCTCCCACTCGTCGAACTCATCCGGATAGATGTCGGTGTAGAGCTCGGAAGTGCTTTCGGGATGCAGGTAGATCTTGCCCTCGCCGTCCTTCATGAGGCGCTTGACGGTGAACTCGTTGTTCACGCGCATCACCACGATGTCGCCCGTGCGGGCGATCTTGCTGCGGTCGACGAGAATCAGATCGTGATCGTCAATCCCCGCGGCGTTCATCGACTCGCCCCGCACGCGCATCACGCAGGTGGCGCGGGCGTTGGAGATGAGCACCTTGTTCAGATCGATGTCCTTCCTCTCGTAGTCTTCGGCCGGGGACGGAAATCCGGCCTGGACGCCGGACTCAAAAAGCGGCAGCTCGCGCAGCCTGGCCTTTTCCTTGATGCTTGAGGGAGCCACGTCGGGCACCTCGTCAAGACTCAGCCCCGCATTGAGAACGGCGCGCAGCCAAGTCGTGCCGCCAACCTTCTTGTACAGCGCCTTCTGCTCGGCAGTGAGGCGCGCGACAACCATCGTCTCAAGCGGTTTTCCGGCAATCGGACGCCGTCCTGCCCCGGGGCGCCTGCCGCCCCTGTTCGACGCCTTCTTGACAGTCTGTTCTGAAGCCATCGGTATTTCTCCAACTTTGTATTTGTATGCGCTAGTTTGAAATTGTATTCTATAATATGCGCATATCATTTATGATTCATAGCATTGTATACATAAAAGGAATGTTTCTCAAATGCCCGGGCCGCTTTTTGCGCTGATCGACGGCAATACCTTCTATGCAAGCTGCGAGAAGGTCTTCCGTCCGGATCTTGTCCACACGCCGACCGTCGTGCTCTCGAACAACGACGGGTGCGTTGTGACGCGCTCGAGCGAGGCAAAGCGCCTGGGCATCAGGCGGGGTACGCCCTTTTTCAAGATCCGGGAGATGGCTCGGGCCGAAGGCGTTGCCGTCTTCTCCTCGAACTACGAGCTCTACCAGAGCCTCTCCAACCGGATGATGGGCACGATCGCCACGCTCTGCCCGCGCATCGAGCCCTACTCGATCGACGAGTGCTTCGCCGATCTCTCAGGCCTTGAGCAGAGCGCAAGCGAGATCGGCTCGCTCATCCGCAGCCGCGTGCGGCAGTGGGTTGGCATCGCCGTGTGCGTGGGCATCGGCCCCACCAAGACGCTTGCCAAGCTCGCGAACCACCTTGCCAAGGAGTATCCGGCCCTGGGCGGCGTGCTCAACTGGAACGAGCTCGCGCCGCAGCGGCGGATGAAGGCCCTGTCCATCGTGCCCGTGGGAGAGATCTGGGGCATCGGCGGCCGGATCGGCGCAAGGCTGAAGCAGGCGGGTGTCGCCACCGCGCTCGACTTCTCCCGCCTTGACCGGCACTGGGTGCGCAGCCGCTTCGGCGTCACGCTGGAGCGCACGCTCCAGGAGATCAACGCCGTGAGCTGCCTGCCCTTTGAAGCCGAGCGCCCCCGCCCCGCAAGCATCTGCCGCTCACGAAGCTTTGCCGCGGAGACGGACGATCTCGGCGCGCTGCTCACGGCGGTGAGCGTGCATGTGGCGGAGGCGGCGAAAAAGCTGCGCGAGGGCCGCCAGTGCGCCCGTTCGGTCAGCGTCTTTCTGCTCACGAACCGATTCAAGCCGGAGCAGCACCAGTGCGCGCTTGCCGACACGGAGCCCCTGGCAGAGCCCACCGCCGACTCGCTCGAGCTGACGCGCGCGGCCTGCGGCATGGTCCGCAGCCTGCACCGTCCCGGCATTCTCATCAAGAAGGCTGGCGTGCTGCTCGAAGGCATCGTGCCCGAGGGCGAAGGCATCGAGCGGGACCTGTTCTCGGCCGAGCAGGACGCGCGCCGCGCACGGCGCAGCCGCCTGATGTCCACCCTGGACAGCCTCGAGGAGCGCTTCGGCGCGGGCATCATCGGCACTGCGGGCACGCACCTTTCGGGCGGCTGGAAGATGCGCCGGGATCTGCTCTCGCCCTGCTACACGACACGGATCGAGGACGTGGCGGTCGTCGGCTGAGTGCCGGACACAAATCCTCAAATGTGGAAAAGCGCAACCCCGGGACGGTCTCATGCGCCGGGTATTCGCTTCCTGGGTCCGCTCATCAGCAAGAGGTTCAGGGCAACCGAAAATGTCACAGGCAGGCTCTGCGCCCCTGTCATTTCCGAACAGATTCCCCAAGCACAAGATACATAACAAAAATAAATAACACATAATGAGAAATCAGTATTAGACATGATGCTCGCGCGTCCCTACACTGCCGCAATCTCCAACTCAACAGTCTGCGGCCTACCATGAAAAACATCATTCGAAATTCCGCTTCGCTCATTGCTTCAGCCGTTCTTGCAGTTTCGGTCGAAGCCGCCTCTCCAGCCGTCGTCGACGGCGTCCAGCTGCCGGAAACCTGGGACAAGGTCTTTGCCGAAAGCCACCGCGTCGAGCATCACAAGGTCGCCTTTCAGAACCGCTACGGGTTCACGCTTGCCGGCGACCTGTACCTGCCTAGGAACCGCAAGCCCGGCGGGAAGCTTGCCGGCATCGTTCTTGCCGGACCGTTCGGCGCAGTCAAGGAACAGAGTTCCGGCCTGTATGCACAGGAGCTTGCCGAGCGCGGATTTGCCGCCCTTGCCTTTGATCCGTCCTTCACGGGCGAAAGCTCGGGCAAGCCGCGCAACGTGGCCTCGCCCGACATCAACACGGAGGACTTCAGCGCAGCGGTCGACTATCTGGGCACCCGCTCGGAAATCGAGCGCAGCCGGATCGGGCTCGTGGGAATCTGCGGCTTCGGAGGCATCGGCCTGAATGCCGCCGCTGTCGACACCCGCATCCGCGCCGCTGTGTCGGTCGTCATGTATGACATGAGCCGGGCCATGGGCTGGGGCGTGGGCGACGGGCGTGACCGCTATACGGTCGCCGACCGGCAGGCAATCAAGAAGCATCTGAACGAGCGCCGCTGGAAGGATGCGCAAAACGGCTCCTTCTCTCATGCGGCCCACGACATCGACGTTGACAGCAAAGGCCATGTGACGCAAGGCGAGCGGATCCTGCCCGAGACGCTGCCTGCCAACCCCCATCCCGTGCTGAAGGAATTCTTCGATTACTACCGCGTTAAGCGCGGCTTCCATCCGAGAAGCGTCAATTCCACCGGCGCCTGGACTGCAACGATGCCGCTGTCCTTCATGAACTTTCCGCAGCTCACGTACATCTCGGAGATTTCCCCGCGCCCGACGCTCATCATTACCGGCGAGAAGGCGCATTCGCGCTACTTTGCTGAGACGGCCTACCGCAATGCCGCCGAGCCGAAGCGCCTGATCGTCGTTCCCGGCGCAAACCACGTGGATCTGTACGACCGCAAGGACAAGATCCCGTTCAATGAAATCGAGAAGTTCCTCAAGGCCAATCTGAAATAGCCGGGCCAGCGCCGCGAAGCCTTGCCCCTCCCTCAAGGCTTCACGGCGCGGCTCCCGCAGACGGTCTGCAGGATACCGAGCAGCTCACGGCAGGCACGCCCGAGCGTCCTGCCGCGCCGCCAGATGACATAGGGCTGGGCGGTGAGCGCCGGCTTGAGGGGCCGGAACACAATCCCCGAGCCTTCCTCCAGCCCGGTCAGCCCGTCAAAAGCAAGAAGGTATCCGACCCCGGCGCGCATCATGCGGATCGCGTTGTCGCCAAGATCGAAATCCAGGGCGATGTTCAGCCGGTCGACGCCTTCGCCGAACCAGTCGCGGAAATCCAAGCGCAATCCCTCCCGGGAGGCGATCAGGGGGATGCCGAGAAGATCCTCGCGCGTCACGGCGGCCTTCTCGCCCAGGGGCGAATCCCCGGGCATCAGAATGCCCCAGACTTCAGCTTCCGGCAGCGCGATGCTTTCATAGAACTCGGGGCTGCCCGGCATGTAGACAAGTGCCAGATCCAGCAGGCCCTGATCGAGCTCCGTGACGAGCTGCTCGGCATTGCCGCTTGTCAGATGCAGCCGCACCTGGGGATGAAGGCGATGAAACTCGGCGCAGGCTTCGGCTAGATACCGGATGGAGCGCGACTCGCCGGCGCCGATGCGGATATTGCCGGTAAGCCCGGCAGAGCTGTCGGAAAATTCGGTCTTGACCTGATCGGCAAGTTCGAGAATGTCTTCGGCCCGCCTCTTGAGGAGCATCCCCGCCTCGGTCAGCTCGATGCTGCGCGCATGGCGTACGAAGAGTTTGGTCCCGAGCTCGCTCTCCAGATCCGACATCTGCTTGGAGAGCGCGGGCTGGGACACAAAGAGCCGCGTCGCCGCCCGGGTAAAGCTTCTCTCTCGGGCGATTTCCAGAAAGTACCTGAGCTGCCGCAAATCCATCTGTTTTCTCCTGACAGCGAGATTGTATTCGTGCGAAAGAGGCAGCTGCGGGAGCAAATGCGCCACCCAAAAGTGAAAATCGACAGGCGGAAAATGCTTTGCGGCGGAATTTTCCGCCGCAAAGCCGCATCCATCCTCAAAGCACTCCGCGTGCTAGTCCCGGGTTCTTGCACCCTGGCTCTTGAGGAGCTTCTTGCGCTCGTACATCGCCTCGTCAGCACGCTCGAAGGCCTCGTGGACGTTCTTGTCCTTGCCCGGCCGGTATTCGGAAATGCCCGCCGAGACGACAACCATGCGATCGACCTTCATGTTGCTCTCGACATCCCGGTTGAAGGCAGCAAGATCGGCATGGCGCGAGGCAAACCCGTCGCCTTCCATCAGAGCGACGAACTCGTCGCCGCCGATACGGTACACGGGGCAGTGCTTGAAGTGACGGCAGATGAGCGCGCTTGCGTCGCAGATGTACGCGTCGCCAGCCTTGTGCCCGAACGTGTCGTTGATGTACTTCAGCCCGTTCACGTCTGCCACGAGAAATGCAAAATCCCTGAGCTCGCCGTTCCTGGCGCGCTCTTCAAGCTCAGCGAGCTTGTCCGCGTACGCCTGCTTGCTCTTTACGCCCGTCATCGGATCCCGGTAGGCCGCCGTCCGCGTGGCGTGCAGCTCGGTCTCGATCTCCTGTTCGCGCCGACGCACGATGGAGTAGTTCGAGAAGAACATGCCGAGCGAGATCAGGATCATGGCGAGCACAAGCGCATTGTTGCGAATCCGCTCGCTCTCGCCCGCCTCGCGAAGCTTCTTCAGATACGCTTCGCCGCTCAGCTTGTAGTCTTCGGCCGAAGCGCCGCCGCGGTAGTACGAGGCGATCTCGTCCATGAGCCGGTCGGAATAGCTCTGGTTCACGTGCCGCATCCAGCTCAGGGCCACAAAGGTAATGAGGCCCATCAGCACGATCCAGGCGCCCACCGAGCGGCCGAAGTTGCGGGCGTAGTCGCGGTGCAGGACGTTGCGCAGGAACAGGAATCCGAAGACCGCCCAGACAGCCACGAGGAAGTACGTCTCGGGCTCGAGCGTGTCGTGTCCGGTGCACTCAAGGAAAATCTGCGTGGCGGCAAGCCCGGCCATGAGGGCCATGCCGAAAAAGCCCGTTGCCATCTCAAGCTCCCTGCCCTGCTTTCTGGCGAGCTTGAACGCAGCCGAGGACACGAGAATGTAAACGACCACAGCCGAAATGATGAGCACGTCGACAATCCAGCCGATGGCCGTGCGCCCGAGAAGCGGAACGCCCAGCGAGAGGATCATGACCAGGAACACGGCTCTTGCGGGGTTCCTGCGCCTGTTCAGAACCGCGAACCTGTCGGGAATCACATCGTCCTGGGCAACCTGATAAAGCAGACGGCTCAGCGCCACGAAGTTGCCGATGAGGCTGGTCATGATGAGGGAAAAGAGTGAGGCCGCCATCATGGCGAAGCCAAAGCCACCCAGATAATGCTGCGCCGCCTGGAAGGGCGGCAGAACGCTCACGCCGCTGCCGTGGCTGCCGAGGTACTTCAGGTACTCGAGCCAGTTGGCGAACTGGGGCGGAACCGCGGAAATCGAGATCAGCAGCACGAAGATGTACAGAAGCGTCGTCGTCACCACCGAAGCGGCAAGAATCTTGAAGGAGTGCTTGCGGTCGAACTTGAACTCGCGCGTCGAGTGCGAGATGTTCTCAAAGCCAATGAACGCCCAGGGCGTCATAAGCGAAACCGCCACAATCTGGGGCAGAATGTTCTCGCCCGGAATGAATGCGGGCTTCATGTTGAACACCGCCGGATCGCGGTTCAGGAACGCCACTGCCATGCACACCGTGATGCTCACGGTGAACAGGAGCACGAAAAATATCATCAGGCGCACCGCGAGCCGCTCGCGCTTCATGCACAGGAGCCCGGCGAGAACAATAAGTGCCATGGTGATCAGCACCTCGCCCGCGTAGATCTTGTAGCCGAAGATGGTGTAGAGGTAGCCAAACTGCAGAGCACTGCCGAAGAAGGCGTTGATGAACAGCGGCACGGAGGTCGCGTTCGCCCAGAGCATCGCCAGATACGCAAGCGTGACGAACCAGAAGCTCAGGAACGCCTTGTCAAAGCCTAGGACCTCCTTCACGTACGTATACACGCCGCCCGCCGTGGGGAAGGCATTCATGAGGAAGTGGTAGTTGCGGCAGATGATCAGCATCACGATCATGCCGATCAGCATGCCGATCGCGCTGCCCGCAGGACCCGCCTTTTGGAGATAAAGCGTCGTTGTGAAAAGAAACGAACCCCATCCGATCGCAGTGCCGACCGACAGGGACCATGCCCCGGCAGGAGAAAGATAGGCCTCAAGCCCCTCTTCGCGCTCCTTGACTGAACCGAACTCTTGCATATGGCCACTTTTCCAAACAGACGGAGTTTTCTGGGCACATCCGCCGAAACCTTCTGGTGCAGACCCGCAGTGCCCCTGCAAATCCGAGCAGACCAAGGAAATACAGATGCCACGCACCAACTTTAGCAACAATACGCCATTGAATGAAGATTTCAATGGCGTTTTGTCCACTCGGGCGGGGCTTCGTCAACAATTTGCGCCTCCGAAGACTCCGAGAGAACCACAACCTAGCAAAAAATCCTTTTGCGCACCGGATTCGAGAGGCGAACAAGCCGGAACTTGTGCGCAAGGCCGGTCATGGCCAGGAACATCCTGTTCTCGGACTTGTGCCTGCCGTTGGCAAAAAAGACGGATTGGTTCAGTTCAAGGTCGCTGCCGCCAGCACCCGCATAAACGCTGGTCCGCTGCAGCCCAGACGCAAAGGGCGCAAGTCTGGGAACATGGCACCGCTGAAAACAGGAACAGCGCGATTGCTCGCGCTGTTCCTGTTGCCGAGCCACGTCCGCTACGCTGTTTTCCCTCTAATCGAAGAGGGAAACAGCCTTCAGACAACCCCGGCAGCTAGTTCAAACCGTTCCCAGCTCGCGGGACACAGAATTAGAACTTGTGAACAAGGCCGGTCATGACCTGGAATTCCTTCTCCTTGGCCTTACCCGCGGAAAGCTTTGCTTCGTGCACCGTGTAGCCGCCGCCAGCGTAGACGCTGGTGCGCTTGCTGAGCGAGTAGGTGTAGCCGGCCATGCCGTAGTAGGCCTTCACATCTGCATACTTGGAACCCTTGTAGGTGTCAGCATCGCCGTCGGCATAGCCGCCGCTGACCATGAAGTTGCCGCCAAACAGCGGAACGTCAACGCCAAGGTTCACGCCAAAGCCTTTAAAGTTGAGCGGAACTACCTTTTCATCGTCCCAGCCCTTGATAACGGTTCCCCCAAACTTGTCGGAGTCCTTGAAATACTGGACGGCAGCGAAGGCCTTCAGAACGCCGAAGTCGTAGTTGGCAGCAAGGTTGACCGTGAAGGCGTCGTCAATATCCTTGCGAAGGCTGGGATCAGCAAGAC
>OMXR01000032.1 GCA_900315045.1 uncultured Sutterella sp. | reverse complement strand
CCGCGTCAGACAACGGGGCAGCAGCACGTCGGCCGTGCCGTCAAACTCTCCGAAGCCATGGCAGGCGACCTTGTCGTCTTCCGCTCGGGGAGTGCGCCCCACGGTCTGCACACGGGCATCATGACAAGCCACACGACATTCGTGCATGCACCAAGGACGGGATTCAATATCCGCGAGGAGAGCATCAACTCCTACTGGCGGCCCCGGCTGATCTCCGTCCGGCGCGTCTCGGACTTTTCGCTTGTCATGAACGCGGACGAAGCCGCCGCTCTGATCGACAAACGGCAGGCCGTGCGCCTTCCGCCCACCCCTTCCGCCCGAACGCAGGGGCATCGCCTGTCGATTCCTGCGGCCGCGGCTTCGGTCTCCAACAAGCCTCTTGCGCCAACTTCCACCCTGGCGGGCACCCCCGTTCAGGCAGCGCTTCCCACGGCGCCCGAGTTAAAGAGTCCCCTGCAAAAGATCCCCTCCGCCGTCAAACCGGCTGCACTGAAACGGCCCCAAGCTGGCGAGCCCGGCAAAAACCAGGGAGCCACGGCGGGCCTCTTCACGAGAGTCAATCCAAAAACGGGCAGACCGGCTCCCAAGGCGAATCGCGCGGCGTCTGAGCCGAGTGCACAGAAACAGCCCCGGGCTGGCGAGCCCGGCAAAAACCAGGGAGCCGCGGCGGGCCTCTTCACGAGAGTCAATCCAAAAACGGGCAAACCGGCTCCCAAGGTGAAGCGCACGGCCGCAACGCCTCCGAAAAGCGCGAAGAAGCCGCAGCCGGGGCAGTCCGCCGGATCCAAGGCAAAGTCCGCGGTGAAGCAGTCCGCTGCCGTGCAACGGAAAGCCGCGCCGGCAGCGGGAAAGCCAGGACAGTAGCGCCTCCTCAGGTATCCAGCCCGGCAAACTGCATGTCGTAGAGCTCGCGGTACCGTCCGCCCCTTGCCATCAGCTCGGCGTGCGTTCCCTGCTCGACAATCCTGCCCGCATCCATCACCACGATCAGATCGGCGTCACGGATGGTCGAGAGGCGATGGGCGATCACAATGCTCGTGCGGTTTGACATCACCTCGCGGATCGCCTCCTGAACGGCCTTTTCCGTGCGGGTGTCGACGCTGGAAGTCGCTTCATCCAGAATCAGGATCCGCGGGTCGGCGACAAAGCCGCGGGCGATGGACAGAAGCTGACGCTCGCCTGCGCTCAGCGTCCCGCCCGACGTGATCTTCGCATCCATCTTCCCCGGCAGCATCTCAATGAGATCGTCGCATCGGGCCAGACGCACTGCGTGCCAGAGATCCTCCGGGCCCGCCCCCTCCCGCGCGTATGAAAGGTTTTCGCGGATCGACCCGGCAAACAGAACCGTGTCCTGAAGCACGATGGCCATCTGGCGGCGCAGGCTCTCCCGGGAAACTTCGGCGATGTTCTGCCCGCCAACCCGGATCTCGCCCTGCTGCGGGTCATAAAAGCGAAGGAGCAAGTTGGCGATCGTGGTCTTTCCGCTGCCTGTCGCCCCGACAAGCGCAACGGTCCCGCCCGCAGGCACCGAGAGAGAGAAATCCCGGATCACTGGCTTTTTCGGGTCATAGCCGAATGTGACCCCCTTGAACTCGATGCCCGCGCTCGACTCCAGGCGAAGATCCCTGCCCGAGCCGTCCTCGCTTGCCTCGTCAAGAATCGCAAAAACACGCTCGGCGCCCGCAATGGCGGTCTGCAGCTGCCCCCAGACGACGGCGAGCTCGTTGATCGGCCGGCTGAACTGCCGCGCATACCGCAAAAACGCCGCAATCACGCCCACCGTGATCATGCCCTTGAGGGCAAAGGCGGCGCCGCAGGCCACGATCAGAATCAGCCCGGCATTGGAAACCGCGTTCATCACCGGATTGAGGATTCCGGCAAGCGTCTCGGCCTTGACGCCGGAGTGCGTGAGCTGATCGGAAACCCGCTCGAACTCCTCCCCCATGCGCGCCTGCTGTCCGTACGCCACCACGGTGCGGTAGGACGAGATGGTCTCCTCGGCCTTGCCGTTGAGCGCGCCGAGCAGCTCCTGGCGCACGCGCGTTGCACGGCGCACGGGTCCCGCGAGCAGGGACACGGAAACGGCTGTTAGAACAATTGTCGTACAGGCAACCAGCGTGAGCTGCCAGCTGAACCAGAGCATCACGGACACGGTGCCCGCGATCGTGAGCACGCCGGAAAAGAGCGTCGGCAACGCCATCGAGACGGTATTGGAAATGTTATCGATGTCGTTTGTCATGCGGCTCATGAGATCGCCATGCGAGTGCCTGTCGATGTAGCCCACGGGCAGATTCACGATCTTGGAAAAAAGTTCGGCGCGCAGCCGCCCGATCAGCCGCTGTCCGATGCGGGCGCTCAGCACGTCGCGCACGAACCCCAGACAGCCCGCGAGCACCGAGCAGCCGAGCATCAGCCAGAGGACGGGAAAGAACGGCTCGCTGCTCTGGCCCGCGATCACGTCGATCGCCCGGCTCTGCAGCGCGGGAACCGCAAGGTCGAATCCGATCGCTGCGACGATGGCGGCAAAGATGCCGCCGACAAAGAACTTTTCCCTTGCAAAGTAGCCGATGATCCGCCTGCGCGTCGCCGCAAGATTCTCCGGCTTTTCATGCTCATCGAAGGGGGATGCCCGTCCGCGCATCATCTGGGGGCGTCTCGCTCTAGACTCCATCGCTCGCACCTCCCTGGGATTTGAAGATCTCCGCATACACGGGGCACGAGCGCAGGAGCTCCTCGTGCGTGCCCTGCGCAACAATCCGTTCGCTGTCGATCAGAGCGATGCGGTCGGCTCGCCTAGCCGTTGCGATGCGCTGGGCGACGATGATCCGGGTCACGTCCGGCATACTCCGCTCGAGCGCCCTGTAAAAGAGCGCCTCGGTCTTCAGGTCAAGCGCGCTCGTCGCATCGTCAAGGATCAGCACCGGAGCGCGCCTCAGCACCGCACGGGCCAGCGCGATCCTCTGGCGCTGCCCGCCCGAGAGGCTCAGGCCGTCCTCGGCGATCACCGTGTCGTAGCCTTCGGGAAGCGCCAGGATGAACTCCTCGGCCTGCGCAATGCGGGCGGCCTCCCGGATCCGGTCCATCGAAGCGCCGGGATCGCCCCAGGCGATGTTCTGCGCAATGCTCGCGGCAAAGAGCTCCGGCTTCTGCAGCGCGACGCAGACTTCAGACACGAGCGCCTGTCTCGTATACGAGCGCACGTCGGCGCCGCTCACGAGGACCTCGCCAGCCGTCGGGTCATAGAGCCTAGCGATGAGGTTGACGAGCGAAGTCTTTCCGCACCCGGTCGCCCCCATGACGGCAACGCTCTCACCGGGCCGGACCGTGAGCGAGACATCCGTCAGAACAGGCTCGAGCGTGTCGGGGAAGGCAAAGGAAACGCCGCGCACCTCAACAAGCCCCCGGGGGCCGGGCGGACTTTGCAGCGTCCCCTGCCTCATTCCAGGCTCCGTGCCGAGAATCTCCCTCAGCCTGCTCCAGGACGTGAGTCCGCGCGAGATCATCTGAAAGAGCATCACCGACATCATCACGGACATCAGAAGGCGCGTCGTGTACATGATGCCCGCCATGACAGAGCCCGGACTCCCGTGTCCGGCCAGCGCATCGGAAAAGCCGACATAGAGCATCCCGGTGACGACTGCCGCAAGAATGAGGTTCATGATCGGTCCGATGCAGGCAAAGATCGTGAGGATCCGCAGCTGGATCGCGATCAGCGCATCGCTCGCGCTGCCGAACCGGGCGATCTCATGGATCTCGCGCACGCAGGACTTGATGACCCGGATCGCGTCGGTATCCTCCTGCAGGATGGCGTTCACGCGGTCAAGCTCGGACTGCAGCTTCGGGAAAAGAGGAACAACCTTGCTCACGCAAAGGATCATGCCAAGCAGCATGAGAGGCGCGGCCGCAAGCACGATGAGGCCGAACTGCCTGTCAAGCTGAAAGACGAACCAGATGCTGCCCGCAAGGAGCAAAGCGGTTTTCACGCATCCCCGCACGATGTTGCCGACCATGCGCTGGACCTGCGAGACGTCGTTCGTCATGCGGGTGATGAGCGAGCCGGTGGTATAGCCCTCGATCTGGGGGAACGTCATCTGCATGATGCGGGAGAAGGCGCTCTTGCGGATGTCGTTGCCGATGTTCTGGCCGGTGAGGTTGACAAAGAGATTGTTGAGCACGCCGGCCACGGCGCCCGCTGCGGCCACCGCGGCCATGATCAGGCCGTAGCGCGCGATGGCGCCTGCATCGGGACCGCCGCCTGCCTGTCCGAGGATTCCGTCATCGACAAGGCGGCTCATCACCGAAGGGATCATGAGGTCGGCCCAGACCTCGAATCCCATGGTCAGAACGGCCAGAAAGGCCCAGTGCCAGTATTTTCTTGCGTAGCCGATCATGCGAGCCGCCATCCCCCGTGCAGTCAGTGTGGTTTTTCCAAGCGCCACCATGATAGCGGCCGGGGGATGGGGCGGTACGGATCAAGCGCCGCGCCACACGACAAAAGACATTCAGAATTGTTACCGGCTGCAACTGGCCGGCTTGCCTCAGATATACGATCCCGCGAGCAGTCCGAGGATCCTGTCGCACGGAGCAACGGCACCTGCGCGGGGAGCGCGTGCGGATCTTGCCGCAGCCTCCGCCTGGGCGCGCGTCACGCGAACCGATCCGTCCTCGGCGATTTCAAAATTCACTGCGCTTGCCCCCTCTGTCAGTCCCAGAAAGTCTCGGATTTCCTTGGGGATCGTCACCTGGCCCTTGATTGTCAAACGGTTGCTCATTTTCGGCTCCTTTCTCTTTTTGCCCTGCCTGTTTCCTGATCGTCCGGGTAACAAAAAACCCGGGATGCATCTCTTTTGCTCCCGGGCTTTCAGTCGTGAAATTCACTGAATCTTTCTACTGGCGGCAACAGCATGCGATGCCGCCCGACCGCATTCGCGCCCGGGAGTGCTGCATTCGACACATGCTGAAAAAGTTGCGCTGAGCCATTTTTATTCCGATTTCGGCGCCCCTCGGGCGCCATCTCCGTTTTTTGCTTCGTCTCAGTATACAGAAATCAAAAACCGCAAAACCGTTCCGGCAATACGAGTTCCTACTTAAAGGGTTTGCTGTGCGAGAAATGTTTTCCCCATTCCCTTTCGTACTGGCTGGCAAGATCCTTTGAGCGGATGACCAAAAGATTTTCCGAGTTCCGGGTTTCAGCCTTGTCCGTGTAGTTGTAGCTGCCCGTAATCACGATCTTGCCGTCGACAATGGTGACCTTGTTGTGCGCGGTGCCGTGAGAAGCGTCCGTAAAGACCGGAACCCCCTTTGCTGCGGCGTCGCGCGCACGGGAGTTGCTCCGGGCGGCGTCTTCCGCGTCAACAATGAGCCTGACATCAACGCCTCTTTTCTTGGCGTTTTGCAGCGCCTGAATGATCGGCTTGCTGCGGAAGTGGAATGCCTGCATGTGAACGCTCTGCCTGGCTCCATCGATTTCCGAAACGATTGCCTGCAATGCGCCTCCATTGGGAGAAAAGTAAACGCTCATCTGCGTGTCGCAGGCGCAAAGCGGCTCGGCCAATGCAGGCGCGCAAAGGCTGACCAAAGCCGCAGACAGAACAAAACCATGTGCTCTTCTCATAACCGCCTCCTCCAAAATGAATCCTTGCGCGCATCATAGAGCAGCCCCCGGTGCAATAATTGCCTCCCGCACTGTTTTTTTCATTTTTTCCGACAACCCATGGCTTCCCGACGTTCTCTTGCCGCCGCACTGCTCTGTGCAGCCTGCCTGAGCCCCCTCACCGTGCTCGCCTCGAGAACGGAGTACGGCATCACGCTGGGCAAAACGACCCTCAGGGAACTGCGCCAGAAATTCCCGCGGGCAAGGCTTGTCGGAGAGAACTACTACAGCTCCGGCGCGATGCTGCGCATCGACGGGCGCACGCTTGCCTCAGGCTCAGCCCTGTACGCGCTCACGGCCATCTGCGACCGTTCCGGCATCGTGATCGCCATGCAGGCGGTGTACGACGCCCGCGCCATCAACTCTGTTCATGAATACTTCCAGAGCCGCTACAAAGTGAAAAGCGTTCAGTCTCCCTTCATCGGAGACACCGTGGTGGAGTACGCAGACGGAACCAACGAGATCGAGCTTCGCGCCCCCGAAATGGATCCCCGCCTCACGGTGACCTTCACGTCGCGCGAATTCCGCCGCCTCATGCTTCTCAAAAAGAGCCTGGAGAGACTGCCGCAGGATGAGCGGCAGAACAACGTGATCTGAGCAGCGGGGCCTGCGGCCACCTCCTGTACGGGAAGCGCGGACGCCCACAAGATTCCTGATGTCTGCAACTGGCGGAAAGATGCCGAAGATTTTCTCATATTGCAGATTTTCGGCAAAAAAATTTTCTCACGTTGCAGTTTTTCGACTAAGAAATTTTCTCGTACTGCAGAAATTTGCAATTCAGGCCAGTCAATCGGCGTACCTGATATGCCGAGGGCGGCCTTCCTGCTGTAAGACGGACCGCCCCGCACCAGCATGAGAGTCGACTCTCTCAGCGCTTGATGATGACCCCGGCCTCGGGCACGAAGCTTGCCTTGACCGTGCTTCCCTTTTCAATCATCGTGGTTCCGGGCAGGAACGGCACGGACATTGAATAGGCCTTTTCCTGCTTGCTCCCCGCATGCACGACGTGGTAGTCAACACGGTCGCCCTCAAACAGGCGGTTGACGACATCCACATCGAAGGCATTGCCTTCGCCTCCCACCCTGAGGTTCTCTGGACGAACGATGAGAAAAGCATCCTCCCCAACCTTTGGAGGATTCTGCCGCCCCATGCGGGCCTTAAGTTCCGAGCTGCCAACCGAAAAGCGCCCGAAGCCATCGTCCCCCACCGAGACGAGCCTGCCGGGAATGAGGTTCGCCTGTCCGATGAAGTCCGCGACGAAGGGGGTCGCCGGATCCTCGTACAGTTCCATCGGCGTGCCGAGCTGCTCGATGTGGCCGCGGTTCATCACCATGATGCGGTCGGACATCGTGAGCGCCTCCTTCTGATCGTGCGTCACGTACAGGCAGGTGAGCTTCAGGTCCTGCTGAATGCGCCGGATCTCCGTGCGCATGTGCAGCCGCAGCTTCGCATCCAGGTTCGAGAGCGGCTCGTCCATGAGCAGGATTCTGGGACGCAGCACCAGCACGCGCGCAAGGGCCACGCGCTGCTGCTCGCCGCCCGAGAGCTGGTTGGGATAGCGCTGCTCGGCCTTGGTCAGGCCCACCATCTCCAGACCCTCGCGGACCTTGCGCCGGATCTCTTCGGACGACTCTCCGCGGATTCGCAGTCCGTAGGCCACGTTGTCAAAAATCTTCATGTGCGGGAACAGCGCATAGTTCTGGAACACAAATCCCATGTTGCGCTCGTTGGCCGGAACATCGGTGATGTCCTGCCCGTCGATGAGAATCTGCCCGCTCGAAGGCGTCTCGAACCCCGCGATCATGCGCAGGGTCGTTGTCTTGCCGCATCCCGACGGGCCGAGGAACGTGAGGAACTCGCCGGGATTGACCGTGAGGTTGACGTCCTTGACGGCATTGAACTGTTCGTTGTCCTTGATGTAGACGCGATTGATGTTTTTCAGGCTCAGGGCTACCGACATGATTAATGCACTCCAATGTTGTCGCCCGTGCGGCAGAGCACGCGCGCGAGCAGGGCCATGAAGCCCGAAGCAATGAAAACGAGGATGATCAGCACGATCGAAAAGGCGCAGGCCTGCGCAAACTGCAGCTCGGTCATGCACTCGAGGATGCGGGTCGTGATGAGCGTCCAGTGCACCGACACGAGGAAAATCGTTGCGCTGATGGCCGTCATCGAGTGGATGAAGAGGTATTTCATGCCGGCCAGGACCGCTGGCAGAACGAGCGGAATCGTGACCGACGTGAAGGTCTTCACAGAGCCGGCTCCGAGGCTCCTGCTCGCCTCCTCGATCGACGGATCGATCTGCGTGAGCGCGGCGATCACGTTGCGGATGCCCGCCGACGAATAGCGGAAGAGATACGCCGCAATGAGGATGTAGATCGTGCCGGTGAGCACGATCGGCTTGTCGTTGAAGGCGATGATGTAGGCGATGCCGACCACGGTGCCGGGCAGCGTGTAGTTGAGCAGGGAAATCGTCTCGAGCGTCTTGTGCCCGCGCACCTTCAGGCGCGTCGTCGCGTAGCCCACCATCACGGCGAGCAGCCCGCCCAGAGGCGTGCCGATGCAGGCGATGAGCAGCGTGTCCTTGATCGCCTTCATGCCGAAGGTGAACACGTACCGGTAGTTGTCAAGGCTCACCGTGTGGTTGATGCCCCAGACCTTCACAAGGGAGCCGATGAGGATGAGGGCGTAGAGGTACACGATGAAGGCGCAGACGATGGTGACCGAACCGATGATGACCGAGCTCAGCAGCACGCCGGGGCCCTTCACGCTGCTGCGTCCGCCGGCCTTGCCCGAGACCGTGACATAGCTCTTTCTGCCCACCCAGTAGTGCTGCAGCAGATACACGGCGAGCGCCGGCAGCAGAAGCATGAACGAGAGCGCCGCGCCGCCCTTGAAGTCGTACATGCCGGTGATCTGCAGATAGGCCTGCGTGGGCAGCACCGGGAACGAGTGCCCGCCCAGCACCTGGGGCGTTGCGAAGTCCGCAAGCGAGCAGGAGAACACCAGCAGGAACGCATTGGCGATTCCGGGCACCGCCAGGGGCAGCGTCACCGTGGCAAAAACCCTGGCGCTCGAGGCGCCCAGCGAATAGGCCGCATCCTCCAGGTTCGGATCGATTCGCGAGAGAATCGTCGAAAGCGTCATGAAGGCTACGGGAAAGAACGTGAGCGTCTCGGAAATGAACGTTCCCCAGAAGCCGTAGAAATTGAAATTGTCAAGCCCGAGCGCCTCGATCAGAATGCCGTTGGGCCCGAGCGAGAGCGTGAGGGCGATCGAGCTTGTGAAGGGAGGCGAAATCAGGGGAAGAAGCGTCACGGCCCCGATCGCGAACTTCAGCCACGCGGGCATTCTGAGCCGCGTGACGGCATAGGCGAAGATGAATCCGAGCGTTGTGCCCGCCAGGCCGACCGAGCAGCCCAGGATGATGCTGTTCACCGCAGACTGCCGGTCGTACCAGCTCATCACGAAGGGCTTGAGATTTTCCAGAGTGAAGCCCCCGTCCGACCAGAAGGTCATCATCAGGAGCCGTGCAAGGGGATAGACGACAAACACGCCCAGAAGCAGCCAGAGCATCAGCACGGAAAGCCGCGTGGCTGCATCGGCGCGAGCCGGCCGGACAGTTGCAGACATAGCGAAGAACCTGTTCAAAACAAACTACAGGAGAACCGCTGCGGGCGCCCCCGATTCAAAAGAGCGCAGAGAGAACTCGTCCCCTGCGCTCCTTGACAGCCGCTTACTTGATCACTTCGTTGATCCAGCGCTTGGTGAACTCCTTGCGCTTCTGGCCCTTCCAGGCCGTATCAACCGCGATCGTGTTGATCTTGGAGAGATCCAGGAGCGGGTTGGTGGTCGTCACATCCTTGCGGGTGGGCACGTAGTTGATCTTGCGGGCGACGATGAAGTCGGCGAACTTCTTGGAGGTTGCCCAGTCGACGAACTTCTTGGCCTCGGCATTGTTCTTGCCGCCCTTGACGACGCCCGTGGCCTCGATGCCGAAGCTCACGCCGTCTTTCGGATACGTGATCGTGACCGGATAGCCCTGCTGCTGGATGTCAAGCGCGTCGACGATGTAGAAGATGCCCGATGCGCACTGGCCCGTGGCGATCGGCATGGCGCCGCCCGCACCGCTCTTGGTGTACATCTGGATGTTCTTGTTCATCTTCTTCTGGAACTTGAAGGCTTCATCCTCGCCCATCACCTTCACGAGCGAGTAGATGCGTTCGGTTGCCGTGCCTGACGTGCGGGCATCGGCCATCTGCAGGCCGTTCTTGTAGCGCGGATCAAGCAGGTCCGCCCACTTGGTGGGCGCCTTCATGCCTTTCTTTGCGAGGAACTTCGTATTGGTCAGGAAGCAAAGCGGAATCACGCCGATGCCGGTCCAGTAGTGCTTGGGATCCTGCAGCTCGGCCGGAATCATGTCCGCTTCCGCGGGCTTGTAGGCTTCAAACACACCGTCCTTCTCGGCCGCGGCATAGGTGTCGGCCGGGCCGCCCAGCATCACGTCAACCTGGGGGTTGCCCTTTTCGGCAGTCAGGCGTGCCAGTGCTTCGCCCGCCGAGAATCGCAGGAAATTCACCTTGATGCCGGTGTCCTTCGTAAATTCGGCAAAGACCTGGGAAGCGTACTTCTCGGGCATGATCGAATACGCGTTCAGTTCGGCGGCATTCAGGCTGAAAGCAACAGCGCACATGCCGGCAAGGGCGACTACCTTCTTAAGCTTCATGATTGGAAAGTCCTTTTGAGTAGTTGGTCCGACGATCCGTTTTGCAGACCGCGTCGGGGCGGATTGTACAGCCGTATACAAATGCTGAAGGAAGGCAGCGGAACACTTGCGCGGACTATTGACGAATCAGGCCGAAACGCTCAAACTTAGGCGGCTTTCTCCACGCGGTTCCCCTTTTTTCCATGTCCTCCAGACGCCGCCTTTTGCAGCTCTCGCTGGCCGCCCTTGCAAGCCCGATGCTCGAGGGCTGCACGGTGGTCGGAGTCGTCACGTCGGGCATTTCCCACGGCCTCGGGATCGGCACATCCAAATACGGCTGGTTCGACGCGAACTCCTCTCTTGCTCAGATCGAGGAAATCAAAAAACCTGTCTCTCCCCTCAATCTCACGATTGATGTCCGATACATCTTTCAGGGCTACGACACCGACGCAGAAGGGTCCGTTGAGCAGACTCTGGACTGGGCCTTTTCCGAATCGCTCACGCAGCAGTTCACGGATATTCTGGAGAGCAGCGGCATCGCCCTCATCAACGACAGAGGCATGGACGGAGAGCTTTTCATTGAAGTCTCCAACCGGATCGAATGGTTCGGCCAGCGCTACATCCCGTTTCTGAGCGGACTGCGCCTGACGGAGGAAAAGCTCGGGCGCATGCGCATCACCCTCAAGAACCGCAAAGGCGATGCCCTCGTCTCCGACCTCGTGAAGGAAAGGGTGTTCGTGCAGTCGGGGCTCTTCTCCGATCACATCATGTCCGAAGACAAGCAGGCCGTGTTTGACGTCCCCCGCGTCGACTACACGGTCGAGGGCGAAACGGTCGCGCTCAAGAATCTCAATGAGCAGCTTTTTCTGCAAACGCTCAGAAACCTGCAGGACAAGGCCGACCTTGAATCATTCTTTGCAACGGCTCCCGAGGATCCGATCAGCGAACTCATCGAGGGCGCCAGTCCCGACGAGGAAGTCCCGGAGCCGGAACAGTCCGCCGCATCCTAGCGGGCCAGCCCGAGAATCATCTCGGCCGCCGCAAAACTGTCCGCAAGATACTCCGTGGCGCCGCACGCATCCAGCCCCGCAAGCGCCCTGCTCTTCTGGCTTTCCGAAAAATCCGCAGCCGGCTGCCCGAGCAGAAAGCGAAGCAACCCAACGGTGAACTCGGGATGTCCCTGAAATCCGATGACAGTGTCCCCGAGTGCAAAGGCCTCGCAGGGACAGAAGCGGCTCGATGCAAGCACCCGGGCCGCAGGCGGAAGCCTGACCGCCTGGTCGTGATGGTGATAGAGCAGCGTGAGATGCCCGGCATCGGCCTGCTCCCCAAGCGCCGCGATGCGAGAGCGCAGCTGCGGATCAACAACGCTTGAGCGGCGCACCCCGATCCATTGCTTGGGAACCCGCTCGACCCGGCCGCCGAGCGCATGGCAAAGCGCCTGGTGGCCAAAGCAGATTCCGGCGAGCAGCGCCCCCTGTTCGTGGGCGGCGCGGATCCAGTCAAGGAGCCGCTCGATCCACGGCTCCTTTTCATAGACGCCGCGGCGGCTGCCGCCAATGAGGTAGATGTCGCCGGGGATGAGCTGAGCGGGCAGAACGCCGTCCACCGCGTCATGCACTTCAAACGACAGCGCCGGCCGAACCCGGCTGAAGAACGTCCGGTACGGATGGTCCGCGCTCGGGAACCACCCGCGGAAGGCGTCGCAAGTAATGATGTGCAGTTTCATGGGGCCAACTCCAATTCGCGTGCTGCCGAAGCATTTTAGAGTTGCCCAGACCGGGCGAATTGTCCGGCATTCGACTTTTGCGGACGAAATGGTCAAAATACACGCATCCTCAACCAAGGAGAGATTTTCATGCGCTTTTCCGTGAGATTGTTTGCCGCGTCCGTCTCGATTGCACTGGGTCTTGGAGGCGCCTGCGCCGCCTCGCTCGGCGGTCTTTGCCGCGTGAGCACTCCGGCCGAAGCCGACGGCTGCCGCGTGGGTGATTCCGTCCTTTTTCTGGCCAAGGACACGCTGAGCCACAAGCAGGTTCTCACCTTTGCCGCCACGCGCTGCGATCCGCGCTTTCCGATCGTGCAGAACCTTGCCGGCGTTGCCTGCACGTACACGGACTGGTTTGCCGACCGCACCTACCGGGGAGCCGACTTCCTCGCAAGAAAGCGCGAGCTCATGGCCAAGGGATATCTCGAACTGGAAAAGGCCGTCCGCAAGGATCTTTCCTGGAAGCGCACCGAGGAGCCCGGACGCTCCGAAAACCGCGCCTACTACAAGGTGCTGAGCGAAGGCTCCGGACCCGAACTCGTTCTCGGCCAGAAGTTCCGTATTGCGACCTGGAAATACGACGCGAACAACCGTCTGCTCGTGACCGAGCCGAGGATCACGGTCACGGACCTGCCCAAGGTGCTCTACAAGGGCATGAAGGTGGGCAGCGAGATCGAATTCCTGTCGCTCCCCGCGAATCCTGCGGACTCCAGCCACATCAAATTCCGCATTCTTGAAGCGCTGCGCTAGCCGCGACGCGCCGGCGGGCGGTCTTCCGATCGCCCGCCCGTCCTGCCTATTTGTTCTCTTCCCTGTCGGTTTCCATGCTGGCTTCAGCAAGCACCTTCATCGCGTTGGTGCGCATCTGTTCGAGATCGTACGGCGTTTCCTGATACACGAAGTAGTTCAGCCAGTTGGCAAACTGCAGATGCGCGTGCGAGCGCCAGCGCATGTTCGGGCTGCGCGAGGGATCGTCCTCAAAGTAGTAATTGGCAGGAATGCGGGGATTGCGCCCTGCCTTGAGGTCCCTGCGGTACTCGGCGTCCAGCGTCAGCGCGTCGTATTCTGAGTGGCCCGTGATGAAGATCTGCCGGCCGCCGGAGGTTGAGACGGCATACACCCCGGCCTGCACGCTTTCGGCAAGAATCTTCAGGCGCTTCTCGGCAATGATGTCGTCCCGGTCCACCGTCGTGTGGCGGGAATGCGGGATCCAGAAAATGTCGTCGAAGCCGCGAAAGAGCATCGAGCCGGCGCTGGTCACGCGGTGCGGATAGACCCCGGAGAGCTTTTCGGGGAGGCTGCGCTTTTTGATGCCGTAGTGGTAGTAGAGCGCCGCCTGCGCCCCCCAGCAGATGTGAAACGTGCTGTAGACGTGGGTTTTCGTCCACTCCATGATGGCGCAGAGCTCGGGCCAGTAGTCGACCTCCTCGAAGGGCATCTCTTCGACGGGGGCTCCGGTGATGATCATCCCGTCAAAATACCGCTCCTTCACGTCATCGAACGTCTTGTAGAACGTGAGCAGATGGCTCTGCGCCGTATTTCGGCTCCGGTGCGTGGCAGTGCGGATGAGCTCAAGCTCCACCTGAAGCGGCGTATTGGAGAGCAGCCGGCTGATCTGCAGCTCGGTCGCCTCCTTTGTCGGCATCAGATTGAGCATGAGGATGTTGAGGGGACGGATATCCTGCGTGCCCGCCCGCACCTCGTCCATCACGAAAATGTTTTCGGCATTGAGGGCTCGGATTGCGGGCAGGTTGCGTGGAACCTTGATCGGCATGGGTACAGCTCTCCGGTATCTCGGTTTGGGCGGTCCTACGCCGCCTTCTTGGCAGCCTCGATCGCCTGCGCGAGGTCGGCAATGAGATCCTCGGCGCTTTCAATGCCGCAAGAATAGCGCACGAGCTCCGGACCGATGCCGCAGGCGGCAAGCTCCGCATCGTTCATCTGGCGGTGCGTGGTGCTTGCAGGATGCAGGCAGCAGGTGCGGGCATCGGCTACATGGGTCTCGATCGAGGCGACCTTGAGCTCCTTCATGACGGCTTCGGCAAGCGCCCTGCCGCCCTTCAGGCCGAAGCTCACCACGCCGCAGGTGCCCTCCGGCATGTATTTGCGTGCGCGCTCGTAGTACCTGTCCCCGGGCAGCCCCGGATAGCGCACCCAGGCCACATCCGGGTGGCCGGCGAGGAACTCGGCCACGGCCTGTCCGTTTTTGCAATGCTGCTTCATGCGCAGATGCAGGCTTTCCAGTCCGAGTCCGAGCAGAAATGCGTTCTGCGGCGACTGGATCGAGCCGAAATCGCGCATGAGCTGGGCTGTGGCCTTGGTGATGAAGGCGCCGGCGTTGCCGAATTGCTTCGCGTAGACCAGGCCGTGATAGGACTCGTCGGGTTCGGTGAGCCCCGGGAACTTCTCCGCGTGCGCAAGCCAGTCAAAGCGGCCGGAATCGACGACAGCGCCGCCCACGCCCGCTCCGTGCCCGTCCATGTACTTCGTTGTCGAGTGCGTGACGATGTCCGCGCCCCATTCGAAGGGACGGCAGTTGACGGGGGTGGCGAAGGTGTTGTCGACGATGAGCGGCACGCCATGCCGGTGCGCGGCATCGGCAAACCGCTCGATGTCAAGAATCGTGAGCGCGGGATTGGCGATCGTCTCGCCGAACACCGCCTTGGTGTTGGGCCTGAAGGCGGCCTCAAGCTCCTCATCCGTACAGTCCGGGCTCACAAACGTGAAATCGATGCCCATCTTCTTCATCGTCACGGCAAAGAGGTTGTACGTGCCCCCGTAGATGGAGGCCGAGCTCACGACATGGTCTCCGGCCTGGGCAATGTTGAACACGGCAAAGAAGTTTGCGGCCTGTCCGGAGCTCGTGAGCATCGCGGCGGTGCCGCCCTCAAGCGCGGCAATCCTTGCCGCCACCCTGTCGTTCGTCGGGTTCGTAAGGCGCGTGTAGAAGTACCCGGAGGCCTCAAGGTTGAAGAGCTTGCCCATCGCTTCGCTCGTCTCATACCGGAAGGTCGTGCTCTGGATGATGGGGATCTGGCGGGGCTCTCCGTTGCCCGGCGTGTAGCCGCCCTGTACGCAGACGGTTTCGATTCTCTGGGTGCTCATGGGATGGTGTCCTTTGAAAAAGAGGCCAAAAAGGGAAACAGCTTCGAGCCCGATTGTAATAGCGCGGCATCCGATCCATCTCGGCCCGGCAATGTCTATCCGAGACTTTTCTGAGGTATTACGCAGCGGCATCGGCAGTTTTGCCAAGGCGGCTGCGGGAGTACAATATTTGATTACCGTGTTTTTTTCCATCCTTTTTGTGATCATGACCACCTTGCGCCTTTCGGCCATCGCATTTGCCGCAGCCCTCGCATCGGGATGCGCCTCGGCCGCTTCCGACTTTGACGCCTATTCCCACTCGGGCATGCTGACAACGGCTCTTGACGCCGTGAATCTCATCCAGGACTCGGTCCGGGACAAGATCAATGACACCACTCTGGCCGGCCGCGCCAACGGCGGCGCCCTCTGGCTTGATCAGCATTACAGCGATGTGAAGAGCAAGCGTCTTCTGCGCGATGACGCCCACACTGGCGGCCACCGCTCCCGCACGGCCATGACCAATCTGGGCGCGGACATCAAGACCGGCAACGGGATGTTCGGCGTTGTGTACAGCTACGGCCATTCCGACACCGACACGCGCAACTCCGACATCACGCTCGACGGCGAGGCGCACTACTACGGCGTCACCATTTTCGGCCTGCTGTCCGCCGGCCCGATCAACCTAACGGGCTCGGCCGGCTACGTGCGGCTTTCAGGCAGCTCGGATGTCGCCACGGGCGGCACCACCGGCATCAAGGGCAATATCTGGAAAGGCTCCGTGGGTCTGAACGTGCCCTTTGAGCTGGCGACCATCCAGTGGATGGCCTATGCCGACATTGAGGGCACGCACATCACGCCGCACAACTTTTCCGGCGGCGAACCCGACAACGCCCTGATCTGGCAGTTCCCCATCGGCCTGAAGGCGAGCAGGGATTTTGCCGTAGGCTCCTTCACGCTGCGCCCGGCAGCAGACATTGCCGTGGTTCCCATGGCCGGCGACACCCGGCAGGCAACGCTGATCAACGGCGCCCTCCGCAAGACGCGCGTTGCGCCGGACACGCTGTACCGGGCCGGCCTTGGCCTCACGCTCAAGGGGCAGAAGGGCGAAATCAGTGCAAAGTACCGGTATGAAGCCGGCGAGGGCGGGCTCTCCTCCCACAGCGGTCTTCTTTCGGGCCGCTACATCTTCTGACCGTCCTGCGCCGCGTCGAGGCGGCCTCCGCGGCAGCCTCGACAAGCGCGATCACGTAATCTGGATGAGCCGGGTCTGATGCCGGCCGTTGCGCTTGGCTTCGTAAAGCGCATCGTCCGTGAGCTTGAATTGCTTGTGGAACGAATAGCCGCTACCTGCCACATGCCAGCTTGAGGCGCCGATGCTCAGCGTGACGCCGTACATCGCAAGCTGAGTATTGCTCTCAACAGCCTCCGTGAGTTTCTCGGCTATTGTCTTTACCTGGTCATGATCGGCGCACGGAAGGATGGCAATGAACTCGTCGCCGCCATAGCGTCCTGCGACATCACCCTCGCGCAGCACGTCGCGAATTGTGTACGCCACCTTCTGCAGCACTTCGTCCCCCGCCTGATGGCCAAAGGTATCGTTGATCCTCTTGAAGTAGTCAAGGTCGATGATCAGCAGACCGACATCCTGGGCGTCCTTCCCACTTGGAGTCAGACTGTCGACAATTTTCTCGATATGCCTGCGGTTGTAGAGATTGGTCAGAAAATCGATCGTGGCATCGTGCTGGATCTTCTGGTTGAGGTGTTCGAGCTCCTGATTTTTCTGATGAAGACTCTTTTCGATTTTCTGCTGGACGATCAGAAGCTTCCTGTTTGTGGTGATCACGAAAATCTGCCTCAGGCACAGAAGCGAAAACAGGATGATCGCCCAGACCGAGGGTGCATCATTCAAGCCGCGACGCACGAACACATAGCCCAGAACCGAGAAGGTGAGCACATACGGCAGCGCCGTCCGGATGAAGTCCACGCACTTATGCGCTGCCAGATTGGTTTCGACCGTCCCCGTGCGCCCCTTCGTGAGTTCATCGGCCTCATAGTCATACAGACCCGCGATCGCCAGAAACTGTTCGATGGAGCCCCAGAGCGGATCCAGATAGATTGAAATCCCAAGCTCATAGTTGTCGTTAAGCATGTTCAGCTGATCAGCGGCGAATGCAAGCAGACAATGCGAAGCAAGCAGCAGATATGCAGCCCGATGGGGCGTGCTGATGCGGCTTGTATCCAGACACAGCACAAGGATGATGACAAACAGCAGAATGTCTCCGATGGGATAGCACGCCTGCACAATCGTCGAGAGCATGCTGATGCTTTTGTCCTGAACGATCGGCAGCACGGCCACCAGATAGATGATGCCCGCTGCGGCAAACGCCGTCAGGAAAATATCAAACGACAGATTGGCAATGCTCACCCTCTTGTGCAGCCTCAGATAGGCGATGAAGCCGAAGACAACGGTGATCGTATTGCTAATGTAGAAAATGTCGCAGACCGACGGAACTTCAGGTTCGCCGCTCGTGTGGGAGAAATAGGCCCAGAGCACGTCGGCGATGCAGTACTGAACAGCCGTGGCCAGGAACAGCACCCAGGGCAGCCTTCTGCCCGGTCTGTGCAGGCAAACGGCGTAGGCAAGCGCCGGAATGGCAACGAGCGTGCCCAGGATTTCAATAATGTCCGAATATTTGAGAATCGGTAGATCAAGCAGGATGACGCCGTAGTACGCGGCATAGAAGATGATCAGAAACCAGACCAGGGAATGTTTCAGGCGGGCGGGGGTCATGGAGTCTCCCGAAGCTTGGATTTCGCCGATTGGCGAACAAAACGCCCCCCGGACAGACGAGCTGTCATAGCAGGAACCGGGACTCGGCTGCAAATATCAGAACACAAGGTGTCTTTTTCCACGTGCACAGTCTCTCCGCCCGAAGGCGTCTCCCCAGTTCCCCCAAAATCCGGGAGCGGACAATACTAACTACCTACTGCCAGGCGCACTTTTTCCTGCACGATTCAAGTGCCGCCCGTGCCGATCAGTATAAGAATCGCGGCAAAGAGGTGCAAATTGTGACACTGTTGTCCGGAGATCTCCGCCGTTATATCGTTCGTGATTCCCTTGGAAGTCAAAGCACTCGGCAATTATCTCAAAAAAGACCTTTCCCGCATCAGAGCGGCAAGGGCACGTATTCGGCAAGCACTGCAAAGACGACTGCGGGAAGCATGTTGGCAACGGAAAACCTCTTGCCCCAGATCAGATTCACACCCACGGCAAAGATGAGAATCGAGCCGACGAGCGAGAGATTGGCGGTTGCTTCCGGTGTCATGACGGGTTCGATGAGGCGAGCCAGAACCGTGATCGAGCCCTGAAAAATGAACACGGGAATTGCCGAAAACACCGCTCCCCTGCCCATTGCCGAAGCCATGACTGCGACGATGATGAAATCAAGAACCGACTTCACGGCAAGAATGGAGTAGTCCCCGAGCAACCCGTCCTTGATGGCACCCACAATCGCCATCGCGCCGATGCACACCGTGAGGGACGAGACGACAAAGGCGTCGATGAAGCGGCTGTCCCGGGCGTTTCCGCTCTTGTGCTTGAGCCAGGCGCCGAACTTCTCGAACCCGAGCTC
>OMXR01000037.1 GCA_900315045.1 uncultured Sutterella sp. | reverse complement strand
CTTGCAGTAGTGCAGGACGGCGTAGATGATGACCGAGCAGCCGACGCCGTACAGAATCGCGATCCAGGAATTGCGCGGCCAGAGCAGAACTGCGATGAGAATGCCCAGGGCAAAGCACGAGCCCTCGAGCCAGCCCAGGCCGAGCGTGCGCTTGTCCTTGGTGGTCTCGGCCGAAGCGAGCTCGCCGAGCGTGATGATGCGCTGCTCGCCGGGGGCGGCGACGACCGGACCGCTCTTTTCGGGAATGAGCGCGCCGCGCTGGCGCAGCACCTTCTCGATTGCGGTCTTGTCGGTGGCGGTGATCTCTCCGGCGTAGAGCTCCTTGAGTTCGGGCGTGCTCTTGCCCTTGAGGGCCTTCATGCGCTCGCGAATGGCGCGCTTGTTTTCCTGAGGCATTTGTGCGGGTCTCTCTGAAAGAGTGCTTTGCTGAAAAATGCTGATTCTAACGGGTCAGCAGAACGCTCGCCTGAACGCTCACGCCCTCCATGCGGCCCTCAAAGCCCATGCCTTCGTTGGTTTTGGGCTTGACGCTTACCCTTTCCGGATCGATTTCCAGGATCGCGGCGATCGAAGCGCAGATCGCGGGCACGTGCGGATTGAGCTTTGGCTTCTGGGCAATCACCACGCAGTCAAGGTTTCCGATGCGCCAGCCGTCCGTGCGGACGAGATCCCAGGCGGCGCGCAGCAGCTTGCCGCTGTCCGCCCCCTCGTACTTGGGATTGGTATCTGGAAAGAGCACTCCGATGTTGCCGCGTTTTGCCGCGCCCAGGATCGCATCGGTGACGGCGTGCAGGAGCGCGTCGGCGTCGCTGTGGCCGGCCAGTCCCATCTCGCTCGGTATCTCCACGCCCCCGAGAATGAATTTTCGCCCGGAGGCAAAGCGGTGTGAGTCGTAGCCAAGACCGATGCGGATGTCCATGGTGCGCTCCTCTCCTTCTCTATTAATTAGACGGTTGACAAAGGCGAGATCCTCGGGGCGGGTCACCTTGATGTTGTCGGCAGGGCACTCGAGCACGGCAACGGCGCTGCCGGCAGCGCGCATGGCGCTCGACTCGTCCGTGGCCTGCGGGCATCCGAGAAGCGCCGCGAGCAGCTCGCCCAGCCTGAAGGCCTGGGGCGTTGCGATCCGGTAGAGCCCTTCGCGGCTGATGTCCTCGGTGAGGATGCCCGTGCCATCGGCGCGCTTGACGGTGTCGTGCACGGGTGCGGCAAGAACGGCTCCGGCGGCGCTGCCCTCGCGGATGACCTCCCCTGCTTTGCCGATGAGCGCGAGGATGTCGGAGCGGCGCACGAGGGGGCGCGCCGCGTCATGCACGAGAACGAGCGTGCCGGGGGCGGCCTCGACGGCAAGTGCGGCAAGCGTCTGCGTGACGGTCTGCGCGCGGCTCTCGCCGCCGGTGCGGAAAAGCTCCGCGCGTCCCAGATCGAGATTCCCGGCATAGGGATCCCCGGGACTCACGGCAACCACGACGCGGTCGATTTCGGCAATGGCGCAGAAGATGCCTGTCGTGGTCTCGAGCATGGTCTTGCCGCCCGCAAGGCGCAGGTACTGCTTGGGGGTCTCAACTCCCATCCGGGAGCCGACGCCGGCGGCGGGAATGATGGCGATGGTGCTGGTTTCGGGCATGAAGCCTCCGGCAGGTTCAACGTGCGGCAATCCTAGCACCACGGCGCTCCGGAAAATGGCCCGCCGTCTCTTTCAGACAGGTGTCTGTTCGGGGACTGGCTTCAGAATGTCACCGGCTCCAGCGCCTTGAATGCCACGATCTGGCGCTGCTCTTCGGAAAAGACAAGTCCCACGCGCATGAGGCGCGATGCTCCCGACTGACGTCCGTACATCCTGTCCTCAATCTGGGAGAGCGCCTTCTCTAGGAGCGCCCTTGGGGCGTCTTTTCCAGCTGCGTATTTGAATTCAAGCACCCAGTGCGCCTCCCCGATCGTGAACTCCAGATCGCTCCGCCCGAGCGCATTGTGCGTTTCGCTCCGGGCGGGCAGCCCTGCGCCGTTCAGGAACACCGAGGCAAGAGCGCGGCATCTGCTCTCATCCGTAATGGGATATTGCGTGTAATCAAGCGAAAGAAAAGCCTTGTTGAGCCTGTCGACAAAGGTGTCGACATCCCCCTTCATGAGGCACCGAACGATGTCCCCCGCCCCGATCTGGGCGAGGTTTCTGCGTTTGAGCACGACCTGCGTGTAGTACTGGGCCATCGACTCGGCCACCTCCCGGTTGGGATAGTCCAGGTAGGCTGTGCCGTACTCGACGGCCTTGATCGTCAGGTACCCGGCCTGCATGAGCAGCACCACATCGTCAAGCGTGCTGATATCGGCAGAGATGCTGAGGTTGTCGAGCGGAATGCTTTGCAGATTGCCGTACTGGACGGGATCCTTCAGGGAGTGGCTTCGCACATAGCTGGTGAGAAGCGAGGACTGTCCTCCGCTTTCGATCCAGTAGTTCCTCAGGTTGCGTTCGGGATTTTTCAGGAAATTGAGCGTGGACCAGGGACTGTAGACATGCGTTGCGGCCTGCTCGTCAAAACAGTACCCGTCATAGTGGCTGCGCATGGCATCCATGAGCTCATGGGTAGACATGCCCAGAACACGTGCCGCGTTGTCAACATAGCCGCCAAAGTACCTGTTGATTTCTTCTTCCGTATATCCGAGCAGCGTCCCGTACTTGGGATCCAGGACAATGTCCTCAAGATTGTTCATCTCCGAAAAGATGCTCACCTTGCTGTACTTGGTGATGCCCGTAATAAAAAGAAACCTCAGTGCGCCATCGTTGCTCTTGAGGACGGCGTAGAAATCCGACAAGCTGTCCCTCACCTGCTCGAACAGTTCCGGCTTGTCAAGACAGGCAGTGAGCGGAGCGTCATATTCGTCAATCAGCAGAACCAGCGAGTTCTTCGGATATTTCGAGAGCCATTCCGACAATTGGTCACATGCGGTCTGCAGCGGATCGGGTTTGTATGTGAAGCCGAGATTGCCAAAACCCTGGGTCAGAAGACTGTCGAGTCTGAGGCGGAATTCCTGGCTGGAGGAAAATCTCTTTGCTCTTGAAAAATCCAATCTCACAACGTTATACGTCGTATCCGTCCACTGCGATTCAATCGACAGTCCCTGAAAATCCCTCAGCCCATGCTTGAACAGCGATTCGAACGTCGAGACGAGAAGCGACTTGCCAAAGCGCCGGGGACGGGCCAGGAAAAACTTTCCTTTTCGAGTGGCCGCCATTCTTGCGATCATCTCAGTCTTGTCGACGTAGATCATCCCATCCTGCCGCAGACCGGCAAAGTCACTGACTCCAAGAGGAAGGGCTTGTTCAGGCGTTGTACTGTTCATGAGAGCGCTCGTCCCGATAGTTCTTTGTGGCTCTGAATTTTAGCGTCCCTCCCCAAGTGCTGAGAAACGCCGTCGGCAAAGAATTCTCGTCCGAATTTTTCGAGGAGCTGCCTGGCGCCGGCTGGGCCCTGCAGTGCGGTGGGTGGACTTTCTCTAGGGCAAAACTGCGCAGAACAAAATCCCCGGGCTGCCGCAATAGCTGTCCGGGGATTGCCGTTTCGCGTTCGAGGGGCTCCCAGGGAGCCCGCGGTGCGATTAGAACGTGTGCGTGATGCCGCCCATGACCTGGTAGAGGCGGTCCTTTTTGGTCGAGCCGGAGTCGAACTTGGTCTTTTCGCTCGTCATGCCGGCGGCCGCATACAGGCTCGTGCGCTTGCTGAGCGGATAGAAGTAGCCGACGAGCGCCGAGTAGATCGTGATGTCTCCCTTCTTTACCTTGGCTTCGCGCTTGTCGCCGTCGGCGTAGCCGACGCTCGCGAGGAAATCGCCGCCGAAGGCGGGAATGTCAACGCCGATGTTCACGCCGTAGCCCTTGTAGGAGATCAGGCGATTGTCATCCTCGTAGCTGTCAAGCGACTGCCAGTGCAGCGCGGAGACGTCCTTGAAGTACTGCGCGGAGATGAAGGACTTGGCAAAGCCGCAGTCGTAGTTTGCGGCGAGGTTGAACGTGAAGGCGTCCGCAAGCTTGTCCGTATCGATGGCGTCGGACTTCTTGTTCTTGTAGTCGATGAGGCCGGCGATCTCGAAATTCCCGAGCTGGTAGTCGGCGCCGACAGCGATATACCGGTCGGTCTTTGGCTTGTTCTCATTGCTGTTGTCGTTGCCCATCGAGTACTGCAGGCTCAGCTGCAGGCCGCCAAAGCGCGGGCTCATGTACGCAATCGTATTGTCCGTGCGCTCGGTGACCGCCATCACCGCAGCGTGGCCCTCGATGTAGTCGCCTACGCCCGTGCCGAAGGGCGAAGCCACGGCGCCGTACCAGCCGACGGAGCCGACGTCGGTAATCATCGAGCCCATGCGGCCGAAGTAGACCTCGCCGAAGCTGCCCGAGAGCGAGATCGTTGCTTCACGGTTGAAGAGGCGGTCGTCGGGGAGCTTGCCCGTGTCGGCGGAAAAGCCGCTCTCAAGTACGAAGCCGACCTTCAGGCCGTTGCCCAGGTCTTCGCTGCCTTTCAGGCCCCAGCGCGAGCCCGCGGCCTGGCCCGATTCCATGGAGAAGGACTTGCTGTTCTCAAGGACATTGCCGCTTTCGGTCGTGCGGTGGGTGAGATAGGAAAAGCCGAGGTCGACAACGCCGTAGAGCGTCACGTCGGCGGCAGCGGCGGCGCCGGCCATCATGGCGGCGGCGACGGCGACGGAAATCTTCTTCATCATAGCTGGTTCTCCAGTGCGGGAATGGTAGAAATTGGGGGCGAGGCGACTGAAAGATGCGCCTCTGATGCGCACTCATGCTAGGAAGGATGATTCGCAAGGGCAAAGCCGCCGCGGGAATTGATGCCCCCTGCCCTTGTCCGGGAAGGTGGAAACTCGTGAAAAACCAATTGATTGAACGGTTGTTTTTGGTGAGACGATATGGTTTTTTCCAGTGTGGTGTTTCTGCAACAAAGAGTGTCGGACAGCAAAAAGCCCCGGAGTGCCGAAGCATTCCGGGGCGAAAGCGTGTTCTGATTGAAACCGGCTAGACGCCGGCATTCAAATTAGAACGTGTGCTTCAGACCGGCCATGGCCTGGAAGACGCTGCCTTTGATCTTGCCGGAACCAGTGATCTTGCCTTCGTGCGAAGCCTTGAGCTTGTTGTAGGTGTAGCCTGCACCAGCGTAGACGCTGGTGCGCTTGCTGATCGGATAGGTGTAGCCAGCCAGAGCAGAGTACACGTCGGCAGAAGCGACCTTGCGCTTGGCAATACGCAGATCGGCATCCTCATAGCCGACGCTCAGCATGGCGTTGCCGCCGAAAGCGGGAACGTCAACACCAAGGTTGACACCGAAGCCCTTGGCAGACGCCAGGCGGGCAATATCTTCGGTAGCCTTAGTTTCGTCAACTTTGGAGATCCCGAGGATGTTCGCAATGGGCTTGAGCTGATTCTTTGCGCTCGTGAGGCTCTGATTCAGAGAGACATTCTTGAAGTACTGGGCGGCAATGAAGGTCTTTGCAAAACCGCAGTCATAGTTGGCTGCCAGGTTGATCGTCCATGCGTCCTTATCAATCTTGGCGAGACCCTTTTCTTCGAGGTTCTCGGCGTAATTGAGCTCGGAACTGTTCTTGTTCATCCAGTCAGCGAGGAAGCCGATCTCAAGGCCGCCCACCTGGTAGTCAACGCCGATGGCTGCATAGCGGTTGGTAGACGGCTTGTTTTCCTTGCCCTCGTCACCCATGGAGTACTGGGCGCTGAACTGCAGGCCGGAGAAGCGCGGGCTCATATAAACGAGCGTGTTGCTCTTGCGTCCCTGCATGTGCATCACGGCCTCGTGACCGGCAATCTTGCCCCAGCCGGAGCCAAAGGGAGAAGCCATGGAGCCGTACCAGCCGACGGAGCCGAGGTCGCTGATCAGGCTGCCCATGCGGCCAGCATAGATCGTACCGAAGGAGCCGGACAAGCTGATCGAGGATTCGCGGTTGAAGAGGCCGTCGTCGCTGCCCTTGCCCGTGTCGGAGCTAAAACCGCTTTCGAGCTTGAAGCCGACCTTGAGGCCGTTGCCCAGATCTTCGCTGCCCTTCAGGCCCCAGCGGGAGCCGGCGGAGTTGCCGGAATCCATCGAGAAGGACTTGGTGGACTGAGCCTCATCGATATTCTTAAGGCTGGTGGTTCCTTCAGCCTTGGAACGGGTGTTGGTATAGGAAAAACCGGTATCGACAACGCCATAAAGCGTCACATCAGCAGCAGCGGCAGAGCCGGCGAGCAGAGCGGCAGCAACCGCAACAGCAATCTTTTTCATAGTTCGTAATCTCCAAATTGCAGACATGGTCTGCACTAAAAAAGAATCAGATTTATCTGACCGCCGCGCATGCTATGGAAGTAACGAATTGAATGGCAAGCATTGCTATGGTATTGCATATTCATGCAGAAATAGTTATACAAATACACGTGATTGCAATGATTTGTTTTTGAACAGAAATTCTGAAAACGGTTGCCTTGAAAAAATGTGTTGCGTTTTTGCAACGCAAAGGGCGGAACCGGAGAAAACCGCCCTTTTCGGCGCGCCGGTCAGCCGCCCGCCTTGTCCGCGAGCATGGAGCGGATGGGTTCGAAGGTCTTGCGGTGCACGGGCAGCACCCCCTTCTCCCGGATGGCATCCACGTGCTCGCGCGTGCCGTAGCCCTTGTGATGCGCGAAGCCGTAGCCGGGGTAGAGCCTTTCGTATTCGTCAAAAACGGCGTCGTGAGCGGTCTTTGCGAGAATCGAAGCGGCGGAAATGCACTGCACCCGGTCGTCGCCCTTTACGATCGTGACGACGGGGGCTGCGCGGTAGGCGGGTGCCCTGTTCCCGTCAACCAGTACGCAGTGCGGCCTGACGCCGAGCCCTTCGATCGCCCGGGTCATGGCCGAGAGCGTGGCGCGCAGGATGTCCGTACGGTCGATTTCCTCTGCCGAGGAGAATGCAATGCTCCAAGCAAGCGCCCGCTCCTTGATGAGGGCGGCGAGCTCCTCGCGCCGTTCGGCCGTGAGCTTCTTGCTGTCCCGCAGGCCCTCGATGGGCCTAGCGGGATCCAGAATCACGGCGGCTGCGTAGACAGGCCCGGCAAGCGGTCCCCTGCCCGCCTCGTCCACGCCGGCGGCGAACTCGATTGAGTTTGGGTCAGGGGCGCCGAAAAGATCGTCGCAAAGGCTGTCGTCAAGCTGGTGAGACTTGGTCATTCGCGCATCGGTCCGAAAGGTGGCCGCGGGGATTTGGCGGCCCGTTTCCGGTCAGCCTGACCCTGATGAGGATCGGCTGCCGGACAGGCCGCCGGCGATCAGAAGCGGAAGTCCTTGTACTTTTCGCCGTAGCCGTAGTTCTGGATCACGAAGTCCAGATCCTTGTCGCCGCGGCCGCTCAGGTTCACCAGGATCGATCCTGTGCCCATCTGGCGTGCGCGGCGCATGGCGTATGCGAGCGCGTGGGAGCTTTCGAGGGCCGGGATGATGCCCTCGTAGCGCGAAAGCTTGAAGAACGCGTCCACCGCCTCCTCGTCGCTTGCCACATCGTAATTGACGCGGCCGCACTCGCGCAGGAAGGCGTGCTCGGGACCCACGGACGGATAGTCAAGGCCGCTCGCCACGGAGTAGACCGGCGCCGGTCCGCCCTGCTCGTCCTTGAGCATGATGCTGTTAAAGCCGTGCATGACGCCCTCGGAGCCATAGGTCATCGAGGCCGCGTGATCGCCCAGCTTCGTGCCACGGCCAAGCGGCTCAATGCCCACAATCTCAACCGGGTCGTTCAGGAACGGCAGGAACATGCCGATCGAGTTGCTGCCGCCGCCCACGCTGGCCGTCACGACATCGGGCAGAAAGCCAGTCATCTCCTGGAACTGCTCCCTCGCCTCGGCGCCCACGACCATCTGGAAGTCGCGCACCATCATCGGGAACGGGTGCGGGCCCAGGGCCGAGCCGATGCAGTAGATGGTGTCCTTGTAATTCTCCAGATAGTCCCTGAAGGCTGCGTCCACCGCCTCCTTGAGCGTCCTCAGGCCTTCCTTGACGGGAACCACCTCGGCGCCCAGAACCTTCATGCGGGCCACGTTGGGCTGCTGCTTGGCGATGTCCACCTCGCCCATGTAGATGGAGCATTTCAGGCCGAAGAAGGCCGCCGCCGTGGCCAGGGCCACGCCGTGCTGGCCGGCGCCCGTCTCGGCGATGATGCGCTTTTTGCCCATGAACTTGGCGAGCAGCCCCTCGCCCATGCAGTGGTTGAGCTTGTGCGCGCCCGTGTGGTTCAGGTCCTCGCGCTTGAGATAGATCTGGCAGTTGCCGATCATGCGCGAAAGCCGCTCGCAGTGATAGACCGGCGTCGGGCGTCCCTGGAACTCGCGGCGGATGCGCCGCAGCTCGTTGATGAACTGCGAGGAGTGGCAGATGGTCATGTAGGCCTCGGTGATCTCCTTCATGGCAGGCACGAGCTGTTCGGGCAGGTAGGCGCCGCCGAAGCGGCCGAAACGGCCGTCGCGGCTCGGGTAGTTCTTCAGATACGTTCTGAAATCGACGTCCATTGCTTGACTCCCTTTGCAGTTTGGTATGGGTCGTTCAAAAAAGTTTTCAGCGGCGTGCGAGGGCGGACCACTGTCGCGGAAACAACTGATTGTACCTTCTGCGGCGCCGCGGCGCTCTGGGACTGTTATGTGGTGCGGCCTCAAAACAAAGAGCTCCCGGCGCGCAGGCCAGGAGCTCTTTGACTGTGTGCAGAGGCGTTTTGGCTAGCCTTGCCGATTACTTTCTGAAGCCGGTTCTCAGCACGGGCAGTGCCTCGCGCACGAGGAACAGCGTCAGCACGAACAGGACTGCCGCCAGAATGGCCTGGATGCTGGCGCCGTAGATGTCGCCGGCTCCGTCCAGCAGGATCCTCATCTTGGAGTAGAACGTGATGCACAGCGAGCACAGCGTCACGATGAGCATGAAGGCCATCGGCAGCACGAGCATGCGGTGGTTGCGCGCGGCGTTCTTGAGCCAGGCGGTCACGGCCAGAAGCGCCAGGCCGGCAAGCAGCTGGTTGGCGGCGCCGAACAGCGGCCAGACCTTGGACCAGCCGGTCATGCCGAACGAGATGCCGAGCACCACGGCGATGGTCGTGGCGACGTACTTGTTGCACAGGATTCTGCGGTAGCCCGTGACGGTCTGGGCGGTCTCGCCCTCGCGCAGCCAGAACTCGATGAACACGTAGCGGGCAAGGCGGGTAGCGGTGTCAAGGGACGTCAGGCAGAACGCCGACACGGCCAGAATCATCAGGCCGAAGGCCGTTTTCTGCGCTTCGGGGCTGCTCAGGCCGACGCTGCCCAGCATCTGGGCGATGCCTTCTGCGAAGACCTTCGTCGGGGGCATCTTGAAGGCGTCGGGACCGGCCTTGGAGTAGATGTAGCTCACGGCGATCAGGGAGAAGATGGCCAGAACGCTCTCAACGAGCATGCCGCCGTAGCCGATGACGCGGGCATCCTTTTCGCAGGTGAGCTGCTTGCTGGTCGTGCCCGAGGCGATCAGGGAGTGGAAGCCGGAAATGGCGCCGCAGGCGATCGTCACGAACAGGATCGGGAACAGGTACTGGCCGTTCACCTCAAAGCCGACGTAGGCCGGCAGCTCAAGGGCCGGATTGCAGCCGATGACGCCGATCAGGGCCGCGGCCATCATCGCGTAGAGCAGGAACGAGGACAGATAGTCGCGAGGCTGCAGAAGAATCCAGACAGGGGTCACGGAGGCGATGAAGATGTACAGGCCGATCAGGTACAGCCAGGTGCTGCCCTGGAGGTAGATCGGGAACGCCAGGCCGAGCACGATGCACAGCGCCATGCCCGTCACGCCGAGCACGGTGCCGGTCACGATCGAAACGCCCCGGCAGTTGACGAAGTACCCGAATGCGATCGCGAGCAGGATGAACAGGATCGAGATCGTGGCCGTGGAGCCGTTCGACTGGTTGAGCTCGCCCGTGGGGGAGATGCCGGCAAACGTGCCGGCCACGATCGAGGAGAAGGCCGCGATCAGGAGCAGGAGCGTGAAGTACGCAAACACGATGAAGAGCTTCTTGGCCCGCTCGCCGATGTTGCGGGCGATGATCTGGCCGATCGTCGCGCCCTTGTGGCGGATGGAGGCGAACAGCGCGCCGTAGTCGTGGACGGCTCCGAAGAAAATGCCGCCCACCAGGATCCACAGCAGGCAAGGCAGCCAGCCGAAGACGGCCGCCTGGATCGGGCCATTGATCGGGCCGGCGCCGGCGATCGAGGAGAAGTGGTGTCCGAACAGCACGGGTATCTTGGCCGGGACGTAGTCGACGCCGTCCCGCATGGTGTGCGCCGGAGTCGGACGGGAGTTGTCCACCCCCCACTCCTTCTCAAGCCAGGCGCTGTAGGTGAAGTAGCCCAGTGCAAGGCAGATGATTCCGCCAATCAGTATGACTAAAGCACTCAAAATGCATGCTCCTTTGTGTTGTTGTACCCAAGCAGATTCCTTTCAAGGAACTTCCGCTTGCGGCTGGCCGAACGGCTGACCTCTGACCGGTACGACGGCGGGCCGCAGGCGCCTGCACCCCCTGCCCGATCCCGTCCAGAGCGCAGTGGACGCGGCAGACCGCGTGTTCCCGGAACCGACCTCGGCTCCAGCCCGCCGTATGGTAGCCTCAAACAGCTATGGTTGCACGCCGCAGCCGCTATGGCGCCGGGCATTCGCCCTCAAGCGGGCAGCAGATGCCGATCTCCCAGCGCGGTGCGCACGCCCCATAACGAAAGAACCGCCCTTTGACGGGCGGCCCTTTGTGCGGCCGGCGGGGCCTGAGGGGCCCCGTCCGGCGCGGTGTGAGCGCTTTCCTATTCGGTCAGTCTGTCCTCACCCGGAACGCGGTTCTTCTCATACTCCTCGAACGCCTTGGAGGCGAGCTTGCCAAGGCCGATCAGCGCAATGAGGTTCGGCAGAACCATCAGGCCGTTGAAGAGGTCGGCGAGTTCCCAGACGAGATTGACCTGGAGCATCGAGCCGGCGAAGATGAAGAGCACGACGATGATCTGGTACATCGGAACGGCCTTCGCGCCGAAGAGGAACTTCACGTTCTGCTCGGCGAAGAAGTACCAGCCGATGATGGTGGAGAACGCGAAGAAAAGCAGGCAGACGGCGACAAAGCCGTAGCCCATCGGGCCAAGCCCGACCTGGAAGGCGTGCTGGGTGAGCTGGATGCCGGTGGTCTTGCCGTCCAGAACGCCCGTCGTGAGGATCACCAGGGCGGTCATGTTGAGCACGATGAACGTGTCGATGAACACGCCCATGATGGCAACCAGACCCTGCTGGGCCGGGTACTTCACCTTGGCGACGGCGTGCGCGTGCGGAGTCGAGCCCATGCCGGCCTCATTGGAGAACAGGCCGCGGGCGACGCCGTAGCGGATGGCTTCCTTCACGGTCGCGCCGATCACGCCGCCCGTGGCGGCTTCCGGGTTGAACGCACCCACGAAGATCATCTTGAGCGCGGGCAGAATCTGGTCGGCAAAGACGCCGAGCACGGTAAAGCCGCCGATCAGGTACAGGACGGCCATGAGCGGAACGATCTTTTCGGTCGTGGAGGCGATGCGGCCGATGCCGCCCAGGAAGATGAACGCGGCGATGATGGCGAGCACAAAGCCGATCACGGGAGCCGGAATGCCGAAGGCCGAGTCAAAGGCCGAAGCGATCGAGTTGGCCTGCACCATGTTGCCGATGAAGCCGAGGGCGGCAATGATGGCGAGCGCAAAGAACACGGCAAGGGGCTTGCAGCGAAGGCCGTTGGTGATGTAGAAGGCCGGGCCGCCCGTGACGTTGCCGTTGCTGTCGGTGTCTTTATAGAGCTGCGCGAGAACCGCTTCCACGCAGATCGTGGCCATGCCGAAGAACGCGGCGATCCACATCCAGAAAATGGCGCCGGGGCCGCCCATCGCGATGGCGGTTGCCACGCCCGCGAGGTTGCCCGTGCCGATCTGGGCGGCGATGGCGGTTGCAAGGGACTGGAACGAGCTCATGCCCGACTGGTCGGCCTTGCTGCCAAAGAGCGAGACGTTGGCAAAGACGTACTTGAAGGCGCGGCCGAAGCGGCGGATCTGAATGAAGCGCATGCGCACGGTGAAGTAAAGGCCGGTTCCCACCAGAAGCGGTATCAGGCAGAACGGGCCCCAGAGGACGCTGTTGATGTTCGCGACCAGAGAGGTCAGTGAATCCATATCCATTTGGACAGTTCTCCAAAAAAATGAAGGCTGAAGTCAAGAGGGCTTTTTGCCGTCCCCCTTTCACCGAGACCAAAAAGCCGTCTAGCAATTTACCGCTTCTTCCTGCCATGGGAAGGTGAAGATTCATACTGCTGACAGAAGTCAACCGGGGTTGTGGTGTTTGTCCTAGGCTTGAGTGCCCAGATTGACGGCAAGCCCCGGCCGGTCGGCGTTTTGCGGGCTTTGCCGCTTCATCGGCGAGCGGAGAAAAACGCGGCGGGAAAGCCCGTTTTCGCGCTGAGGGGACAAAGCGCGCCTATACTATCCTTCAAGGCAGGCGGAATGATTCCTTTTGTTGGAAAAGTGAGTGATTCTTTGCTCTGATAACAAAGTGTTTTATTCTGCTTGATGCCGATTTTTACCGGAGGTTTCCATGAATCAGGCTGCACTCAAACGCATTTTTTCCGAGGCCTTCAGGCTCTCGGCCGAAGGCAGGACTTCGCGCAAGATGTTCTGGCTTGCCCAGGTCGTGTACATGGTCATCTATTTCGCTGTCATCGCGGTCACGTTCCCGTTCGGACAGTTCGGACAGATGGTGAGTCTGGCGGTCTCGCTCGTCATCCTGGTCTTCTCGTGGCTGCTGATGATCCGCCGCCTGCATGACATCACGCGCAGCGGCTGGTGGTCGCTGCTTCTTTTCATCCCGGTGGTGGGCTTCATCGCCCTCATCTACTTCGGCTGCGCGCAGAGTTCGTTCGGCGCCAACCGCTGGGGCGTCATGCCGATCGAGTAAGCTGCGGCCCGCAGAAAAAGGAAGTGCGCTTGCGACCGCCCCCCGGCTTTTTCCGCCGCGCCCCGCCCCTTTCGGACGAACGGCTTGCAACGCACTGTCACCGGATCAAGCCATCTTGCGCGCCGGAGTCCTCAGGGGCTCCGGCGCAAATCTCAAAAACGCAAGGATTCGTTTTGACGGCCGCAAGCCCGGCCCCGGCTAGCGTTCGTCGTACTTGTAGATTGAACCGATCGAGCTGAACAGGTCGAAGGGAATGTTCCAGCCAAGCTCCATGGCGGTCGTCAGGTTGACCACGAGGATGCGCCGGGGGACATAGATCTGGTTCACATCCCTAGGCTTGTCGCCTTCAAGGATCTGGCGCAAAACATCGGCTTCGAAGGCCCCCAGCTCACCGAGGTTGGAGTGATCCAGTCCGAGGAGCACGCCTTCAGCGACAAAGTTCTCCGAGGAAAGCGAGAAGGACGGGATCTTTTTGGAGGCCAGATAGTTGGGCAGTTCCCTCTTGCGCTCGTCGGGACGGTCGTAGAAAGGCACCAGCATGGTGTCGACCTGATTGGTCTCGGCCAGGTGCTTGACGCAGTCCATCAGGCGGTTGAGACTCTTGCCGTAATTCTTGGTGTCGGCCATGTACGGACAGGTGAAGAAATCCACGTTGAGTTCCCGGCAGGTGGCGCGCAGCCTGCTCTGCTCGTACATTTTTTCCTCGCCGACGGCAAAGGGGAACCCGAGGCGCCTGAACTCGAAAATCTCATAGAGCATCTTCACCAGACTCACAATCTGATCGGGCTCGATCAGCACATGGAGATTGTCCTGTCCCGAGTCTTGCGGGCTTCTTACGAGGCCGGAGCCCAAGGCGTTGGTGCTTGCATAGCAGATGAGCGGAATGTCCTTGATGTTCTTGGACGTGGCGCGGCTTGCGTTCGTTCCCATCACGATGAGGAGTTCGGCATCCTTGCGGGTTCTAAGGCGCTCGAGCAGCCTTTGCATCTCCTGCTTTTCGGTCTTGGTGTCCCAGTCGAAGTTGTACACGCCGTCCTTGACGAAGCGGATCGAGTCGCCGCCCGCATTTGCTGCGAGCCAGTTCCACATGGGGGCGAGCTTGTTGCCCTCGGTCGGAATCGGCACGTTGCCGTTTTCGATGAGCTCCATCCGGTCGAGCCCGCGGGCGACCGCCTGCAGCACCGTCTGGTACATGGTGTAGTCGCCGCTGATGACCAGAAGAGCCCGGGGAGCCGATCCGTCGGGAGCCCGCAGCCTGGTCCGTTCCAGCGCACAGGCGCTCTGCATTGCGCCGCAGAGCATCACAATGAGGCAAAGTAAGGGAAAGAATCTCTTGATCATATCGGACAAAACCTTGGCTCCTCGCAACAGCGAATCCGGGACGAAAATTCCACCACATACATCATAGTCTCAGGCAACGCGAAATTGTAGGAGTTCTCCGGCAGGAACCGATGACGTTCTACAGTGCGAGCAAGGGCGTGTCGGGCACCCACTCGAGCCGCACCCGGTTCTTCACCAGATCCCGGTCGGCAAGCGCCCGCACCTCGGCTCCGAGCCCAGCTGCATAGATGAGTTCGCCGTTGAGCCACACCAGAGGCAGGGAGCCCCGCTCAAAGGCGGGAACCTTGAACTGCTGATACAGGTGCTTCAGATTGCGGCTGGGGCGCAGCCTGTGAATCTTGATCTTCTCCCCGCCCTTTCTGGCACGGACTTCCAGCCTGCCGCTCTCAAGCGCGGCTGCATCGAACCCGTCCTCGCCCTCGGCGCAGGGCACGAATTTCAGAATCCCGTTCCAGTACGCAAGCGGAAGTCCCTGCTCGCCCTTCCAGGAAAGAACCAGATCCCGGACGCCTTCGCGCGTCTGCGGCTTCACGGGGCAAAGCACGAGATTTGCGCCCCAGCGGCGGATCTCGTGTCCGTCCACGCGCACGCGCAGGCGCGAGTCGCTGTGGGTCTCTCGGATCTGCTTGAGCGCCTCCTCAAGGTGCACCTTGCTCGGGGCGCGGGCGCCCTGCGCGCAGAGCCAGCTTCTCAGGCAAAGCGACTGGCGCACCACGGGCAGCGCAAGCAGCCTGGCGATCACGATCGCCCGGGGGTTGTCCCCGGCTGCGCAATGCGCTGCATCGTCTTCGCCCACGCTGCGCGCGATCGAGGCCGACTGGCTCACGAGCCCGATCGAGCGGGCGGCGGCAAGGCGCCAGCCCTCCCGGGCCTCGTCAAGCCGGGGGAAGATCTCGGCGCGGATCAGGTTGCGCAGATAGTGCGTGTCGCTGTTGCTGTCGTCCTCGACCCAGGAGAGATGCGCTTTTTCGCAGTAGGCCTCGATCTGATCCCGGGTGACGTCCAGCCAGGGGCGCGCCAGCACCGTGCCGCTGCCCGACGGAGCATTCTCCAGAGGTCTGACCGAGCTCATTGCGGAGAGGCCCTCGGGACCTGCGCCCCGCATCCACTGGATGAGGAACGTTTCAAGACGGTCGTCCAGATGGTGGGCCGTGAGGATCACGTTGGCCTTCTCATCCCGGGCGATCCGCGCAAGCGCCCGGTAGCGCGCCTCGCGCGCGGCTCCTTCGATCCCGAGGCCGCTTGCGCGGCTGACGAAGACGTGTTCGGTGATGAGCGGCAGATTCCAGCTGCGGCAGCTCTCGCGTGCATGCTCGACCCACTCGTCGGCGTGCGCGGAGAGCCCGTGGTGGATATGCACGACGGTGAGCGAAGCGATCAGGCTCTGGTGGGGCCTGTGGTAGAGGCGCGCGGCAATGTCGGCCAGCGCCGTCGAGTCCCTGCCGCCCGAGTAGGCCAGAAGCACGCGGACGGGATTGACCGGTTCGAGAGAAAAAAGCTCGAGCGGATCGCTTGCCTGTTTTTCGGCGGCAAGCTCCAGCGTGCGCACGACCCGTTCCGTGAGCAGCGTGCGCAGACGGCTGATGGAGTTGTCTGTTTTGTTCCCGCGGCTTGCCATGGCTCGTGCTCCTGCCTGATGATGCGGCTCAGTTTTCAGCCTGCTGCTTTTCGCCGTCCGCCTCTTCTGCTTCCCCTGCTTCGGAGAGGGGGTCGTCCGGGGACTCTTCATCCTGCTGCGGGCCGGCCGCTCCGGCAAGCGCGAAGCGCCCTGCGCGCATCAGGCGGCCAAGGCGGGCCTCGAGCAGTTCATCGATCGTCACCGACTGCAGCAGACGAAGCTGATCGACAAGCGCCTTGCGCAGCGTTGCAGCCATCAGCTTGGGATCACGGTGCGCGCCGCCCAGGGGCTCGGGCAGAATCTTGTCGACGAGCCCGAGCTCAAGCAGCTTGTCTGCCGTCAGGCCGAGCGCTTCGGCCGCTCTGGGCGCCTGCGCGGCGTCCTTCCAGAGGATCGATGCGCAGCCCTCGGGGCTGATGACGGAGTACGTGGCGTACTGCAGCATCAGCACGACGTCGGAGACGGCAATCGCCAAAGCGCCGCCCGAGCCGCCCTCTCCGATGATCGTCGTGATGATGGGGACGCGCAGCTTGGAGAGCTCGAGCAGATTGCGGCCGATCGCCTCGGACTGGTTGCGCTCCTCGGCGCCGATTCCGGGGTATGCGCCCGGGGTGTCGACGAACGTGAACACGGGCAGCGAGAATTTCTCGGCGAGCTTCATGAGCCGGAGCGCCTTGCGGTAGCCCTCGGGGCGGGTCATGCCGAAGTTGCGCCGGGTGCGCTCGCGCGTGTCCCTGCCCTTCTGGTGTCCCATCACGACGACGGGGTGCTCGCCCAGGCGAGCCAGTCCCCCGACGAGCGAGGCGTCGTCGGCAAAGTGCCTGTCGCCGTGCAGCTCGTGGAAGTCCTCGAAAATGGAGTTGATGTAGTCAAGCGTATAGGGCCTGGCCGGATGGCGCGAGACCAGAGACGTCTGCCAGGGCGAGAGCTCTCTGTAGATCTCGCTAGTCTTGCGCACAAGCTCGCGGCTCAGGCGCGTGATCTCGGCCCGGTGCGAGGTGCCCGTTTCGATGGTGTCGTTTTCAAGCTCTTCGATCCGGTTGTGGATCTGGCCGAGTTCCTGTTCAAATTCTAAAAATACGGCTTTTGCCATGAGTGCTGCCTCGCATGTGCTCGCGTAACCCATCAACTTTACAGGATTGGCGCGGTTGTTGCGGAATCCGCATCGGGCAAAAGCATTCCGGAGCAGGCCCTGCGCCGAGGCTGCGCGGTCCGAGTGGCGCCGCCCGAGCTGCCCGCAGCGGCCCGGGAGTCCTTGCGGGAATTCCGATTTGTTTCATGACGAGAAAATCCTGGGAAGGTATAATCGCCCGTGCGAGCATGGTCCGTACAGCTGCAAGCCGCGGGGGCGATTGCCTTCTGCGGTGTATTTTTTTTCGCCTCCGGGCGCGGTTTCGGCCCTTTCCTTTTCAGGCGGCTTCGCGCCCCTGCGCTATTTTTTTCTTAGAGAGTATTCAGGCGGTATTCAGAGATGTCGAGCGAATTCGACCGGACTGCGGCTTCGTTCAGTTTGAACGCGGTCTCCATCGAGATGATCAAGCAGTTCGGGAACCACTTC
>OMXR01000005.1 GCA_900315045.1 uncultured Sutterella sp. | reverse complement strand
TAGGGAACGGTGAGCCCGATGCCGAACCATGCGCTGTCATTGATCTGGTGCGAGAGGAACATGTTCGGAATCGGCACAGGGTGCTTGCGGCCGTTGTCCGTCTGTCCCGTACGGTAGTCCTCAGCGGGGATGTCAAGCGCAGCGAACACGCCTCCGAACTGGAACTGCGTGCCAGGCAGCAGCGTCATGCCGGCCGGGTTGTACCAGACGGCGGAAACATCATCGCCCACAACGCCAGCGCCCGCATGAGCTCTGCCGAGGCTTGTCACGGACTGCTCCATCAGCTGGAAGCCGCCGGCCTGAACCGCAGAAATGGAGCCTGCGACGAGCAGAGCCGCGACAGACAGATTCAATGAGGTCTTTTTCACAAAAATCTCCTAACAGAATGCTTCTCTGATGATTTCCGCCAATCCGCCGGCGGAAAAAAGAGCCGCAGACAGCGCGGCCCGTTTGTTGCGGAGAGATTTTGCAAAAGAAGTCAATCGGGAAATCCCGTGTTTTTCTAGGGTTATCCCTGACACCCCCATCCTCGGATTAATCCGTCCGTCAGAGGCTCATCAGACCTTCGGATGGTTTTTCGGCTGATGCGGGCCCGATTGCAAGGCTAAACGGGCTTTTCGTTCACGAGCTGGTACCAGCCCCAGCACACCCGGTAGGCCACCCAGACGCCGAGCACTGCAAAGCCGATGAACCACAGGGCAAAGCCGATTGCGACAAAGGAAAGGATGAACCCGACGAGGCCGACAAAGAGCGTCCAGAGAAAGCCGTAGAACACCGTGCGCAGCTGCCAGCCGAAGTGGCTGTCCACGTATGTGCCCCGCGCCTCGGAGCGCAGGAAGAAATTGATCATCACGGCCACGATCGCGGGCCAGCTGAACAGGAACGCCCCGATGATGGAGCCGCCCGCGGCAATGCCGATGAGAATCGAGAGCGCATGCAGCCCGTAGACGATCTTGGCAACCGTCACGATCGAGTGCTTCGGTTCGGCACTAAAAACCGTCAAGTCCTTCATGACCCTGCATCCTCAAGTGTATGTTCAAGCAGCTGGAAGAATACCCCGGAGCCCGCCGTTCCGGCCGCAGGACATTGCAAAAATGCGCCGAAAAGTATTTCGATTTGTTGCGCCCAGAAAAAAGCCGGGCGCCCCCGGAAAAGGAGATCCGCCCGGCCCCGATCGCCGGGCAGCTGCCCGGCGCAGTCCCGCACCTTAGTCGAGCAGGTCGGCCGGCACCTTGCCGCCGTTTTCAGCGAGCTTCTTCATCACGGCCTTGTGCAGCCAGATGTTCATCTTGGAATAGTCGCCGCCGATCAGTTCGGCCGGGCAGTTGAGTTCCTGGGCCAGCGCCTTGCGGTTGGCAAGCGAGGAATCGATGCCGAGCAGCTTCATGAGATCAACGATAGAGGTCTTCCAGTTGAGCTTCTGGGGATTGGCCTTGGCAAGCGCCTCGCACACGGCGATGACGTCAACCGCCTCGGCAGCAGCTGCGGGAGCGGCCGCGACAGCATCAGCGGCGGGCGCCGCATCCTTGACCTCGGCGGGCAGTTCGCCGGCGTGCGCAGAGCTCGTGCCCGTCACGGCGGCAGCCGCCTTGTCCTTGAACAGGCCGAGCTTTTGCATGAACGAAGAGAAAACACCCATTTTTTTACTCCTAGAAAAAATTCGCCGCAGACACAGGCTGCAGTCCGCACCGATTATAGGCGCGAAGCCGAAGCGATTTTTCGCGGACCGCTATGGCGTATCATTTGGGAATGCTTTCCGATTCCCGCATCGGCCCCGGCCGCTTGCGAGTTTTGCCATGCCAAGGATTTTCCATGCGTATTCTGCTTGTTGAAGACGATCAGATGATTGGCGACAGCGTCGTCGACGGACTGAAGTCCGAAGGATATGCCGTCGACTGGGTTCAGGACGGCAACTCGGCCATCATCGCGCTGCGCACGACTCCCTTTTCTCTGATGATTCTCGATCTCGGGCTGCCGGGCAAGGACGGCCTGACGGTTCTGCGCGAGGCGCGCGCCCAGAAGATGCACCTGCCGGTGCTTGTCACCACGGCCCGCGACACGGTGCAGGATCGCGTTCAGGGGCTTGACGCGGGCGCAGACGACTATCTGGTGAAGCCCTATGACCTCGACGAGCTCTCGGCGCGCATCCGCGCGCTGCTGCGCCGCTCCTCGGGCCGCAGCGAACCCACGATCGAGCGCGGCAAGCTGCTGATCCGCCCCGAAACGCGCGAGGTTTTCTTTGACGGGCAGCCCGTGCTGCTCTCCTCCAAGGAATACGCCCTGCTCGTTGCGCTTGCAGACCGCCCCGGCGTCGTACTCTCGCGCGGACAGCTCGAGGAGAAGCTCTACAACTGGGATTCCACCGTCGGCTCCAACGCCATCGAAGTGCACATCCATCACCTCAGGAAAAAGCTGAGCAACGATGCGATCAAGACCGTGGCCTCTGATGGCTCTGAGCATCCGGGCGCGCATCGTCTTCAGTCTGGTCGCCGCTCTGGCCGCGACCGGGATCGTTGCGGCCGTCGCCACGTACTTCTCGGCAAAGGTCGAGTTTTCCGAGCTCTTTGACGCCGAATTGAAGAGCACGGCGCTTCAGATCGTCGCCCGGCACTCGAGCGACATCCAGGGCATCACGCTCGCAGGCCAGAGCCCCCAGCAGGAGTTTCTCGTGCAGATCTACGATGCGCGCGAGGATCGCCTGTACCAGTCCCGCGCCATCGCGCCGATTCCGCTTCCGGAAAAGGAGGGCTTTTCCGAAGTCGTCGACGAGTACGGCAAGACCTGGCGCGTCTTTGCCGCGGCAAGCGGCGCCCGGCTCGTGCAGGTCTCCCAGCCCCTAGAAGTGCGCAAAAGCCTTGCCGCCTCGGCTTCCCAGCGCATCCTGCAGCCCCTGGTGATCGCCTTTTTCTTCCTTGCCATCGCGATCTGGTTCGTCATCGTGCACTCGCTCCAGAGCCTGAACCGCGCGGCAAAGGAGGTCGAGAGCCGCTCACCCTCCTCGCTTGAGCCCATTGAGAGCGCGGGGCTGCCGCGCGAAGTGGGCTCGCTCGTGCATGCCATCAATGCGCTGATGGAGCGCCTCTCGATGAGCCTCACCGCTCAGCAGCGCTTTGCCTCGGACGCGGCGCATGAACTCAGAACTCCGCTTGCCGCCATCAAGCTGCAGGGGCAGCTCCTCGCGCGCGCAAAGACCGACGAAGACCGCGCGAAGTACCTTGTGCAGCAGCTCCTCACCATCGCGCGCCTCGATCCCGAGGCAAAGAAGCCGATGAGCGAAGTCAGGCTCGAAGAGCTTGCCCTCTCGGTGCACGCCGATCTCGAGCCCATCGCCGAAGGCAAGCGCATCACGCTCACCGTGAACGCCGCCCCTGCAACACTCACCGGCATGCCCGACGCCCTGCGGCTTCTCATCGCCAACCTCACCGACAACGCCATCCGCTACACGCCCGAGGGCGGGCGCATTGAAATCAGCGTCGACACCCAGGGAGAAAGCGCCGTCATTGCCGTTGCAGACAACGGTCCCGGCATCGCCCCCGAAGAGCGCGAGCGCGTCTTCGAGCGCTTTTACCGGGCGCTCGGCACCAAGGTTTCCGGCACGGGCCTCGGGCTTGCCATCGTCCAGCGCATCGTGCAGCTGCACTCGGGCGAGATCCGGATCGAGGACGGGCTCCCGCGGGAAGACGGCACGGGGTGCGGCGCAAGGTTCGTTGTAACGCTTCCCTTGCAGCAGACCGGGCTTGAGGCCTGAGGCCGGCCCGGATTTTCCGCCACTGCCCGGTGGCATAATCGCGGATCAGAAAAAGCCGTCCCTCGGCTCTGCGCGGGCGGCCTTTCCCTGTTTTCACCTTGAGGAGATGCGCATCATGCTGGAATCGTTTCTGAAGGATTTAAGCGAGCTGGTCAACCTGGACTGCGGCACGGCCAATGCGGCCGGCGTCACGCGTGCCGCCGAGATCATGAAGCGGCACTACGACTCGATCGGGTTCCACACCGAGCTCGTGGATCTGGGGCCTGAAGTCGGCAAAGGGCTTTTCGCCACCAACAGGCCCGGAGCCGAGCACTACGACATTCTGTTCAATGCGCATCTGGATACCGTCTTTCCCGACGGCACCGCGGCAGCCCGCCCGATGTCCCGCGAGGGCAACGAAGTGCACGGCCCCGGATGCTCGGACTGCAAGAGCGGCGTTCTTGCCATCTTCTACGCCATCCGCGCCGCCCGCCCCGAGGACCTGAAGCGCCTTTCGATCGCCGTCTGCTGCAACCCGGACGAGGAGACGAGCTCCACGCACTCGACCGCCTGGATCGAGGGCATCGCCCGCAAGAGCACCCGGGCGCTCGTGTGTGAAGCCGCACGCCCGAACGGTGCGCTCGTGCGCTCGCGCAAAGGCTCTGGCACGTACTTCGTCACGTTCCACGGGCGCTCGGCCCACGCCGGCAACAATCCCAAGGCCGGCCGCTCGGCCGTGATGGCCGCCTGCCGGTTCTGCCTTGAGGTCGTCAAGCTGCAGGATCCCGACGGCAAGGGCACGACCGTAAGCGTCGGCACGATCACGGGCGGCTCGGCAAGCAACGTCATTCCCGACACCTGCCGCGTGGCGATCGACACCCGCTGCTGGCGGGATGAGGACGGGGACGAAATCGACCGGGGCCTGAAGGAACTCGCCGCCCGCAGCTGGGGCGAGGACATCACGGCCGAGCTCGTCTGCCAGGCGCGCATTCCCGCGATGCCCTTCACCGAGTCCACAAAGGAGCTGGCCGGGCTGATCACGAAGGCCGCCGAGATGGCAGGATTCACCGCTTCCTGGGTGGATGCGGGCGGCGCGTCCGATGCCTGCCACATTGCCAGAGCCGGAATCCCGGTCCTTGACGGCGTGGGACCTGCGGGCGGCAACTTCCACTCGGACAAGGAGTTCCTGCTCGTCGACACGATCGAGAACCGCACGGCGATGATCACGAAGTTCCTCACGCTCATCTAGCAGCAAGCCGCGGGAGCGACTCCGGCCCGCGGAGCCGCTCCCCTTTCAGCCGCCATGCCTGTCCGGGAATTTTCCTCATCCGTCCCCCTCTGGGCCAAGCGCATCGCCTCTGCGATCTATGTCGAGCGGCGCCGCGCGGGGCTCACGCAGGCCGCGCTCGCATCTCGCGCCGGCGTGCGGCAGGCCACCGTCAGCCAGGCCGAAAACGACCCCCGCTCGATGCGCCTTGACACCCTCGAAAAAATCCTTGCCTCGCTCGATCTCACGCTCGCCTCGGCCCGGCGCCCGCACTAATCTCTGTTACAAATTTAACCCGCCTGTTTCAGGTGGAAATTGCGCCGTAACCATTTCCGAATTGTTTTGCTCTATCGTTAGCCCCGTTACTGGCGCAGGGCTCTTTCTTCAGCCCCTGCCCCTTGAGTCGTTTTCGGAGCAAGCCAATGAAAAACAACAAGAAAGCCCTTTTCGCAGCCATCATGTCCGCGCTCATTGCCACGAGCGCGGCAACGCTGCCCAGCGCGGGATACGCCTTTGAGCTTCCCGGCATCAAGACCTCCTCGGCGCGCGAATCCCTGCCCAACTTCGTCGATCTGGTCGAGAAGTACGGCAAGGGCGTCGTGAACATCTCGATCGTGAAGAAGGCAAAGACCATCCAGATGGACAGCCCCTTCGGCGCCCTTGACGAGCAAAGCGCAGAGATCTTCCGCCGCTTCGGCTTTCCGTTCCCGTTCGGCGGCGGCTCGCGCCAGACGCCCGAGCGCCGCGGCATGGGTTCCGGATTCATCGTGAGCGCCGACGGCCTGATCCTCACCAACCACCACGTGGTTGAAGGCGCCGACGAGATCAAGGTGCGCCTTACCGACAAGCGCGAGTTCAAGGGCAAGGTGCTCGGCAGCGACCCCAAGACCGACATTGCCGTCGTAAAGATCGATGCCAAGGATCTGCCTGTGCTCAAGATGGGCAACAGCGACAAGCTCAAGGTGGGCGAATGGGTGGCCGCAATCGGCAGTCCCTTCGGCCTGGACAACACGGTGACGGCGGGCATCGTCTCGGCAAAGAGCCGCAAGCTGCCTGACGATCAGTTCGTGCCCTTCATCCAGACCGACGTTGCCGTCAACCCGGGCAATTCGGGCGGTCCGCTCTTCAACATGGACGGCGAGGTGGTCGGCATCAACTCGCAGATCTTCTCCACCTCGGGCGGCTTCATGGGGCTTTCCTTTGCGATTCCGATCGATCTGGCGCTTGAGATCAAGGATCAGCTGGTCAAGAGCGGCAAGGTGACGCGCGGCCGCATCGGCGTTCTGATCCAGAACATCACCCCCGAGCTTGCCGAGTCCTTCGGCCTGAAGAATCAGAAGGGCGCCATCGTCGCCCAGATCGAGAAGAACGGCCCGGCCGCCAAGAGCAAGCTGCGCGAGGGCGACGTGATCACCGCCGTGAACGGCAAGGCGGTCGAGTCGTCCTCCGACATGCCCGTCATGATCAGCGCGATGAAGCCGGGCAGCACCGTGAAGCTCACCGTGCTGCGCGACGGCAGGAGCGAGGACATCTCCATCACGGTGGGCGAAGCGCCCAGTGCGCGCGCTTCGGGCGCAGCGGCAGCCAATCCGGATGCCTCCGCCAAGCTCGGCGTTGCCGTGCGGGCGCTCTCCGAGCGGGAGGCTGAAAAGGCCGGCACAGAAGGCGTTCTGGTTGAAGACGTCAAGGGTGCCGCAGCCAGGGCCGGTATCCGTGAGGGCGACATCATCGTCAATGTGAACGGCCGGGCCATCCGAAGCCCCTCCGACTTAAGAAACGCCGTCTCCGGTGCGAAGAAGTCCGTCCGCGTGCTTGTGCAGCGCGGCGACAGCCGCATCTTCATCCCGGTGCGCATCGGCGAAAAGGACTGATTTTTCCGGTCCCGAATTGACGTCCGCCCGCAGAGCGTGTGCTTTGCGGGCGGCTTTTTTCTCCGTTGTCAGGCTGGGCCGGCAGTCTAGCGGCTGTTTCCGATGATGAAGCTTGCGACATCGTCGGCAAGCGCCTCGCGGTCAAGCTCCGGATGCGCAACGAGCCGCGCGCCCAGGCCATCCATGAGCGTGAGGTTGAGCTCGATCCGCCGCCGCAGGCTCTCTTCGGGCTCGGCGATGTGCTGGCTCATCACCGCGACCAGCGCATCGCGCCAGCGGCTGTCGAACTCATGCAGAATCTGCGCCATGCGCTCGCTTCTGGTGCACTCGGAAAGAATCTCCAGAGACACCTTTGCGCCCTGGGACTCCAGCCGGCTGAGTGCGATGCGCTTGATGTGCGTGCGCACATCCTCCTGCGCGCAGGAGCCGAAGTGAAAGTCCTGCAGGTTTTTCTGCATGCGCTCGATCTCATGTCGCGCGAGTTCCTCGACAATGTCCACCTTTCCGGCGAAATAGTTGTAGAGGTTACCCGCGCTCATCTCGCAAGCCCTGGCGATGTCGGCCATCGTCGTTGCATGGAACCCTTTGGCGGCAAAGCACTTCAGAGCCGCCCTCAGGATGTCCGCGCGACGCGTGTCGGTCAGACTTTCGGGCGAACTCATTTGGACTTTTCCTCCTCGGGCCGGGGCAGCTGCGAGCCGCCGCCCATCACCTTGTAGAGCGTCACCGCGCTTGCCGCGCGATTCAGGCGCGCATTGATGAGGGACTGCTGCGCGGCAAAATCCGCCCGCTGGCTGACGAGCACGTCAAGGAAGCTGTCGGCGCCGCTCTTGTAGCGCTCCATGGACAGGTCGTACGAACTCTTGGTCGCGGCAGCGAGTTCCTCAACCGCCTTGAGCTCGTCCGATGCGGTGCCCTCGACGGCCAGAGCGTCGGCGACCTCGCGGAACGCCTTCTGGATGGCGCCCTCGTAGTTCGCCACGGCAGCCTTCTGGCTCGCATGGGCCGCTTCAAGATTGGCCACGTTCTGTCCGCCCGTAAAGATCGGCAGGCTGATCGAAGGCGCCCAGCTCCAGCCGCGCGTCCCCGCGGCAAACAGATCCTTGAACTCCGGACTGCTGTAGCCGAGGCTTCCGGTGAGCGCGATGCGCGGGAAGAAGTTCGCCCGGGCAGCGCCGATATTGGCATTCGCACTCTTCAAGCGCGCTTCGGCGGCGGCAATGTCCGGCCGGGCGAGGAGCACTTCGCTCGGCACGCCGGAAGCCGCTGACAGGCGCGCGGTGATGCCATCTGGAAGCGTCTCGGGCTCAAGCTCGGGCGGCACCGCAGCCCCCACGAGCAGCGTCAGCGCATTGCGGCTCTGGCTCACGGCGCGCAGCGCGCCCGTCTGGGCGACCTTCGCGCTTGCCACGGTCGTGAGCACCTGCTCGACATCCATGAGGCTTGCCGCGCCGACCTGGTAGCTGCGCTCGATGAGGTTCTTGGACTCAAGCTGGCTGCGGTACGTCTCCTCGGCAAGCTTGAGCTGCTGCTTGCTCGCGCCGAGCGCAAGCCAGGCCTGGGCGATTTCCGTGACGACCGTCATCTGCGCCGTGCGCTGCGCGGCCTCGGTCACGAAGTACTGCTGCAGCGCCTGCTCATTGAGGTTGCGGATGCGGCCGAACAGATCGAGCTCGTACGAGGCCATCGCCGCATTGGCGCTGTACACGTGCGAGACAACGGTCCGGCCGCTCGCGGAAACCCGGCGCGGCGTGCGCTGGGCCGATTCGCTCGCAACCGCCGCCACGCTCGGCAGGAGCTGGCCGCGGCTCACGCGGTACAGGGCGCGGGCGGACTCGACGTTGTGCATGGCCGCACGCAGGTCGCGATTGTTCTCAAGCCCCATGGCGATCAGCTTCTTCACGCGCTCGTCGGTAAAGAAGTCGGCCCATTCGGCGAGCCCCTCGGCAAGAACGTGCGCGTTTTTCGTCGCTTCATCCTGCGGCCAGGCTGCGGCAATCGGAGCCTCGGGCCGCTCATAGTCGGGCGCAAGGTTCACGCAGCCCGCAAGCATCATCGCCGCAGCAAGCGGCAGTAGGCAAAGAGCCTTACGCATTTTTGTTCTCCAGTTGGTCAAAGTTCACTTCGTCGCCTTCCTCATGATGGCGGATCTTCTTGCCCGAAAACACGCGGCTGATCAGCACGAAGAACACCGGCACGAAGAAGATGCACAGGAACGTGCCCGAAAGCATGCCGCCCAGCACGGCCACGCCGATCGCAGACTGCGCGCCGGCGCCGGCACCAGAGGCCATCGCAAGCGGCAGCACGCCAAGGCCGAAGGCCAAAGACGTCATCACGATCGGACGCAGTCTGAGGCGCACAGCCTCAACCACGGCCCGCACCACCTCCAGTCCGCTCTTTTCCTCAAGATCGCGGGCAAATTCCACGATCAGAATGGCGTTCTTTGCCACAAGGCCCACCGTTGTGAGCAGACCGACCTGGAAGTACACGTCGTTTTCCTTGCCGCAGATCCAAGTGAGGCCCATGGCGCCCAGCACGCCGAGCGGAATCATCAGAATCACGGCGATCGGAATCGTCCAGGATTCATACAGAGCCGCAAGGGCAAGGAACACCACGAGCACGGAGACCGCGTAAAGAGGCGCCGCGTTGCCCGAGGCCACGCGCTCCTGATAGGAGACGCCGTTCCACTCGATCGAAAAGCCCGGCTGCATCCCGGCCATGATCTCCTCGATCGCCTCCATGGCCTGGCCCGAGGAGACTCCGCGTGCGGGAGTACCCTGAATGTTCATGGCCAGAATGCCGTTGAAGCGAGCAAGTCGCGGAGAACCGTAGATCCACTTCGTGGTCGCAAAGGAGCTCATGGGAACCATCTTGCCCTCGGTATTCCTGACGTGCCACTTGTTGAAGTCCTCGATCTCGCCGCGGCTCGATTCGATGCCCTGCACGTAGACCTGCTTCAGGCGTCCGCGATCCATGAAGTCATTGACGTAGGACGAGCCGAAGGCCGTTGTGAGCGTCGAATTGATCGCCGCATCGGTGACCCCCATGGATCTTGCCTTCGGGTAGTCGACCGTGAGCTGCAGCATGGGCGTATCCTGCATGCCGTTGTGGCGCACGGCAGTGAGCCGCGGATCGGCGTTTGCCTTGGCAAGGAACTCGCCCACGAACTTCTGCAATCCATCGTGTCCCACTCCGGAGCGGTCCTGGATGAAGAAGTCAAAGCCGTCCGCAACACCAAGCTCGGGAACCGGGGGCAGCGCGAACACGTACCCGACGGCGTCCTTGAACATCGGCGAGAAGAATGCGCCCATCGTGCGCTGGATGATGTCCTGATAGCCCTGTCCCTTGCCCTTTCGCTCACTCCAGTCCTTGAGCTTCATGAAGCCCATGGCGTTGTTCTGGCCGGTACCGGCAAAGCTGTAGCCGCGCACGACGAAGATCGTCTCGACATTGTCCTTTTCGGTGTCCATCACAAACTGCTGGAAGCGCTTGGAAACCGCATCGGTACGCTCTGCCGTGGCACCCGCCGGCGTCTGGAAGAACATCAGCAGAGCGCCCTGGTCTTCACCCGGCATGAACGCGCTCGGCAGCTTCATGAAGCCCCAGACCACGCCCGCCACCAGAATGCCGTAGATCAGCATGAGCAGCATGATGCGGCGCACCAGCTTCTGCACCGTGCAGCGCACGCTCTCGGAGAGGAAATTGAACGAAGAGTTGAACCAGCGGAAGAACGCGAACTTGGGCTTGTGCTCGCCGGTCACGGGCTTGAGCATCGTGGCGCACAAGGCGGGCGTGAGCGTCAGGGCCACGATCACCGAGAGCGTCATCGAACTCACGATCGTCACCGAGAACTGGCGGTAGATCACGCCGGTGGAGCCGCCGAAGAACGCCATCGGAATGAACACGGCCGAGAGCACCACGGCAACGCCGATCAGGGCGCTCGAAATCTGGCCCATGGACTTGAGCGTCGCTTCCCTCGCGCTCGTGTGGTCCTCGCTCATCACGCGCTCGACGTTCTCCACCACGATGATGGCGTCATCGACCAGAAGGCCGATGGCCAGCACCAGGGCGAACATCGTGAGCATGTTGATCGAGTACCCCATGATGCCCAGCACGCCGAGCGTGCCGAGCAGCACCACGGGCACTGCGATCGTCGGAATGATCGTGGCGCGGGAGTTCTGCAGGAACAGATACATCACCACCACCACGAGGACGATGGCTTCAAAAAGGGTCTTGACGACTTCCTTCATGGCCTCGCGCACGAAGATCGTGGTGTCGGCCGGGTACACGACTTCAACCCCTTCGGGGAAGTACGGGCTGAGCTCGGCAATCTTCTCGCGCACGAGCTTGCTCGTTTCAAGCGCATTGGCTCCGGCCGCCAGGCTGATTGCCATTGCCGAAGTCGGCTGATTCTTAAACCTGCCTTCGAACGTGTAGTTCTGCTGGCCGATCTCGGAATAGCCGATGTCCCTGATGCGCACGACCGAGCCGTCGGAAAGCGACTTGAGCGCGATGTTGTCAAACTGCTCGGGCGTGTTCAAAAGGTCCGCAGCGCGCACCGTGGCAGCAATCATGCGCTTGCCGTTGGTCGGCTGGCCGGCAATTTCACCGGCAGCCACCTGCACGTTCTGGGCCTGGATCGCAGCGGTCACGTCCGAGGGCTGCAGGCCGTACTTGAAGAGCTTGCCCGGATCCATCCACACGCGCATGGCGTAGGACGAGCCGAACACGGTCACCTGGCCCACGCCCTTCACGCGCGCCACGGGCTCCTTCACGTTGTTCACGAGATAGTCGCCGAGGTCTCCGGAACTGAGCTTGTGCGTCCCGTCGACAAAGCCGACAACCATCAGGAAGGAGGCCATCGACTTTTCAACCGTCACGCCGAGCTGGCGCACGGTCTGTGGCAGACGCGTCTCGGCGATTGCGAGCTTGTTCTGCACCTGGACCTGCGCAATGTCGGGATCCGTGCCGGCCACGAAGGTAAGCGTAATGGTCATCCGGCCCGTGGAGTCCGAGGTCGAGCTCATGTACATGAACCCGTCCAGACCCGTCATTTCCTGCTCGATCACCTGGGTGACGGTGCGGGACATCGTGTCTGCGTTGGCGCCGGGGTACGTGGCGGTCACCGTGATCTGCGGCGGCGCAATGTTCGGATACTGCGACACGGGCAGCGTCCGGATGGCGAGCGCACCCGCGAGCATGATCACGATGGCGACAACCCAGGCAAAAATCGGGCGGTCGACAAAGAAACGGCTAAGCATGCTTTCTCTCTCCTCGCGGGGTTACTTGGCCTGTTTGGCGGCAGGATCCTTGAACGTCACGGAAGCGCCCGGACGCACCTTGAGGATGCCTTCGACAATGACCTTTTCGCCAACCTCAAGCCCCTTGGTGACGATCCAGAAGTTGCCCTCGGCGCCGTCGATCGTGAGATAGCGGCTCTCGACCTTGTTGTCCTTGCCGACGACGAAGCAGTACGGGGCGCCGTTCTGCGCACGCATCACCGCGCGCTGATCCAGCTTGACCACATTGGGCTGAATGCCTTCGATCAGGCGGGCGCGCACGTACATGCCGGGCATGAGCTCGCGGTCCGGATTCGGAAAGACCGCGCGTATGCGCACCGTGCCGCTTGTCTCGTTGACCAGGGCGTCCTGCACGGAGAACTTGCCCTTCAGGTGATAGATCTCGCCAGAATCGAGGACAAGCTGCACCTCGCTGTCGCCCGAGGGATCGGTCTTCATGATGCCGGCATCCATCTTGGCGCGCAGCTCTGCAAGCTTCTCGTAGGACTGCGTCACGTCGACATAGATGGGATCGAGCTGGTGCACGGTCGTGAGGGGCGTTCCCTGCTGCGCGGTCACAAGCGCGCCAGGCGTCACCTGCGAAATCGACACGCGCCCGGCGATGGGGCTCTTCACATGGGTGTATCCGAGATTGACCTGGGCGGTCTTCAGGCTCGCCTTGGCGGCGGCAAGATTGGCTTCGGCCACACGGTACGCAGCCTGAGCGGCATCGTTCGCCGATGCGCTCATCGCCTTGACCTTGACCAGTTCAGCAGAGCGCTTGGCATCGGCCTTGGCCTTCTTGAGATTGGCCTCGGCCTGCAGAACCGCAGCCCTGGCGCTTTGCACCGAAGCTTCAAAAAGCGCGGGATCGATCTGGTAGAGGGATTGGCCCTTCTTCACCTCGGCGCCTTCCTCAAAAAGGCGCTTGAGGATGATGCCAGAGACCTGGGGACGCACATCGGCGATCCGGTAGGCATTGGTGCGGCCGCCCAGCTCGGTGACGATCGTGGCGTCCGTGCTCTCGACCACCGTCACGTCGACCTCCGTCGCACGGGGCGCAGCAGCAGCCGGCTTCTTGTTATCCAGATCCAAACATCCCGTCATCATGACGGAGGCAAGCGCCACGCTGAGCGCTGCGGCAAACGGTTTGAAATGCATGTTCATTGACTTTCGACTCCGGGCGAGCTACGGTTTGCGCCCGCTTGTTTATAACAATCGTTCAGAAAACAAGGGCAAACTTCCCCTTTGCCCCGAAACTGAACGAGGATTCAGCATTCTACACCGGCTGAATGAACTTTCACTCAGCCCGCGCGTTTTGCGTTTCCGAAAAAACCCTTAGGGCATCCCTCCCATGCCCGTTCGGCTTTCCCTACAATGCGCACCGACATTTTTCTGCCGCGGGCGGCAACCCGCCCGCATTCAAGTCATGTACGACGCTCTCCAGCTGCAGATGCAGTACTTTTTCGGCGCCCTGATCTCGCTTGTCGTGATCACCAATCCGCCTTCGAAGATTCCCCTGTTCGTGAGCCTGACGCACAGCATGACGCCCGATCAGCGGCGCCAGCAGGCAAACCGCGCCGGCATCTTCACGTTCCTTGTGATGTTCGTGAGCCTGCTGGGCGGAAACCTTCTGCTTGCATTCTTCGGCATCAGCTACGGGGCGATGCGCATTGCCGGGGGACTCGTGATCGCGCTCATCGGCTACCACATGCTCTACGGCGGCCAGACGCCGAACAAGGCGCCGCTCGTAAGCCGCGGAAAGGAGGACTATGCGTTCTTCCCGCTTGCGATGCCCGCCATTGCAGGCCCCGGCACGATCGCCGTGGTGATCGGCTTTTCGACCGAGATCGCCGAGCTCTCGGACCGCATGGCCATGCTGGCCGCCTTTTTCACGACCACGATCTCGATCGCGGTCACCAGCTTCATCGCCTGGCTCACGCTGCGCTCGAGCGCCTGGTTCGCCGAGCACATGGGGCCCTCGGGCATGCAGGTTCTGGAAAAGCTGATGGGGTTCATCCTCGTCTGCATCGGCGTGCAGTTCGTGGGCTCTGGCATCCGCTCGTTCATCGCGGGCGCCTGACCGAAGCGATTCCCCCTTAGTCAAAACGGACTTTGGAAAGGAGCTTCCAAAGTCCGTTTTGCAAATGCGTTTGAAGCGAAGCCGCTCAGCTATTCCACCGTGACGCTCTTTGCGAGATTGCGCGGCTTGTCAACGTCCGTGCCGCGCACAAGGGCCGTGTGGTAGGCCAGAAGCTGCAGCGGCACCACGTGCAGGATGGGCGAGAGATCGCCATAGTGCTCCGGGAGCCGAAGCACGCGGGTGAGGCCGCCCGCCGCCTCCAGGCTGCTGTCCGCATCTGCAATCACGTACAGACGCCCGCCCCGGGCGCGCACTTCCTGCATGTTGCTCTTGAGTTTTTCGAGCAGCCTGTCGTTTGGGGCCACCGTCACCACGGGCATCTTGTCGTCGACGAGCGCCAGCGGACCGTGCTTGAGTTCGCCCGCGGGATACGCCTCTGCGTGGATGTAGCTGATCTCCTTGAGCTTCAAGGCCCCCTCAAGCGCAATCGGATAGTGCTGGCCGCGCCCGAGGAACAGCGCATCATCCTTCTGCGCGAACTCCTCGGCCCAGGCGATGATCTGCGGCTCGAGGGCGAGCGCTGCAAGCAGCGCGCTCGGCAGATGCCGCATCTGATGCATGGCGGCCTGCTCGGCCTCGTCCGAGAGTTGGCCGCGCACCTTTGCCAGGGTGAGCGTGAGCAGATAGAGCGCGATCAGCTGCGTCGTGAACGCCTTGGTGCTCGCAACGCCGATCTCGACGCCGGCGCGCGTGATGTAGCAGAGCGCGCTTTCGCGCACCAGGGCGCTCTGGCGCACGTTGCAGACCGCAAGGGTCTTGGTCATGCCCAGACTCTTGGCGTGTTTCAGAGCCGCGATCGTATCTGCGGTCTCCCCGGACTGGGACACCGTCACAACGAGCGTATCCGCATCCGGAATCGTCTTTCTGTAGCGGTATTCGCTCGCGATCTCCACGTCGCACGGGATCCCTGCGATCGCCTCGATCCAGTACTTGGCCGTGCAGGCCGCGTAGTAGCTCGTGCCGCAGGCAAGCATGAGGACGCGCTTCACGCAGGGGAAGATCCCTGCGGCAGCCTCGCCGAAGATCTCCGGGGAAATGCCCTGCAGCCCCTGGAGCGTGTCGCTGATCGCGCGCGGCTGCTCGAAGATCTCCTTTTGCATGTAGTGGCGGTAGGGGCCGAGGTCCGCCGCCCCCGAATAGGCCTGAATCACGAGGGGCGCGCGTTCGGCCGGGCGGTACTCGGCTCCCTGGTGCGAGAACACGTCGAAGGCGTCCCTGCGCAGATCGACGACGTCGCCGTCCTCGAGGAACACGATTTTCTGCGTCACGCCGGCAAGCGCCATGGCGTCGCTCGCGATGAAGCTGCCCTCGTCCGAGAGTCCGAGCACCATCGGCGAGCCAAGCCGCGCCCCCACGATATGCCCCGGCTCATCAATGCTGATCACGGCAAGCGCGTAGGAACCGCGCACCTCATTCAAGGCCTTTTTCACGGCCTCGAGCAGATCGCCCGCGTAGTAGCTGTTGATGAGCTGTCCGAGCACTTCCGTGTCGGTCTGGCTGGTGAACTGCACGCCGCCGGCCGCGAGCCTCTCGCGGATCTCGGCATAGTTCTCGATGATGCCGTTGTGCACCAGGGCGATGCGGTTTGCCGCGATATGCGGGTGCGCGTTCTCGATCACGACGCCGCCGTGCGTGGCCCAGCGGGTGTGGGCGATGCCGATGGTTCCCGCAAGAGAGCGGCTCTGCACGAGCTGCTCCAAATCCTGCACGCGGCGCACGGTTCTTGCGCGCTCGATCGCTCCGTTCTGGATCACCGCAACGCCGCAGCTGTCATAGCCGCGGTACTCAAGTCTCTTCAGTCCCTGTACCAGGACGGGCGTCACATCCCGGCTGCTGATGCCGGCAACGATTCCACACATGTTTTTCGCTCCTTACGAAAGCCTGCGGACACGGCCTACTCAGCCTTCTTCGTGGGGCGCTCCCAGCCCTCGACCACCATCTGCCGCACGCGGCTGATGGTGAGTTTGCCCGCGGGAGCATCCTTGGCCACCGTCGTGCCGGCGCCGATCGTGGCTCCGTCGCCCACGGTCACGGGTGCGATGAGCTGGGTGTCCGAGCCAATGAAGACATCGTCTCCGATCACCGTGCGGAACTTGTTGACGCCGTCGTAGTTGCAGGTGATCGTGCCTGCGCCCACATTGACGCGCGCACCGATCTCGGCGTCTCCGATGTAGGTGAGGTGGTTCACCTTGCTCGCCTCGCCCACAAAACTCTTCTTGATTTCGACAAAGTTGCCGACATGCACGTCGCTCGAGAGCTGCGCGCCGGGCCGCAGGCGGCTGAAGGGCCCGATCCTGTTCATGGCGCCCACGACGGCGCCGTCAATGTGCGTGTAGGCGAGGATCTGCGTTCCCGAGCCGATCTCGGCATTGCGGATCACGCTGTAGGGTCCGATGTAGACGTTATCGGCGATCTGCACGTCGCCCTCGAAAATGCAGCCGACATCGATCGTCACGTCCTTGCCGCAGGTGAGTCGTCCGCGGATGTCGATGCGCGAGGGATCGATGATCGTCACGCCCTGCTCGGTGAGGATCTCGGCCTGATTGTCCTGCCAGATGCCTTCGAGCCGCGCAAGCTGGGTCTTGGAGTTCACGCCCTCGATCTCAAAGCTGCGGCGCGGACGGGCGGAGTTGATGCGAACGCCGTCGCGCACGGCAAGCCCGATCACGTCGGTGAGGTAGTACTCGCCCTGGGCGTTGCTCGTCTTGAGCTCGGAAAGCCAGCCTGCAAGGCGCGCGGTCGGCAGCAGCATGATCCCCGTGTTCACTTCCCTGATCTGCTTCTGCCCTTCGGTCGCATCCTTCTGCTCGACGATCGCCACGATGCGGCCCTTCTGGCGCAGGATGCGCCCGTAGCCGAAGGGGTTGCGCAAAACCGTCGTGAGAATCGCCATGCCGTCGCCGGCAACGGAGCGGAGCCGCTCGATCGTCTCGGGCTGAATGAGCGGCACGTCGCCGAGCAGCACGAGCGTGTACTCGGCCGCCTCGTCAAGCAGCGGCAGCGCCTGCTGCAGGGCGTGTCCAGTGCCAAGCTGCGGGCTCTGCAGCGCGAACTGAACGTCCTGATAGCCCTCAAGATGCGCCTTGACCTCGTCTGCCATGTGGCCGACGACCACGATCTTGCGGGAGATGTCCTCGAGCAGGCTGACGGTGCCGAGCACGTGATCGATCATGGGCTTGCCGGCAAGGGGCTGCAGAACCTTGGGCAGGTTTGAATTCATGCGCTTGCCCTGGCCAGCGGCCAGAATCACAACGTTCATCATGGTGAAGTTCCTCAAAATGTTTCGCCCTTTTATTAACACAAGTCTTTCGGGCGGTTTTGGACATAACCGAAAGATTTTAGCGAGTCTCTGCGCTGAACACGAAAGCGCCGGGCCCCGTTCAGGAAAAGTCGGCCCGGTACAAAGTGGAAAGCGCGAGCCGCACCAGCGCGCCCCCGAGAAACTTGAGGCCGAAAATGAGGCAGAGCGGCACCCACACGGGCACGATGAAAGCCGGGAAAAGCGCGGATACGATGGAGAAATAGATCGCCACGAGCGCCGAGCCCGCGTACTGCCAGGCACTCAGCACGACCAGGCCTTTGAGGCCGATCGATCCCTCCTCATAGAGCTGCCGGGTAAGCGCGGCGCCAGCGTCCGTGCTCTGCAGGCTCGTCATGAGCGCCAGTCCGCATCGGCCGCTCACCCCGAGCAGGGGCTCAAAAAGCGGCGTGAGCAGGAACTGCGCGACATTGAGAGCGCCGTAGTGCGCGAGCACTGCGAGGATCCCCATCGCCGCCATGACGCCGGGAAAGAGCGTGACGGCATAGAGAAACCCCTGCCGCGCGCCCGCGCCGCCCCGCCCGGCGAACGTCGCGCCGCCCATCTCGCCGAACCGCCCGAGCAGCGTTGTGAAATCCAGGGCGCCGAGGAACTTCCAGGCCTCGGGCGCCCGGTAGAAGACGCCGGAGAAAAAGCAAAGCGCAAGCGCGAACGCCACCCATGCGCCCAATGAAAGCGCCGGCGTCCGCCCGTCCTGCACGATTCTTCCGGTGTCCTGCTGCATGCACGGATTCCTGTTGCTCGAAAAAGAATGCGGATTGTACCCGCGCCGGGATCCCGGCACGGCAAAAGCGGCAGGCAGAAAAAAGCCGCCCGGAATCGCTTCCGGACGGCCTTTTGCGCTGCAGTGCGCTGCCTGGCTAAGAGAACTTAGGCGTAGGCGGCAACCACAAAGCGCATGATGAACATGCCGATCGCGGCCATGAGGATGGAGTTGATCATCAGCATGGGCCAGTACTTCTTGGGCACGTCGGCGATGCCGAGCAGGCGGCCCATGTACTGGATCTGGGAGGCCATCAGCAGCAGAGCGGGCGACATGATCGAGATGTCATGCGGGGTGAGCTGATTGTTCTGCAGCAGGCTGGCGGCCACGCCAACGCCGGCGCCGCAGGACAGCCACGTGGCGCACAGAACCGTCAGGGCCTGGCCGGGCAGATCAAAGATGCCCATCACGCCGCCGCAGTACTTGCCAAGGAACGTCAGAACGCCGCACATCTGCAGGATGTAGGTCAGGATGAACGCCATCACCACGTTGGGCAGCAGGTTGTTCGTCACGATGCGGAAACCCTGGCGCAGACCGTCAATGAAGATATCAAAGGGGTTGTTGCTGGGCTGCTTAACTTGTTCGGTAGCCATTATGCGAAGTCCTTACGATAGAGAGTGTTGAGAACGCAACGGACCAGGAAGCCGCCGACAAACTTCAGGCAGAGCATCAGAAGCAGGGGAAGCCAGACCGGAATCAGGAATGCGAAGAACAGAGCCGAGGCGATCGAGAAGTAGTTCGCGATCAAGCCTGCACCGGCGTACTGCCAGGCGGCCATCACGACGAGGGTCTTCATGTCGATTGCATTGTTGTCGTACAGACCCTTGGTCAGTGCGGCACCGGCGTCGGTACTCTGCAGGTCGGTGATCAGGGCAAGGCCGGTGATGCCGGAGATGCCGAGGATCGGCTTAAGCAGAGGAGTCATCAGGAACTGGGCTGCCTTCAGGGCGCCGTAGTGCGAGAGCACTGCGAGGATGCCCATGGCCGTCATCACGCCCGGGAAGAGCGAAACGGCAAACAGGAAGCCCTGGCGGGCGCCGACGCCACCCTTGCCCACGAACGTGGAGCCGCCGGCGGTACCGAACTTGCCGATCAGCGTGGTGAAGTCAAGAGAACCCAGGTACTTGTATGCTTCGGGCATTTTGTAGAAAACGCCTGAGAAGAAGCATAGAGCCAGCAAGAAGGCGATAAAGGCACCGATGGTGGGCTTTTCGCCAGGCTGCAGGCCGACAGACGTGGAAACAGCCATCGATTTGTCTCCTTTGGTTGTTAGATGGTAGGTTGCGAATTGTAACCGCAGCCTCCTGCAATTCCTCATTCGAAAACAAGGGCTATCCCTAGTTTTTTTGATTTTTGTTTGCGAAAATCAGGCGAGAATATAGGGATTTGCTTACAAAAGCCCCGGCCAGGGATTCCCGCCGGGGCTTTCTGTCAGATGAATGTGCTGCTGCGATTTAGGCTGCTGCAAGCGCGGCCTGCTTGGCCTCAAACTTTTCGCGTCGCTCCTTCATCTGGCGGAAGCGTGCATTGGCGCGCGTGGGCAGCAGGCTGCCGACAACCATGCCGATGCCGGCCACGATGAAGCCGCCCAGCACGTTCGGGAACACCTCCTCAAGCGGCGTCCAAGTGAGAACCATCCAGGTGATGGCGCCGGCGATGATCGAAACCCAGGCGCCCTGCTCGGTTGCCTTCTCCCAGTACATGCCGCACACGAGCGGGAAGAACGCGCCCACAACCGGGAACTGGTAGGCCATGGCCACCATGTCGTAGATCTTGGTGCCTTCAAAGTACAGGCTGTAGCAGAGCACGCAGATTGCGAAGATGACGAGCGTGCCGCGCATCCAGAGCAGTTCCTTGTCATCCTGAATGTGGATGTGGTGCTTCAGAACGTTGTTCACGAAGGTCGTGGTCGGGGCGAGCATCGTTGCCGAAGCGGTCGACATCACGGCTGCGAGCACGGCGCCGAAGAACAGAACCTTCAGCCACCAGGGCATGTGGTCGCGCACGAGCACGGGCAGCAGCTGCTGCGGATCGGTCTCAAGGAGCTTCTGGCCGACATCGGGCATCGCGAGCACGGCCGCGCAGACGATGAACATCGGAATGAAGGCAAAGAAGATGTAGAACACGCCGCCCATGATCGGGCCCTTGACGGCGGTGCCGGCATCCTTGGCGCTCATCACGCGCTGGAACACGTCCTGCTGCGGAATCGAGCCGATCATCATGGTCATCGCGGAGGAGATCCAGAACAGCCAGCTCGTCATGGACTTGTCATCGGGCGTGAAGTTGAACAGGTCGCGCTGGTGCGCAAAATCGATCACCTTCTCGACGCCCCCGGCCATGTCGCTCGCGTAGACCGCGATCGCCACCAGGCCGAAGACGATCAGCATCATCTGGAAGAAGTCCGTAAAGGCCACCGAGAACATGCCGCCGTAGACCGTGTAGAACAGCACGACGAACGTGCCGATCATCATGCCGGTCGAGACGCTCACCGCACCTTCGGTCACGAGGTTGAGCACCATGCCGAGCGCGGCAACCTGCGCGCCCACCCACCCGAGGTACGAAATGATGATGAAGATCGAGCAGGCAAGCTCGATGTTGGGACTGAACTTGCGGCGGTAGAAGTCACCGATCGTGAGCAGGTTCATCTTGTAGAGCTTGCGGGCGAAGAACATGCCCACGAGGATCAGGGCCATGCCCGAGCCGAACGGCTCCTCGATGATCTCATCGAAACCGCCGGAAATGAAGTTGCCCGGCATGCCGAGAATGGTTTCACTGCCGAACCACGTTGCAAACGTAGCCGTGATCACCATGGCAAGCGGCAGGGAGCGGCCGGCAAGAGCATAGTCCGCAGTGTTACGCACGCGGCGTGCGGCCCAAAGCCCGACGCCAATGGATGCCAGCATGTACAGGCAGACCAGACCGATCAGCGGTGTCATCGCGCACTTCTCCTCAAAAAAAGCGAAACGACAGAAGGGTGAAGGGCTCGCTCACGCAGGAACCGAGCCGTCAATTTTTTGCAGGACGCGCACTATAGGGTTTTTGCCAGTGTGCATCCACAATTTTTTTTTTGAAATCCCCGATCTTTTCACTCAAGTCAAATTTCGCAAAAAGACCGTAGGGATTAGCCCTTAATTCACTAGCATAAAGCATATTGCAAAAACTTGTCAGTCTTTTTTTCTTTCCCTGAAAATTCAATGACCTACAAAACGAAAAAATAGATGAAAAAAGCGTGGTCGGGAGGCAGGAAAAACGGCATATCTGCCAGCTTTTCCGGATCAGACGGCAGATCTTGTGGTTTTCCCTGAATCCGGACAAAAAAAAGCGGATCTCCGCCAAGGAAACCCGCTTCTTTGTCGTGCTTCGATTTTTTCCAATCAGGCGACCTGCTCGATGCCTGCAAGAAGCCATCCGCCCGAGCCATTGGCGGGCTGCACGAGCACCCAGCGTTCGTGCACCTGCTCGAATTCGCCCGAGATCTTCATCGCGCCGCTGAATTCAACGACCGCGACGTTCTCATCACCCTGCTCGGTGAATCCGAGAAGCTTGGCGCTCACATCGATGATCTCGCTCTTTTGCGCCACGGCGCCTCGCTCGCGCAGCTGGTGCGTGAGCGCGATGAAGAGGTCGTTCGTCGTGAAATCGCTGATCTGCACGACGTTGCCCGTATCCCAGGCCTGCTGCAGCTTGCCGAAGTTCTCCTTGGCAACGCGCTCGAAGGCGGCCGTGTCAAATCCGGCCGGAATGGAGAGCTCGGTGGCGGCGGGCGCGGAGAACTGATCCATGACGCTGCCCGCGGCTGCCGGCTGATCGGCCCACGAGGCGGTACGGGGGCTTTCCGCCTGCTGATGGGTCTGCTGATAGGGCGAAGCGTAATCGGCGCTCTGGGCGGATCCGCTCCGGGAAGTCCGCTGCATCCGGGAACCCAGGAAGAACCCCAGCGCAAAACGGATGAGATAGTACGCGGCAACGGCAAGAAGCACCGTCATCAAGGCCGAGGTGAAGCTTTCCGACAGCCCCAGGGCGCTCATCAGGCCGGCGATGCCGAGCGCTGCGGCAGCGCCCATCAGCATGTTGCGCATGGGGCTTGCCGGACGGGCCGCGGCTGCTGCATTGCCTGCCGCCGCGGGACGCGCGGCGTTTTGCTGCGGCGCCTGCCTCTGGGTCATGCCGGATGCGGGGGCTGCGGGAGCCTTCTGGATCATGGTGGGTGCGGGACGCCCGAAGGTCATGCCGCCGCCAAGGCGCTTGGCCGCTTCCGCATCGAGGGACGAGGTGATGAGCGTGATGCCGATCACAAGGGCTGCGAGAAAGTTTTTCATCGTTTTGCTTTGCTGTATGAGGTTTCTGAAATGTTTCTGTTCGGTCTTTGTCTGCCGTACGCGCCGCATTGTATCGGAGCAAGGCATTTCAGCCTTTTCACATTTGTTCGCAATTGCAACAAATGTTTCCGGGGCTGCGTCACGCCTTGAGCGGCTTCACCCCGACGTGCACGGCGCAGATGCCGAAGGTGAGGTTGACCCACTTCACGGGCCGCATGCCCGCCTGCTCCATCATCCCGGCAAGCGTCTTCTGGTCCGGATGCATGCGGATCGACTCGGCAAGGTATCGATAGCTGTCCGCATCGCCGGCGATCTTCGCGCCGAGCCAGGGCATCAGGCGGAACGAGTACAGGTCATAAAAGGGCTTCAGGAACCTGGCGCAATGGCTGAACTCCAGAACGACCACGCGTCCCCCGGGGCGCACCACGCGGCACATCTCCGAGAGCGCCCTGTCCTTGTGCGTCATGTTGCGCAGGCCGAAGGAAACCGTTGCGGCATCGAACATGTTGTCGTCAAAGGGAAGCTTTTCGCAGTCGCAAAGCGCTGTTCTCACCGTGAGCCCGCTCTTTTTGAGGCGCTTGACGCCCTCGGAGAGCATCGCCTCGTTGATGTCGGTGGCCCAGACTTCACCCTGCGGACCCACTTTCTTTGCGAGCGCGATCGCGATGTCGCAGGTACCCGAGGCAATATCCAGCACCCGTGCGCCCTTGCCCGCCTCGGTGAGCGCAACGGCACGCCGCTTCCAGAGCCGGTGCATGCCCATGCTGAGCAGATCGTTCATGAGGTCGTACTTGGGGGCGACCGAATCAAAAGTCTTTTTGACGTCCAGAGCCTTTTCGTCTTCAGGCACCTGGCGATAGCCAAAGTGCGTGGTTGCGCCCTTGGGCGCCTGATCGTGTTCTTGCATCGATCCTATCCGTGGTGCTGATGAGAGGGGCAGGAGGGCTGCTCCTGCTCAAGGAACGGAGCGTTGGCCGGATCGTCCGGCTCACGCGAAGCGCCTGCGGCAGCAAGCTTGCCAAGGTATTCGCGCCAGAGCTCCTCGCGGTTCATGCCGATCTCGGCGAGATACTCCCAGGAGTACAGCCCCGTGTCGTGGCCGTCGGAAAATGCGATTCTGAGCGCATAGTTCCCAACGGGCTCGGCGCTCACGATGGTGACGTTTCTCTTGCCGACCTGGAGCTTTTCCTCGCCGGGCCCGTGTCCCGTGACATCGGCCGAGGGCGACAGGACACGCAGAAATTCGAAGGGAAGATCAAACCTTGACCCGTCATCGAATGCAACCGTCAGCGTGCGGCTTTTGGCGTGCAGCAGGATTTCTACGGGAAACATGGGACAGACAGCCTTTGAACCAAGCGGCCAACAGAGAGCCGAAAAAAAGACGCTCCTCTTGCGGGCGTCCTCAGGGAAACTGGTACCACTGGCGGGAATCGAACCCACATCACAGCCTTCGGAGGGCCGCATTCTATCCATTGAACTACAGTGGCAGAGGACGGCATTATAGCTACAGATCCGACGGATCAACCTCAAAAAACCAGTGAATGCCCGGTTCCGGCGCGATCCGTGCGCACCACTGCTCGAGAAACCGGTGCAGTTCGCCGCGGTTTTGCGCCTCAACGAGCAGCTGCGCCCGCTCCTCGTCCATGAGCCGCATGACGGACATCGGCACGGGATCATAGACCGTTATGCCGTCCCCGCCCCGCGGAGCCGCCTGCTTTGCGCGCTCGAGAAACCCGAGCGCCCGATCAAGCGTCTCGGCCTGCGCCCGCAGCATCGCCTGGTGGACAAAGGGCGGGGAGAAGCTCTCGCGCCGGTCGGCGAGCGCGCGTTGCGCAAACTGCTCATAGCTCTGGGCACGGAGTTCGGAAAAGATGGGGTGCTCGGGAAAGCGGCTCTGCACGAACACGCTGCCGGGAATCTCTCCGCGGCCTGCGCGGCCCGCAACCTGGAGCATGGTCGAAAAGAGCCGCTCCTCGGCGCGGATGTCCGGGTTGACGAGCTGGGCGTCGACATTGAGCACCAGCACCAGGCTCACGCGCTTGAAGTCGTGCCCCTTGGCAATCATCTGCGTGCCCACGATGATGTCCGCCTCGCCCCGGTGGATTTTTGCAAAGGCCTCCTCGGTCTGCCCCTTTCCCTTCACGCTGTCGCGGTCGAGCCTGAGCACCCGGGCGTCGGGCCAGATCGCGGCGATCTGCTCCTCGATGCGCTCGGTGCCGAGGCCCACCGCGGTGATCTCCGGATTGCCGCAGCACGGGCATCGCTCGGGCACGCCGTAGGAGGATCCGCAGTGATGGCAAACAAGCCTTTTTTCGGCCTTGTGGAACACGGTGAACGTCGAGCAATGCCCGCAGCGGCTCACCCAGCCGCACATCGGGCAGGAAACGGTAGGCGCGTATCCGCGCCGGTTGATGAAGACGAGCACCTGCTCGCCGCGGGCGATGGCCGCATCAACTGCCTCTCTGGCTTCAAGAGCAAGAACCTCCCCGCGGCGGGCGCGCATGTCGAGCACGGAAAGCTGCGGCAAGCTCGCCCCCTGCACCGCCCGGTGCGTGAGCCGCAGCAGCCGGTAGGCGCCCCGCTGCGCGGCGTTCCAGCTCTCAAGCGAAGGCGTAGCCGATCCGAGCACGCAAGGACAGGCATTGAGCTGCGCGCGCTTCACGGCCAGATCCCGCGCGGAATGCCGCAGGCCGTCGCCAGCCTTGTAGCTCGGGTCATGCTCCTCATCGACAATGATGAGCCGCAGCTTTCTGAAGCTCGCGAACACCGCCATGCGCGTGCCCACGATGACGCGGCTCCTCCCTTCGTGCACGGCAAGCCATGAGCGCGCCCGCTCCAGATCGGAGAGCTCCGAGTGCATGGTGACCACGGTCTGGTCGGTAAAGCGCTCCCGCACCCTGCGCTCGAGCTGCGGCGTGAGATTGATCTCCGGGACGAGGAAAAGAACCTGGGCCTGCCGATCATTCTCGAGCACCCGGCTCATGGCATTGAGATAGACCTCGGTCTTGCCGCTGCCCGTGACGCCAAAGAGCAGAAACGGCGCAAAGCCCCTGGCAGCGCCGATCTCGGCAAGTGCGCTCTGCTGCTCTTCGTTCAGTTCCGGACTTTCAACGCGCTTCACGCCCGGCGCCTTCACTTCGCGCACCTTTTTCAGCCAGCTCGCGTAGCGCACGCCAGGCGCCTTTCGGAAAAACGGCGGCAGCGCAGCCACGGCCGCCTGCCCCCAGGAGCGCATGTAGTAGCGTGCGGCAAATTCGGTGAGCCTGAGCCACTCCTCGGGGAGCGGCGCGACGTCGGCAAGAACCTTCGTGATCTTTCTGAGCTTCTTTTCCTCAACGCCGCTCGTGCGGGAAAAGCCGGTGACAACGCCTACGAGCTTGCGCGACCCTAGCGGCACGAGCACGCGATCTCCAAGGACGAGCTCCATCCCCTCGGCAATCCGGTAGTCGAGGGGCCCGAGCGGGAGATCCAGCGCCACCTGGGCGAACAAATCACCATTGAAACTCATCTTTTCCTTTTGTTTCCGCAGCCTGCAAAGTTGTCCGCAGGGTTGTTAACTATCCTGTGAATAACTCTGTGGACAAATTTTTTGCCCAATGTTTACAGGGGGTTGCCCGAACCCCGCCTCCTGCAGTTCATGCCGCAATCCGAATTTGCATTTCCCTTATTTTTCAATGCATTGCAAAGACTCTTCAAAGGGTTATCCGCGCTTTTCGGGCGGATATGCGTGCGGGTTTTGGGTCTTGCAGCCTGTGAATAACTCTGTGGATATCTTCGGCAAACGCCGATGGATTCGGCGTTTGCGCTGTCCTGAAATCAGTGTTTGATCCTGGAATAGGCATGCACTTCATCGACGAGCGCAGCCACCATTTCCGGCTCCGTCTTCTGCGCGATTCCGTGTCCCAGATTGAACACGTGTCCGCCCGAGCCGACCGCGCCGAAGTCGTCGATCACTCTGCGCGCTTCGGCCCGGATGGCAGCTTCGCCGGCAAAGAGCGCCATGGGATCCATGTTGCCCTGAAGCGAAACCCGGTCGGCAACCGACTGCCGAGCAGTCCCGAGACTCACCGTCCAGTCCAGTCCGATGCAGTCCGCGCCGCACCGGGCAATATCCTCGATCCAGATTCCGCCACCCTTGGTAAAGACAATGACGGGCACGCTCTCGCCATCGGAAGTCTTTTTCAGCCCGCTGACGATCTGGCTGACGTACTTGAGCGAGAACTCCTGGTATTTGCCGTGCGCAAGCGCCCCGCCCCAGGTGTCGAAGATCTGCACCGCCTGCACGCCGGCCTCGATCTGCGCGTTGAGATAGTCGGTCACCGCGCGGGCATTCACATCGAGTATCCGGTGCAGCAGGTCCGGACGCTCATACATCATGCGCTTTGTCGCGTAGAAGTCCTTGGACGAGCCCCCTTCGATCATGTAGCAGGCAAGCGTAAAGGGCGAGCCTGAGAAGCCGATCAGCGGAACGCGGTCTGCAAGCGCACGGCGAATCTCGCGCACGGCGTCCATCACATAGCGCAGCTCCGTGTTCGGATCGGGCACGTAAAGAGAGCGTACGGCCTCCTCGCTTTGCACCGGGCGGGCAAAGACGGGGCCTTCGCCGGCAACGAAGGACAGACCGAGCCCCATGGCGTCCGGCACCGTGAGGATGTCGGAAAAAAGGATCGCGGCATCAAGCCCGAACCGCTCCACGGGCTGCAGGGTCACTTCGCAGGCCGCCTCCGGGTTCCTCGCAAGCGCCATGAAGCTGCCCATGCGCTCGCGCACCTTCCGGTATTCGGGCAGGTACCTCCCAGCCTGCCTCATCAGCCAGACTGGGGTATATTCGGTCTTCTCCCGCCGCAAGGCGCGCAAAAAAGTGTCGTTGATCGGTTTCATGAAAAACAAGCCTGAAAAAAATCTAGGAAGCGGGGATTGTCGCACAGCAACCACCCCGGCTTGGTTAAGCCAGTCTGAGGACGGAGCTTTTTACGTTCTGGTTCACGCCCAGCCGGGAGCCAAGAAGGATCGCGTTTCGGGTGAATTCAACTCAAGGCTCAAGATCGCCCTCGCAGCGCCGCCCGTCGACGGCAAGGCAAACGCAGCGCTCCAGAAATTCCTCTCCAAGCGTCTGGGCGTTGCAAAGAGCGCCGTCACGCTCGCCTCGGGCGAGACGATGCGCGACAAGCGGCTGCGCATCACGGGCGTCACCGCCGAACAGCTGATCGGTCTGCTCTCGGGCGAACCGTAGCCGTTCGGGGCCGTGCCGCATCAGCGGATGACAAGGACGGGACGATCAGCCGCGGCAAGCGTCTTTTGCGTTTCCGAACCCAGCAGCAGGCTGCCGAAGGTACTCAGGCCGCGGCTGGCCATCACGATGAAGCGGGCGTCATAGCGGCGGCCAACGGCAAGAATGCCCTCATAGGGCGCCTTGCAGGGCTCTGCCACAAGCTCGTACTGGATGCCTGCGGCCTTGGCCTTCTCCTCGACCTCGGCAAGGCGCTTTTGCGCCTGTTCCATCTTTCCGTCCAGAACGGCCGTCATGCCGAGCAGCGGCAAATTCAGGCTCTGGGCGAGTTCCACGGCGGTATCGACTCCCTTGAGCGACAGTTCGCTGCCATCCGTGCAGACTTCAATGACATCGGTAAGAGACATGATCAGATTCCTTTCGAGGCTATCAGGGCACAGCGCACCCTCCCCGGCTTGCACAAGCCGGGGAATCGCACCCTTCTTGATTCAATGCTATCGCACTTTTCCGTCTTTCGGTAGCGCCAGACAAGCAAAACGGCCGGGCATTTCTGCTCGACCGCTTGCGTGATATCGCGAGACTAGCCTTAGTGGCGCGACGCGTGGCGAATGTAGGCCAGCTGTGCAGCCAGGGCCGACATCGTTGCCTCGATCTTGGCGATTTCCGCCTTGCTCTTGGCATTCTGCCGGGAGGCCTTGGCCTCCTCGAGCGCCTTCTTCGCCTTGGCCTCATCGAGATCCTTGCTGCGGATAGCGGTGTCAGCCAGAACCGTCACGCGATCAGGCTGGACCTCGAGAATGCCGCCGGCCACAAAAACGCTCTCCTCAGCACCGTCTTCCTTCTTGATGCGCACGGCACCAGGACGGATTCGGGTAATCAGGGGCACGTGTCCGGGCAGAATACCGAGCTCGCCTTCCTGACCGGGAAGCGCAACGAAAGCGGCTTGGCCGGAGAAGACAGCCGCCTCGGCACTGACGACGTCAACAATAATCGTGGACATAAAAAGCTCCGTTTACTCGGATCCCCGTCTGGACTGCGGCACCCCGCAAGGTGCCGCAAACCAGGGCGGAAATTACTTGATCGTCTTGGCCTTTTCGAAGGCTTCGTCGATCGTACCGACCATGTAGAAGGCCTGCTCGGGCAGGGAATCGCATTCGCCGTCAACAATCATCTTGAAGCCGCGGATGGTTTCCTTGAGCGGAACGTACTTGCCGGGCGTGCCGGTAAACACTTCTGCCACATGGAAGGGCTGCGAGAGGAAGCGCTGGATCTTACGGGCGCGGGTCACGGCAAGCTTGTCTTCCGGAGACAGTTCGTCCATACCAAGAATGGCGATGATGTCGCGCAGTTCCTTGTACTTCTGAAGCGTTTCCTGAACGCGGCGGGCGACGTTGTAGTGCTCTTCGCCGATGATGTTGGGGTCGACCTGACGGGAAGTCGAGTCGAGCGGGTCAACGGCCGGGTAGATACCCAGAGCGGCAATGTCACGGGACAGCACCACGGTGGCGTCCAAGTGAGAGAAGGTCGTAGCCGGAGACGGGTCAGTCAAGTCGTCAGCAGGCACGTACACGGCCTGAATCGACGTAATGGAACCGGTCTTGGTGGAAACGATTCGTTCCTGCAGACGGCCCATTTCTTCTGCCAGCGTCGGCTGATAGCCCACGGCAGAAGGCATACGGCCGAGCAGAGCGGACACTTCCGTACCAGCCAGCGTGTAGCGGTAAATGTTGTCGATGAACAGCAGGATGTCGCGGCCTTCGTCACGGAAAGCTTCAGCCATCGTCAGGCCCGTCAGAGCCACGCGAAGACGGTTTCCGGGAGGCTCGTTCATCTGACCGAACACCATGGCCACCTTGTCGAGCACCTTGGACTCCTCCATTTCATGGTAGAAGTCGTTACCCTCACGGGTGCGCTCGCCAACGCCGGCGAACACGGAGTAGCCGCCGTAGGCCTTGGCAATGTTGTTGATGAACTCCATCATGTTCACGGTCTTGCCCACACCGGCGCCGCCGAACAGACCGATCTTGCCGCCCTTGGCGAACGGGCAGATCAGGTCAATAACCTTGATGCCGGTTTCCAGCAGGTCGACAGACGGAGACAGCTCGTCGAACTTCGGAGCGGCACGGTGAATCGTGCGGCGCTCTTCCTCGCCGATCGGGCCGCAGTTGTCGATGGGACGGCCCAGAACATTCATGATGCGACCCAGGGTCTTGTGGCCGACCGGCACGGAGATGCCCGCACCAGTGGACTTGACCTTCATGCCGCGCTGCAGGCCGTCAGAAGAGCCCATGGCAATGGTGCGAACCACGCCATCGCCCAACAGCTGCTCGACCTCGAAGGTCAAGGCTTCTTCGGCCAGGGTATTGCTCTTACTCTTTTCCAGAACAAGAGCGTCGTAAACCTTCGGCATCTCGTCGCGGGGGAACTCGATGTCCACCACGGCGCCAATGACCTGAACGATTTGTCCGATACTCATGGGTTTTTCCTCGGTATTCAAAACCATTAAGACACAGCGGCGGCACCACCGACGATTTCGGTGATTTCCTTTGTAATGCCGGCCTGACGGGTCTTGTTGTAGACAAGCTGCAGTTCGCTGATGAGCTTGCTGGCGTTGTCCGATGCCGCCTTCATGGCGACCATACGGGCAGACTGCTCAGAAGCCATATTTTCTGCAACTGCCTGATAAATCAAAGCTTCGACATAGCGCTTAAGCAACTCGTCAAGCACGACCTGTGCATCGGGCTCGTAGATGTAGTCCCACGAGTACTGACGCGGCTTCTCGCCGATCGCAGCAAGCCGTTCGGAGGGCAGCGGCAGAAGCTGCTCAACAACGGGTTCCTGCTTCATGGCATTGATGAAGCGCGAGTACGCAAGGTACACCACATCAACCTTACCCTGGGCATAGGCGTCAAGCTGAACGCGGATCGCACCCAGCAGACGCTCCAGGTTGGGCTTATCGCCAAGCTGAACAACCTGGCTCACAACCTCAATGCCAAGATGGCCGCAGAAAGCAAGCGCCTTGTTGCCAATGGCGGTCGCATTCAGGGTCATGCCCTTGGCACGAAGATCCTGAGAGGTCTGAAGAACCAGGCGCTGAATGTTCGTATTCAGCGCGCCGGCCAGACCCTTGTCGGTCGACACCACGATCATCGCGGCGTTCTTCGTTTCAGTCTTGTGCTTAACGAGGAACGGATGGTTGTAGCTCGTATTGGACATGGCAAGATGGGCAATCACGTTGCGGATCTTGTCTGCATACGGACGAGCTTCGCGCATCCGATCCTGAGCCTTACGCATCTTCGAGGCCGCCACCATCTGCATCGCCTTGGTGATCTTGCGCGTATTCTGAACGCTCTTGATCTTCACGCGAATTTCCTTAGTACTAGGCATCTGGTCCTCTTATTGCGTAATGGGCTCGATTAAAAAGCGCCGTTCTTCATGAACTCGTCGATCGCAGCACCCAGAAGTGCAGCATCCTCCTTGGAGAGGACCTTCTGCGCCTCGATACGCTCAATGAGCTCAGCATTGTGAGCCTTGAGGTACTCGATCATGGCGTGCTCGCACTTGAGAGCATCCTTGACGGGAACGCCGTCGTAGACACCCTGCTCGACAGAGTACAGCGTCACAGCTTCTTCCCAGACCTGAAGCGGCTGGAACTGGGGCTGCTTCATGAGTTCGGTCACGACGCGGCCGCGCTCAAGCTGCTTGCGGGTGGTCTCATCCAGGTCGCTGGCGAACTGGGCGAATGCCGCCAGTTCACGGTACTGAGCGAGGGCCAGACGCACGCCGCCGCCAAGCTTCTTGATGATCTTGGTCTGAGCGGCACCGCCCACGCGGCTCACGGAAATACCGGGGTTGATGGCGGGACGAATACCGGCGTTGAACAGGTCGGTCTCAAGGAAGATCTGGCCGTCGGTAATGGAAATCACGTTCGTCGGAACGAATGCCGTGACGTCGCCGGCCTGCGTCTCAATGATCGGCAGAGCGGTCATGGAGCCGGTCTTGCCCTTGACCTTGCCCTTGGTGAAGCGCTCGACGTAGTCGGCGTTCACACGGGCAGCGCGCTCGAGCAGACGGGAGTGCAGGTAGAACACGTCGCCGGGATAGGCTTCGCGTCCAGGCGGACGACGCAGCAGCAGGGAGATCTGGCGATATGCCCAGGCCTGCTTGGTCAGGTCGTCGTAAACGATCAGGCTGTCCTGACCGCGGTCACGGAAGTACTCGCCCATCGTGGCGCCGGCGTACGGAGCGATGTACTGCAGAGCTGCAGACTCGGAAGCCGTGGCGGCAACGACAATGGTGTATTCCATGGCGCCGTGCTCCTCGAGCTGGCGCACAACGTTGGCAACCGTGGAGGCCTTCTGACCGATTGCAACGTAAATGCAGATCAGGTCCTTGCCCTTCTGGTTGATGATCGTGTCAACTGCAATGGCGGTCTTGCCGGTCTGGCGGTCGCCAATGATCAGTTCGCGCTGGCCGCGGCCGATCGGGATCATCGCGTCAACGGACTTCAGGCCGGTCTGCACCGGCTGAGAAACGGACTGACGATCGATAACGCCGGGAGCCACCTTCTCGACAACGTCGAATTCCTTCGTGTCGATCGGGCCCTTGCCGTCGATCGGCTGACCCAGAGCGTTCACCACGCGGCCGATCAGAGCCGGGCCGACGGGAACCGACAGAATGCGGCCCGTGGTCTTGACAATGTCGCCTTCGCGGATGTGCTCGTAAGCGCCAAGAATAACCGCGCCCACGGAATCGCGTTCCAGGTTCAGGGCGAGGCCAAAAGTGTTGTTGGGGAATTCCAACATTTCGCCCTGCATCACGTCCTTGAGGCCGTGAACACGGCAGATACCGTCGGTCACCGACACGACAGTACCCTGAGTACGGAGATCAGCGGAGACCCCGAGGTCTTCGATTCGCTGCTTAAGCAGTTCGCTGATTTCACTGGGATTAAGTTGCATCTTAAGCTCCGAAATTTATGCGGTGAGTGCCGTCTGCATCTGCGCAAGTCTGGCGCGCACAGAGCCGTCAAGGATTTTGTCGCCGACGCGAATGCTCACGCCGCCGATCAGGTCGGGATTGACCGTTACGATCGGGTTGAGCTTCACACCAGGGAACTTCTTGGCAAGACTCTTGATGAGCGAGTTGACTTCGACCTGCGTCATGTCAAAGGCGGTCTCAATGTAGGCGTCAGCGACACCTTCGGATTCGTTTTTGAGCGCATGGAACTGCGCAGCGATCTCGGGGAGAGCAGCCAAACGGCCGTTTTCGATGACTACACGCAGCAGTCCGGTCAGTTCGGACGGAACCTTCTTACCGAGAACCCCTGCGAGCAGATCAAAAACCTTGGCATCCGTCAGCTTGGGATCACTCACAAGCTGGCTGACCCGGGGATCGGAGCAAACCAAGCTCAGAGTGTCGAGAGTCTCAGCAAGAGCTCCAGCAGCCTTGGAATCAACCTTGTGATCCTGAAGCGCCTTCCAAAGACCTTGAGCGTAGGGGCGCGCAATCGTCGAGAGTTCAGCCATGATTAAAGCTTCGCCTTAAGTTGTTCAAGAAGCTGAGCGTGGGTCTTGACATCCACCTCGCGAGCAAGAATCTGTTGGGCACCAGCAACAGCCAGAGCGGCAACTTCCTTACGAAGCTGTTCGCGGGCATGCTGCATTTCCTGAGCCGCTTCAGCCTTGGCGTTCGCAATGATGCGATCCGCTTCGGTCTGAGCCGCTGCCTTAGCATCTTCAACGATCTTGGCACCACGCTTTTCGCCATCGGAAACGATAACGGTTGCGCGGGCACGCGCCTCGGCCTCGATCTCCTTGCCCTTGGCCTGAGCCACAGCAAGAGCGTTGGTGCCCTTGTCTGCCGCGGCAAGCCCTTCGGCAATCTTAGCCTGGCGCTCTTCGATCGCTTTGATCAAAGGCGGCCAAATGTACTTCATCGTAATCCAGCAGCCGATGAAGAACACGGCCATCTGTACAAACAGTGTGGCATTAATGTTCATTATTGAACCCCGTCAGTCGGCGCCTGACAAAACTCAAGCGCCAACATCGTCATTAATAGAAAAGACGTTGTCGCAGCTATTTTTCTGCGATTAGACGAACGGGTTGGCAAATGCGAACATCATGGCAACGCCCACGCCGATCAGGAAGGCGGCGTCGATCAGGCCGGCGAGCAGGAACATCTTGGTCTGCAAGGTGTTCATCAGTTCGGGCTGACGGGCGGCGGACTCGAGGTACTTCGAACCCATGATACCAATGCCGAGGCAGGCGCCCAGGGCACCAATGCCGATAATAAAGCCACAGGCCAGGGCAACCATAGCAACGTTGGTCATTGCAAACTCCTTAAGTTTTCCAAAAGTGGAAGAAAGAAAAAAGGGAAAGGAAAAAAGCCGTTAGTGTCCTTCATGAGCCTGACCCAGATAAACCAGAGTCAGCATCATCATGATGAACGCTTGCAGCAAAACGATCAGGATGTGGAAGATCCACCAGCCAAGGCCGGCGACCACCTGTCCAAACACGCTCAGAGAGCCTCCCATGAACCCGAAGGACAGGGCAAACCCGCCAAGAAGCGCAATCAGGAAAAAGAGCAGCTCGCCGGCATACATGTTGCCGAAAAGTCGCATCCCGAGGGAAACGGTCTTTGCGAGATACTCAATGATGTTCAGGGCGAAATTCATCGGCCAGAGCAGCCAATGATTGCCGAACGGAGCCGTAAAGAGCTCGTGCGTAAATCCGACACTGCCCTTCACCTTGATGCCGTAGTAGATGCACAGGATCAGAACGCTCACGGAAATGCCCATCGTGCCGTTCAGGTCGGCGGTCGGAAGCGGACGCAGATAGTGGACGCCGAACAGGCTGGCGATCCAGGGAAGCAGGTCAACCGGAATCAGGTCGATGGCATTCATCAGAACCACCCACACGAAAACGGTCAGAGCGGCCGGCGCAATGAAGGTGCGGTCGCCATGAACAATCTGCTTGCTCTGCTCTTCGACCATGTCTACGAGCATCTCAACTGCACACTGGAACTTTCCGGGAACTCCGCTCGTTGCACCCTTGGCGGCCTTCCTCAGAAGCCACAGCCCAAGACACATCAGCAGAATGGAAAAGACGATAGTGTCGTAGTTGAGAACGGAAAAATCGACGATTGACTGCATCTCCCCGGAGGAATTGTGATGCAGATGGTGAAGCATATAGCCAGTAGGGCTCAAAGCCTGTTCCGCAGCCATGTTGAACCGATCCTTTGGTCTTCAATGTTTATTGATCAGCAGCAAAAAGTAGCTGCCGACGGCGGCGAGAATCCCGAAGATCATCGCCAGCCAATTCAAATTCGGGAAAAACTTCGCAACGACCACGAAAAGCGCAACCGTTACGAACATCTTGACAAAGATGCCAACCAGCACTGCTGCCGAGTTTGCACCATCCCTGCGGCTCACCCACAGCAGCATGTTCAGTGCCAGAAGCGAATTGGGCACTGCAACGCAGAGCCCTCCGCACAGCGCCGACAGCCCGCCGTTCAGTCCGGCTACGACACCGGAGAACACGCTGGCTGCTACCACTGCAGCGTACTGCCAGACTACAAGGCGGAGCAATTCTTCCCGATTCATACCGCTTAGGGCCTGTAAGTTACGCCTGGATGGGTATTGTCAAAACCTAAAGCATTTTACGGTCGTTACATTCTTTTAACAAGTTTAGGCATTCCTCACCGTCAAAATACTTCTTTAGAACTATCTATAGAGGCATAGCACAGCAGGGTTCGGAAAGCCGCCGACAGACCCCCGGTCACTCTTCTCCGCAAATTCTTTCCGCTATCGCATCCAGATCATCCAGATCGCTGAAAGAAATGACAAGACGCCCGGCGTGCCCGCGGCCGTACTCGATTTTCACCGGAGCGCCGATCGCATCCGAAAGCCGCTCTTCAAAGTTCACCGTGTCCCGGTCCTTTTTGCGGCGCTTTGCCGGGGCCTTGGGAGGATTCTTCTGATCGGCGACCAGCTTCTCGGACTGACGAACCGAAAGAGCAGACTTTACGATCTTGTTGGCGAGTTCGAGCTGATCGGCCGCGGCAAGCCCGAGAAGCGCCCTGGCATGCCCCATTTCAATCTCCCCATCGAGGAGCATCCGCTGAACGGGATCAGCCAGGTTGAGCAGGCGCAGCAGGTTCGTCGTTGCAGGGCGCGACTTGCCGATCGCTTTTGCCGCCTGCTCATGCGTATAGCCAAACTCGTCGATGAGGCGGCGCACGCCCTGAGCCTCCTCCATTGCATTGAGGTCCGAGCGCTGCATGTTCTCGATGAGCGCCATCGCAAGCGCGTCCTTGTCCTCAAGCGTTCGGACGATGGCCGGAATCGTTTTCCTGCCTGCCCGTCCGCTTGCACGGAACCGGCGCTCACCGGCGACGATTTCGAACATGCCGCCATCGGTGGGGCGCACCACGATCGGGCTGATCACGCCCTGCTCGCGGATCGAGGCGGCAAGTTCGTCGAGCTTTTCATTCTCCCACTTGGTCCGGGGCTGATAGCGCCCGGGCTTCAATCGGGAAAGCTCGATTTCAACTACTGAATCTGCGTGGCCAGACGGGATTGCAACGACGGGGTCTTCGCCCAGCAGCGTGTCCAGACCTCGTCCCAGCCCTTGTTTTCTTCTGACAGTCATGACGGATTACCTCTTGGTGGCGGATTTTGCGGGCGCTCTTCTCGATTTGGCCTTCACCTTTCTGCCCAGCCGCTTTAAAAGCTCGGCGGCAAAGTCCCGGTACGCCTTCGCTCCGCGACTCGAGCCGTCATAGACAATGCCCGGCTCTCCGTAGGAAGGCGCTTCGGCAAGCCGCACGTTGCGCGGCACGATCGTGTCAAAAACGCGATCGGCAAAATTCTCCTTGAGCTGCTCGCTCACCTGGCGCTGCAGCGTCTGGCGCGGGTCGTACATGACGCGCAGCAGGCCGATGATGGTGAGATCGGGATTCTTGTTGAAGCGGATCCGCTTGATCGTATTGATGAGATCGGAGATTCCCTCGAGTGCAAAGTACTCGCATTGCATCGGGATGATCACACCATGAGCCGCCACAAGGGCATTCACCGTGACCATCGAGAGCGACGGCGGACAGTCGATCAGAACGAAATCGTACTTTTCCATGACGGCGCCTAGCGCGTCCTTAAGTCTTGTGTCCCGATCCTGAAAATTCATGAGATCGATTTCTGCTGCCGCAAAATCCCGATTCGCAGGAATGAGGTCGTAGCCGCCGTTTTCACTTGCCACGGTCGATTCCTCGGCTGTAGCCCGTCCGATCATCATTTCATAGACAGTATTCACGCACTGCGACTTTTCAATGCCGCTGCCCATCGTGGCATTGCCCTGGGCATCAAGGTCGATCAGCAAGACCTTCTGACCATGCACGGCCAGTGCCGCAGCCAGATTGACCGCGGTGGTCGTCTTGCCGACTCCGCCTTTCTGATTGGCAATGCAAAAAACTGAAGCAGTCATTTTTTCTCTCTTTCAAACATCAATTAGTGGGGAAGGGCGGCGTAGAGCTCGGAAAACCCGCTCCAGAACGTCGCCACCCCGAGACAAATCAAAATAAACGCGAAGATTCTGGCAAGGGCATCGGCTCCGGCTGTTCCGACCGCTCTCGTAATGCGGTCGCTGTAGCGGTAGCAGATCCATACCAGAAGACAGGATCCCAGGACGCCGATCACGGTTCCTGCAATGGAGCCGGCATCGTTGGCGGGAGTTGCGCCAATTGCTACAGCCACAGAAATTGAACCTGGCCCAGTCGTGAGAGGAAGCGTGAACGGATAGAAGGCCATGGTCGATATGGCGGCCTTGCTCTTGGGCTTCTTCGGAACAGTCGTCTCATCAGCCGAAGGGGCATTGAGCGCCTGCCAGCCGGCGCTGAAGAGAACGATTCCGCCAGCCAGTCTCAGAACACCAATCGAAATGCCGAAGAAGTTCAGAATGATCGACCCGGCATACAGACAGACAAAGAGCGTAAGCGTCGAGTAGATGGCAATCTTGTTTGCAAGGGTTTTCCGGGTTTCAGGATCGAATTCACTGGTGAGCGTTGTAAAGAACATCGCCCCGCCAAAAGGATTCAGAACCGGAACCAGAGATGAGAAAACAAACAGCATCATCGCGTAAAAGCTAGACAACTCTGTTTCAAACATCGTTTTTTCCTTCGTTTTTTTATTATGTTAAGTATTTGATTTAAAAGGATTAAAAGACAACATCCACAGGTTTTCAGGCGATTTAAAACTCCTCAAACTTCTTCGCACCCCCTTATCCTCTTTCTCAAGACGATCAAATTGCGCTCTACAGACACCCCCGGAACTTCAAGTCTGAGGATCCTGTCAACGCCAATTTCCGGATTGAGAGCCCCCATTTCCTCCTTGGGCTCCTTTCCTTTCATGGCAAGCCAGAGGCCATCCGGTGCAAGCAGATGACTCGTCAATGCACACATGTCAGACAGCGAAGCGAAAGCTCTGCTGGTGACGGCATCAAAAGGCTCTTCTCGGACTTCCTCGATGCGCGCATGCAAGGCTCGCGCATTCTTCAGCCCCAGTTCAACGCAAACCTGCGTGAGAAACAAGGCCTTCTTCTTGACAGCATCAACCATGGTAATGTCAGCCCCTGGTTCCATGACGGCGAAGGGAATTGCAGGCAAACCGCCGCCGCTGCCGACATCGAGGACACGCTTCAAAGGCAGATGCAGATCGCGAACGGCCTTTACCAAAGTCAGAGAATCGATGAGGTGCAGATTCACGATGTCATCTTCCTTCGTGATGCGCGTCAGGTTGTAAACCTTGTTCCACTTCAGAAGAAGGCTCGCATATCTGATCAGCTGAGAGAGCTGCTCTTCCGTCACGGCCAGCCCGAGCGTCTCGATTTTCCTTCTGAGTCCGACACTGTCAATCATAGAATTGAATAAGCGCAGAACCTCTGCAGTAATGCAGGGGAGGAGCGCCGTTCCTCCTTTAGAAATGCTGTCGAGCGAGAAGCAAGTCGCGGACGATCAAAGCGGCTTGCCGCGCATGCTCAACAACAAACACTTTCAAAACATTCTTTTTTGCGGATATCCAGCGGGCTCCGCTTTCACAGCCCATTCAGGCCGGTCATCAATCCTCACCAATGAAGGAAGGGAGGTGCATTCTCAGCACAGCGACATCCCCTCCAAGCACTTTTCTTCACAGACCGCAGAGCTCGGGAACAGTATGTGCAGCCCGCGGTTCCTTTGCATTCTCAGCCAATTCGGTTCTCCTTTCGGAAAACCTGAGCCTGTCATCCAAGGCTTTACAAGCCTTCGCCTTCCGTCGAATGAGTCTGACGCTGAACTCCGTAGCGCAACCGCTTCAGATGGACCAGGAGCAGGCTGATCGCTGCGGGCGTCACCCCGGAAATGCGTCCTGCCTGACCCAGTGTTTCGGGCCTTGCGGCCTTCAGCTTCTGCCGCACTTCAAAGGACAGGCCGCCCACAGCGTCATAGTCCATGTCTTCAGGCAGCCGCATCTCTTCATGCGCTTTTGCCTTTTCGATCTCATCCCTTTGCCGGTCAATGTAGCCACGGTATTTGAGTTCGACCTCAATGCGTTCAATGAGCTGCTTGTCCTGCAATGTTTCACGTGAAACAAACTCTCCGTTCGTGCGCTTGAGCGTTGCAATCGATTCGTAGCTGACATAGGGACGAGAGAGCAAAGAGGCAAGTGAATATTCTCTTTCGATCGCCGTTCCGAGAACGCGTTCATCCTCGCCCCTGGCAATTGTTGTCGGCGTCACCCATGTGCTTCTCAGCCGTTCGAGTTCCTTTTGAATGCGTTCCTGCCTTTCACAGAAGGCAGCCCATTTTGACTCGGGCAAAACCCCCAGTCTGTGAGCCGTTTCGCAGAGCCGTTCATCCGCGTTGTCTTCGCGAAGGCTCAGGCGATATTCAGCGCGGCTTGTAAACATCCGGTACGGCTCCGTCACACCCTTTGTCGTCAGATCATCGACCATGACGCCAAGGTAGGCTTCGTCTCTTCTCGGAGACCACTGCTCCTTGCCGAGAGCGGAACAGGCCGCATTGATGCCTGCCAGCAACCCCTGGGCCGCCGCTTCTTCGTATCCGGTTGTCCCGTTGATCTGTCCGCTGAAGAAGAGTCCATCCAGAGTCTTTGTCTCGAGCGTCAGCTTAAGATTCCGGGGATCATAGTAGTCGTACTCGATGGCATACCCGGGACGAAGCAGATGCGCCTCCTCAAGCCCGGGGATGCAATGGATCATGTCGAGCTGCACGTCATACGGCAGAGACGTTGAAATGCCGTTCGGATAGTACTCGCGTGTCTGCAGTCCCTCGGGCTCAAGGAAAACCTGGTGGCTGTCCTTGCCCTTGAACCTCTGAACCTTGTCTTCAATCGACGGGCAGTATCTGGGACCAATGCCCTCGATAATGCCCGAGTACATCGGCGAGCGGTCGAGATTCGCCATGATGATGTCATGCATCCTCTGGTTGGTATGCGTGATCCAGCAAGGCACCTGCTCGGGATGCTCGATTGAAGGCTCCATCACGGAGAAGTGCGGCACAGGGTCAAGATCTCCATCCTGTCTCTGGCATTTTGAAAAGTCGATGGTCCGACCGTCGATTCTGGCCGGCGTGCCCGTCTTGAGGCGGCCTCTCGGCATGCCGAGATCCGCAAGACGCTGAGCAAGCCTGATCGCGGGAGGATCTCCGACGCGGCCCGCCGGATAGTGCTCCAGTCCCACGTGTACAAGTCCGTTCAGGAAAGTTCCGGCGCAAAGGACAACCGCTCTGGCACGAAATTTCACCCCAATCTGCGTCACCACGCCGGCAACACGCCCATTCTCGACGATGAGGTCCGTTGCCGCCTGCTGAAAAAGCCAGAGATTCTCCTGACCCTCGATACGCTTTCTCATATGCATGCGGTAGAGCTGCCGGTCAATCTGCGCTCTCGTCGAGCGGACGGCGGGCCCCTTCGAGGCGTTCAGAATCCGGAACTGAATTCCGGCCGCATCCGTGACGGATGCCATGGCACCGCCCATGGCGTCAAGCTCCTTGACGAGATGTCCTTTTCCAATGCCTCCGACAGACGGGTTGCATGACAGCTGCCCGATCGTTTCCGCATTGTGCGTCATGAGAAGTGTCCTTGCGCCCATCCTGGCTGCCGCAAGACTCGCTTCCGCCCCTGCATGTCCACACCCGATCACAATGACATCAAAAATCTCAGGGCACTGATAAGTACTATGTTCCACGTGAAACAATCCTAAAAACATTGCGCCAGGCCAATCCATCGGCCTGATTTCTCTGATGCGCAACTTTACCTGAGCCGCAGGATCT
>OMXR01000045.1 GCA_900315045.1 uncultured Sutterella sp. | reverse complement strand
CTCGCGGCCCACTTCCGAGAGCCGCGGGTCGTAGAGCATGAAGCAGTAGCTCACGGCGCTGCCGCGGCCGACGCGCCCGCGCAGCTGGTGGAGCTGCGCGAGGCCAAATCGCTCCGCGTGCTCGATCACCATGAGCGAGGCGTTCGGCACATCCACGCCCACTTCGATCACCGTGGTAGCGACGAGCAGGTCAAGGTCCCCGCAGCTGAAGTGCTCCATCACCTCGTGCTTTTGCTCGGCGGTGAGCGCCCCGTGCACAAGCCCCACGCGCCAGCCGGGGTGGCGGTCCGCGAGGTACTGCGCGCGCATCGTCGCGGCCGTGAGGTCTGCCTTTTCGCTCTCCTCGCTGAGCGGGCACACCCAGTAGCACTGGCCGCCCCCAGCGATGGCCGTTCCGATTGCGTTCTCAAGCTCTTCGATCCGGGAAAGGTTCACAAGCCTCGTTGTGATGGGCGTTCGCCCGGGCGGCAGCTCGTCGATCACGGAGACGTCAACGTCAGCGAGGTAGCTCATCGCGAGCGTGCGCGGAATGGGTGTTGCCGAGAGCATGAGCATGTGGGGCATCATCGATTCGCTGTCCGTTTCCCGGAGCTTCAGACGCTGGGAGACGCCGAACCGGTGCTGCTCGTCGATGATGGCAAGCGCAAGGCGCCTGTAGCGCACGGCGTTCTGGATGAGCGCATGCGTGCCGACCGCGATCTGGAATTCGCCCGCTTCGAGCGCCTTCTGGCGTTCGGCCTTCTCGCGCGGCTTGAGGCTTCCGGCTAGCCAGAGAATCTTCACGCCGAGCGGCTCGAGCCAGGCCTTGATTTTCCGGTAGTGCTGTTCGGCAAGGATTTCCGTGGGAGCCATGAAGGCCGCCTGATAGCCGTTTTGCACGGCAAGCGCTGCGGCCATGGCGGCGATGATCGTCTTGCCGCTGCCGACATCGCCCTGCAGCAGGCGCTGCATCGGGGTGCCGCGGGCGAGATCGGCGACGATCTCGCGCCAGACGCGCTTTTGCGCGCCGGTGAGCGAAAAGGGCAGGGAATCCACGAGTCGCTTGACGAGATCGCCCTGGCCGGTGAGGATCGGGTGGGCGCTGATCGCGTCCTTGGCCTTTCTTGAAACCCTGAGGGCGATCTGCTGCGCAAGGAGCTCATCAAACTTCAGGCGCCGCCACTCGTTTGTGCGGCGTTCGTCGTACGCCGCAAGGTCCGCTCCGGGTTTCGGATGGTGCAGCGTTTCGATCGAATCCCGGAGGCCCGGCAGCCCCAGAGGCTCAAGGAACTCCCTCGGCACGATGTCCACGATGTCCACGTCAAGGATCGCCCGGTCGATGCGTTTTCTGAGCCAGGGCTGCGTGATGCCTTCGCCTGCGGGGTAGACCGGGGTGAGGGTGCTCGGAAGATCCGCGCCGTCCGTGGAAGGCTTTTTCACTTTCGGGTGGATCATTTCGAGCACGCCGCCGTACCCCTCGCGCACTTCGCCAAGGAGCCGCAGCTCATTGCCCGCGGCAAACTGAGTGCGGCTGCTCGGGTAGAAGTGCAGCAGCCGCACCTGGAGCTCTCCCGTGTCGTCCTCAACCTGGGCGACGAGCTGCTCCTTGTCGTAGCCGAACCTGCGGATGACCGAGGAGAGAACCCGGCCCTGAACCTGACAGACGGCGCCGGGCGAGGCTTCGGCGATCGGCGTGATGCGCGTCTCGTCCTCGTACCTGAGCGGCAGGTGCAGCACGAAGTCCCAGTCCTTCACAAGGCCGATTTTTGCAAGGCGCTCAGTGAGAGGCGGGAGCTTCGTTCCCTTCTGAATCTTGGCCATGGAGGGCGCAGCGGATTACTTGGCCGGAATTTGGGCAACCGCCTCGATCTCAACGAGCGCGCCCTTGGGGAGCGCGGCGATCTGCACGCAGCTTCTTGCGGGGAAGGGCTCGGGAACCTGTTCGGCCATGATGGCGTTCACCAGGGCGAAGTCCTTCAAGTCGGCGACGAACACCGTGAACTTGACGACGTCGGCAAAGGTGCAGCCGGCCTGGGCGAGCACCGCCTTCAGGTTGTCCATGACGCGGCGGGCCTGGGCTTCAATTCCTTCGACGAGATTGCCGCTCTCGGGATCAAGGCCGATCTGGCCGCTCGTGAAAATCAGATTGCCGCAGACGACCGCCTGGCTGTAGGGGCCGATGGCGGCGGGGGCGCTGCTCGTGCTGATGATCGTTTTCATGAAGAGACTCCACAATATATAGAGGTATAAGCGCAGGTACCCTCAACGGGGACCGGTTGCGCTCCTTTTCTTAAGACACCTTTAATTGTCCGGACAATTAAGACCGATTTTGCCTTGGCGGCCCGGATGTTTCGCAACATTGGCAAATTCTAATCCAATCCCAATGTCAATTGATGAAATAAATCGGCGAGGTGGTAGATTGCGGCAATAATACCCCTATATAGGTATTTTGAGAAGAAAAACAGAATGCGCAAGGCGCTGTCGGCGGTATGCAGGGGGAGGGATGCGCTTCCGGCATGCGAATTGCCGCCAATGTCGCAGGGAGCACAGCAACCGCGGGAAATCTGGATGCCCGTTTGGCGATCAAAAGAGATCACGGTTCAGTGAGTTTGCCTAGGGTTTACCCCTATAGTACGGAGTAGGTAGTCCTCATAAACTCAGCTCAGGCAAAAGCCTTAGACCGCTTTTTTGGCGGTTTTTGGCTTGTGTCGCGACAAGGGGGTCACCCCGCGTTGCGCGTGCGGCGGCCGTCGCAAAGACGAGCCGGCCGGTTCTCGGAACAGGCGCCTGGCAACAGGCTCTGTGCTTGGGGTTTTCGAGGGGCCGGTCCGGCGCATGCACAGAAGCCCAGCCGCCCGCACGAGAAAGTCTGTGCCAGTCCAAGCGGACTTTCCCGATCCATCAATGCCGATCAGGAAAGTTTGTGTTGGATGTCGAGACCCCTAACTGTACGATTCAGGAACGTCTGGCCTTGAGGCCTGGCGGCCGGAATCGGGCAGGCGGCTGAAGTTTCCGGGTGCGGCTTCTCCAATACAGGAGGGGTTGACCGGGGGCGGTGGCCTTCTGCAACATTTCGACCCTGCCGCAAGCTGTCTGCCGGCTGCAACCCGCAAGGAGCGGCCGGCCGAGGGCGAAGCGGATCCATTTCGGATCAAAGGAGAAACCTTTATGAAAATTATCTACACCGACGTACTGGTGATCGGTGCCGGCCTGGCGGGTCTGCGCACTGCTTGCGCTGCCAAGCGCCGTGGCCATGACACGATCGTGCTGTCGCTGGTGCCCCCGAAGCGCTCCCACTCCAAGGCTGCCCAGGGCGGTATGCAGGCCAGCCTTGCCAACGTGATCAAGGGCGTTGGCGACAACGAAGACGTGCACTTTGCCGATACCGTCCGCGGTTCGGACTGGGGTGCCGACCAGGATGTGGTGCGTATGTTCGTGAACACGAGCCCGAAGGCCGTGCGCGAGCTGGCTGCCTGGGGCGTGCCCTGGAGCCGTATCACCCCGGGTGACCGCCAGGTCGTTATCAACGGCGAGCGCGTGACCATTACCGAGCGCAAGGAAGCCGCAGGCCTGATCGGCCAGCGTGACTTCGGCGGCACCAAGAAGTGGCGTACCTGCTTCGTGTCCGACGGCACGGGCCACGCCATGCTGAACGCCATGAGCGACCGCATCATCGCCGAGAAGATCCCCGTGATCGAGCGCGTTGAGGCTCTCTCTCTGATCCATGACGGCAAGCGCTGCTACGGCGCTGTCGTGCGTGATCTGCGCAACGGCGAGCTGATGGCTTACGTTGCCAAGGCCACGGCCATCGCCGCCGGCGGTGCCGGCCGTCTGTTCCGCGTCACGACCAACGCCGTGATCTGCGAAGGCATCGGCCACGCCCTGGCTCTCGAGACCGGCGTTGCCACCCTCGGCAACATGGAAGCCGTTCAGTTCCACCCGACCGGCATCTTCCCCGCCGGCATTCTCGTGACCGAAGGCTGCCGCGGTGACGGCGGTCTGCTGCGCGACGTCGACGGCCATCGCTTCATGCCCGACGTTGAGCCCGAGAAGAAGGAACTCGCCTCCCGCGACGTGGTTTCCCGCCGCATGGAAGAGCGCATTGCCCAGGGCAAGGGTGTGAAGAGCCGCTTCGGCGAACACATTTGGCTCGACATCACGCTGCTCGGCGAGCATCACATCAAGCACAACCTGCGTGAAGTGTATGAGATCTGCCACTACTTCCTCGGCGTTGACCCGACCAAGGAGTGGATCCCGGTCCGTCCGGCCCAGCACTACACGATGGGCGGCGTGCGCACCAACTACACCGGCGAGTCCCGCCAGCTCAAGGGCCTGTTCGCCGCTGGCGAAGCAGCCTGCTGGGATATGCACGGCTTCAACCGTCTGGGCGGCAACTCCGTTGCCGAGACCGTGGTTGCCGGCATGATCGTCGGCGAATTCATTGCCGACTTCTGCGAGAAGGCTGAGAATGGCATTGACATCCCGACCTCGCTGATCTACGACTCCGTTGCCAAGGTCCAGAACGAGCTCGACGGCTTCTTCTACAACACCGGCAGCGAAGACATGCCCACCATCCGCACCCGGATGCAGGACATCATGACCAGCAAGATCGGCATCTTCCGCCGCGGCGCCGACATGGAAAGCGCGGTGGCCGAGCTCGAAGACCTGTACAAGAAGACCTTCAAGGTCGCTGTCAAGGATCAGCCCGGTGCCAATCCCGAACTGGTTTACGCCTACCGCACCCGCAAGATGCTCAAGGTGGCTCTGGCAATGGCCTGCGGCGCTCTGGCCCGCACCGAGTCCCGCGGCGCTCACTTCCGCGAAGACTACCCGCGCCGTAACGACGCCGAGTGGCTCAGCCGCACCCTGTCCACCTGGAAGGAAGGCGACACGCTTCCCACGCTCAGCTACGAGAAGCTCGACATCTCCAAGATGGAGCTGCCCCCGGGATTCCGTGGCTACGGCGCCAAGAACTACATCGATCATCCGGATACGCCCAAGCGTCAGGCCGAGGTCGATGCCATCCGCGCCAAGATGGAAGCCGAAGGCGCCGATCGCTTCGCGATCCAGGACGCCATCATGCCGTACCATCACCTGCTGCCCAAGCGTCTGCAGGGCCGCAACGAACGTGTCGATGAACCCCTTTCCTAATAGGAGCTGGTTTAAATGAGTACTCAAGTTTCCAAGAAGCATCGCCTGCTCAAGATCAGCATCCTGCGCTACAACCCGGCTGATCCGCTCAGTGTGCCGCACATGCAGACCTTCGAGCTCGAAGAGTCTGACTCGATGACCCTGTTCATCGCGCTCAATGAGCTGCGCGACAAGCAGGATCCCTCGCTGCAGTTCGACTTCGTCTGCCGCGCCGGCATCTGCGGTTCCTGCGCCATGCTGATCAACGGCAAGCCCGGTCTTGCCTGCCGTACGCTGACCCGCGACCTGCCCACCGAGTTCACGCTGGCCCCGCTGCCCGTGTTCGAACTGATCGGCGACCTCTCGGTCAACACCGGCAAGTGGATGCGCGGCATGTCCGAGCGCATCCAGACCTGGGTGCACCTGGATCAGGACGAGATCGACCTGCGCAAGAAGGAAGTGCCGATGGATCCGCAGCTTGCTGAGGATATCTATCTGCTCGACCGCTGCGTTGAGTGCGGCTGCTGCGTGGCCGGCTGCGGCACGTTCCGCATCCGTCCGGACTTTGTTGGTGCCTTCGGCATCAACAAGATCGCCCGCTTCCGTCTGGATCCGCGCGACAACCGCAACGACGCCGACTTCTATGAAGTCGTCGGCGACGATTCCGGTGTGTTCGGCTGCATGTCCTTGCTCGGCTGCCACGACTTCTGCCCGAAGCAGCTGCCGCTCAAGACCCAGATCGCATTCGTGCGCCGCAAGATGGCCCAGCAGGGTGTGAAGAACTATTCCAAGATCGTTCCCACCCCCAAGAAGGCCATTCCCATCAAGACTGCCGCCAAGTAATTAGCAGCAGTTCCTGATAGGAACCAGAAGGCGCGCCAGGCTGATTGCCTGGCGCGCTTTTGTTGTTGGGTGCGACAGCCTGCGCGTGTGATTGTGCGTGCGTGGTAAGTGTCCCTTGTGCGTACAGCGGAAAGGCCGTTGGTTCCGAAAGAGCCTTACGGCACGGTAGGAGCCGCAAGCCGACAGCAAAATGAGGCGCACGATGTGGCTGCAAGAATGCGGACGGGAGTTCTCTGCTGACGGCATGTCTCAGTGTCTGGGGAGGGACGCTAAAATTCAGCGGCACAAGAACTATCGGGACGAGCGCTCTCATGAACAATCCAACGCCTGAACAAACCCTTCCTCTTGGAGTCAGCGACTTTGCCGGTCTGCGGCAGGACGGGCTGATCTATGTCGACAAGACCGAGATGATCGCAAGGATGGCGGCTACTCGCAAAGGAAAGTTTTTCCTGGCTCGTCCCCGGCGCTTTGGCAAGTCGCTTCTCGTCTCGACGTTCGAATCGCTGTTTAAATATGGACTGAGGGATTTTCAGGGACTAGCAATTGAATCGCTGTGGAAGGACAAGACCTACAGTGTCGTTCGGCTCGACTTCTCGGAAATCAAGTTTTTCTCTTCGCAAGCTGATTTTCTGGGACAGCTGATCGATATGCTGGCCGATGCTTTTGCCCCGTGCGGATTTGCCTACAGCGCAGACGCTCCCCGTTCATGGAACCGGCAATTTTCGACCTGGTTGAAATCGGTGCCGATTGGTTCGCTGGTCATTCTGATCGACGAGTACGACGCACCTCTCACTGCTTGCCTTGATCAGGCGGAACTGTTTGAGAAAGTCCGCGAAACGCTTGCAAGCTTCTATGCGGTCTTCAAGAGCAATGACGCCCCCCTGAGATTCCTCTTCATCACTGGCATCACCAAGTACAGCAAGGTGAGCATTTTCTCGGAACTGAACAATCTCAACGACATTACGCTGGACGTGGAGTACGGCACTCTGCTCGGGTACACCGAGGAGGAACTCGGCAGATATTTCGGCAACTACATCGCTCAGGCGGCCGAGGTTCTGGAACTTCCTCCGGAGGAACTCCTCGCCCGGATGCGAGAGCGCTACGACGGCTACTGCTTTGACGGGCAGGCTTCCTCACATGTCTACAGCCCCTGGTCAACGCTGATGTTTCTCACCAAGCCGAGAAACGGCCTGGAGAACTACTGGATCGAAAGCGGAGGGCAGACCTCGCTGCTGATGAACTTCATCAAGAGTCACTCTCTCAAGGATCCGGGTCAGTATGGACAACTGCAAAAGGTGGACAAGGATCTGCTGAGCATTTCGGCCGATGTCCGGACAATCAATGACACAGTGCTGCTCATGCAGGCCGGCTATCTCACGATCAAGGCAGTCAGGGGCGACATGGTCTATCTTGGTTACCCGAACGGCGAAGTTGCCCAGACAATGGCAAAGTTCTACGCGGCTCTCATGCTCGAGAAACAGGCTCTTGACATGATCAGCGAAGGGGTGATCCGCAGTCATCTGGAGAACTGCGACGTTCCGGCCTTTGTGACAGATGTGAACAAGGCTTTTCTTGCGATCGACTACAAGGAATATCCAGTCACCAGCGAGACGAATTGCCGGGCCATGGTTTCAATGTTCCTGAACGGCGCAGGACTGACCGCACAGAGCGAGACGCACAACGCGCTCGGGCGGAGCGATCTGGAGTTCACGATCGGGGAGACGCGCTGGGTGCTTGAGTTCAAGTACGCGGCAGGCAAGGACAATCCTGGGGCACTGCTTGAAAAGGCGCTCTCCCAGATGGAGGGCAGGATGTACGGTCGTCAATCGGGAGCCTCTCGTCTCATGCGCGTGGGACTCGTCTTCTCGGAAGCGCAGCGCCAGATCGTGGCATCCAGGGCGCTGGAGCCGATGACGCTTTAGCGGGCCGCGGTGCTGCCGAGCTGCTCGGAGGGGCGCCCACGCCGGTATTTCGCATTTGCTCTGGCAGCCGCCCGGATTTAGGAGTGAGTCTGCCGCTCGCTCCTGAAAAAGGGAAAAAAGCGCGGCGCACCAGCCAGTCTGATGCGCCGCGTCTCCTTAGGAGGGAGTCAGGAACGGTCAGTCAAGCTGCTTGTTGTTCTTGAAGAACACCTTGTCCTGAATGTCCTTGGTGCGGATCGTGAAGAGTTCGTTTTCCACTTCTTCAGCCAGGCGGAAGGCATCCATCACGAGAGACGTGTTGAATTTCTGCAGGTCGGCGTCCGCTTTCTTGGGATTCTTCTTGAGCGTCTTCAGATAGCCGGCTTCAAATGCAGCCATCTTCTCGCGGCACTGGTCCTCATATCCGTTGAAGGCCTTGCGGACAACGGGAGCGAGCTTTTCAAAGTCGGTCATTGCCAGCGTCTGAAGCTTGCGGAAGCGCCAGTAGGCGGACTTGCTGTCAACCTTGTCCGTGCCCTGACGGTATTCGGCCGGAATCTGACGGTAGCCCTGGTAGAAGGGGACGTACAGGCCGAGTGCGGACATGCCCATCGCCAGATACGTCACTTCGCCGATTTCCTTGGGAAGGTTCGGACGGACCTGCATCACGTGGCTTTCATAGGTGCGGAAGACCGAGATCGGACGGTACGGCTCGTCGCCGCGCAGGCCCTGGGTGTACGGGTCATGGCTGGTGCCGGCATAGTAGTCGCCCATCAGGCGCATCATGTCCGTCACGGTGATCTTCTGTTCGGGCTTCATGAACACGGGGAACGAGCGGCCGTTCTTTGCATCCTGCTCCACCGACGGATTCAGAGTCTTCTGGATCTGCCACACGCGCGGATCGTTGTATGCGCGGTCACGCCCGTCGTCGCGCGTATAAACCTTCGAGAAGTTGAATGCGCCATCGGCCTTGTTGTAAAAGCCGTTCTGCTCAGCCCAGGAGACGAGCGTCGGGCTGGAAAGGAAGTTGGGATCGCCGGCAACGAAGTCCTGCAGACGGCCCTGATTGGCCGAGGCAAAGTACACGTCGCGCGGCAGACGCTGGGCGATCCACTGATGGCCCGTGCCGGTTTCAAGGTACCAGATCTCCTTCTGATCGATGAAGGCAACGCCAAAGCCTTCGCCAGCACCCTGGGTCTCGACGATCTTGCCCAGAATCATGGCGCCTTCACGGGCGCTCTTGGCGCGCGGCAGAACGACTTCATGCACGTCATCCTCGGTGATGCCCGTGTCTTCAACATACGGATCAAGCTTCAGCAGCTCGTCCTTGGCATAGATCGATTCTGTGCCGGAAACACCGACGCCGGCGCTGTTCCAGCCCACGGCTCCGTGCACCTGGGTCTTCCAGTTCGGAACGGTGGTGTAGGCCATGGCGTTCTTGGCAAACGGATACTCAAAGGCATTTGCGCCATTGTGATCCTTGGTGCGGTACATGCCCTTCTGGTTCTTCTTTGCCGGATGCACGACAAAGTGCTGGGCCTTCATGGCGTTGCTGTCTGCGCTGCGCGCGATCAGCATCGAGCCGTCGGCCGTGGCTTGAGGACCGACAAGAATCGTGGTGCAGGCAAATGCGGAGGAGGTAAGGGCGAGAGCCACAGCGGCAGCGGCGGCCGTGCGGCGAAGAGATTGGAACATTGCAACTCCTTGTAGCAGTTTTTGTTCGCAGAAAAATGCCGTCCTTTTGGGACGGGTTTCGTTAAGTGCCTAAGGTATTTATCTTAGGGCAAAGTGATTATATGCGCGTTTTCGAATTCGTGATGCGACTTGCTGCTGAGCACAGTTGGGGAGGATGGATGAGGGAGAGCGCCGACGGTTCCGCTGCTGAATGGTGACGGACTGTACCGAGACACAAAACCGCGCGTGACGACGTGATAGGGACCTGCACCTTCCAGAACAGGTGAAGGAGTCCATGGCCTTGACTCCACTGGCGAGCGACGCATCCGCATCCTGAAGGCTACGCCTGCCTTGCAGGTTTAGTTCTTCTTCTTTGCGTCGCTGATTTTGTGTATTTTGTCGGCAAAAATAAACCTGAGCGGCTTGGCTTGGGAATGCAAGAGGGCGGATCCCGTTTGGAACCCGCCCCCGAGAATATCCTGCAATGGAGCTGGAAGGCTATTCGTCTTCCTCGACTTCGCCGCCCCGCAGGGCATCGAGGATGTCGGCCGCGGCCGGAGCGATGTCGCTTGCGGTCATGCCGGCGTAGCAATCTTCGGCAGCCCGGCCGTGCAGCCACACGGCGGAGAGCACGGACGAGACCAGATCGTACTTCTGGGCGAACATCGCGCCCAGCATGCCGGCGAGCACGTCGCCGGAGCCAGCGGTGGCAAGAGATGCATTCCCCGTCGGATTGATCCAGGTGCGCGAGCTGCGCAGCGCGATCACCGTGCCGCAGCCCTTCAGAATGGAAATCGCTCCCGTGAGGATCGAGAGCTCGCGCGCGGCCTGCACGCGGTCGGCGTTCACGGCCGCGGGGGTCGAGTCCAGAATCTCGGCCGCCTCTCCGGGGTGCGGCGTGATCACGGTGTGCTCCTTGCGCACGACCATCGCCTCGATCATCTTCTGATCCTGGGCGATCATGCGCAGCGCATCGGCGTCAAGCACGAGGGGCACGGGAGCTGCGATTGCCGCCAGCACGCGCTCCTTGGCCTTTTCCGAAAAGCCGATGCCGCAGCCCACGACGTTGCAGTCGGTCTGGGTGAGGTCGATCGGCTCGGCCGCGATCATGAGCTCGGGGCAGACCGGGTCGACGGCGGGGGCGTTCTCGACAAGAAGCTCAACCGTGACGCTGCCAGCGCCGAGCTTCAATGCGGCGCGGGCCGCAAGAAGCGCCGCCCCGACGTGGCCGCGCTCGCCGCCCACGACGGCAACGTGTCCGTAGGTGCCCTTGTGCGAGTTGCGGGCGCGCAGTTCGAGCACGTGGCGGAAGTCGTCCGTGTCGATGACGCCGAGCGTGGAAAGCGGCACGGAGACATCGAGCTCCTCGAGCAGAATGCGCCCGCTCGCATCCGCGCCGTCATTCATGAAGCAGCCAGCCTTCGGGCAGAGCATCGCGACCGTGATGTCGGCGATGCAGCCCTTCATGCCGCCCACCCAGCAGCCGGTCTGGGCGTCAAGACCGGAGGGGACGTCGATCGAGACGTGTGCGGCCTGACGCTCGTTGAACCACATGGCCGCGTCAAGGAAATCGCCCGAGAGCGCCTTCTTGAGTCCCGTCCCGAAGAGCGCGTCCACCACCACGTCGGCCTTGTCCGCGCTGTAGGGGTCGTCGACGAGGGCGCCGCCCGCGTCGCGCCAGGCGCGGAACATCGCCCGGGCCTGCTCGGTCTTCGGTTCGCGGCAGCCGATGAGGGCGCAGGTCACCCGAAAGCCCATCGACTTGAGCGAGAGGGCGCAGGCAAAGCCGTCGCCTCCGTTGTTGCCCGGGCCGCAGATGATGACGACGTGCGAGGCGGGGTCGGCGAGCGTCCTGACGGTTTCGGCAACGGCCTGGCCCGCGCGGCGCATCAGTTCGCCTTCGCCCAGTTTGTTTGCGCAGCGCTCCTCGAGCTGCTCAAGTTCTTCAAGACTCAGAATTTGCTGACTCATAAGACAAATGAACTCCTGTGATTCTCTTTCAGAGGTCAATAGAAAAGCGGTATTTTAGGCCGGGCCGAAACGCTCCGGCCTGTAGGGTGAGGGATCGATCGCGGCGGCGCGGCCCGTGATGAGGTCGCCGACGATTTCCGCGCTTGCGAATGCGCTTGCCGCCCCCGTCATGCCGTGCGCGCAGTTCAGGTAGAGCCCGGGCAGGCTCGGCAGGGCTCCGAGCGCGGGCAGCGCGTCGGGCAGGGCGAGAGCCGTTCCCTTCCAGTATCTGGCGTGGTTCCAGTCGGCGGCGCTGCCGTAGACCGAGCGGCCGGCGGCATAAAGGCGCCGGAATTCGGCCTCGATCTCCTTGTCTTCAACGGCGCCAAGAAAAGCCAGGCCGCAGGCGCGGATCCGCTGATCCATAGCGGTAAAGAGAATGCCGCAGTCTTCGTCGATCAGGCTGATGCGCGACAGATCGGTGCTCTCGGAGAGTTCGGCCGTGATCGAGACGGCCGTGAGGGGCGCCATCGGCAGGGTTCGCGCAGCGGACTTCAGGAGCTGCGCCGAGCCGAGCCCCGCGCAAAGGAGCACCGCGTCGCCTTGCACCGATCCGGTGTTCGTGCGCACTCCGATGACGCGTCCGTTTCTGTTCCGGATGAACCCTTCGGCCTGCGTGCGGCAGGAAAACGCTACGCCCAGATCCTTGCACAGCGTGACGACTTGGCGTGCGAGGAAGGCCGCGTTGATGGTGTCGTCAGGCGCGCCGCAGAGCGCTCCGGCAAAGCCGCAGGTCTCCAGAATCGCTGGATCGAGCGCGCGCATCTGCGCAAGGGTGAGGGGGTTCGAGCGCACCTCTCCGAACACGTACGAAGGCGTGGGGCGGTTCTTTTCAATGTCGTCGGCCGCCCGCCAGGCATGGAGCAGCACGCGGCTCCTGTAGTCCGTCAGGCCATACTCATCCGTGACGGACTGAAGAACGCTGCGGCTGTAGCCGATGAGAGCCGCAAAGCGGTTTTGCACGAGATCGGCGCTGTTCGGTTCGCAAAAGGCAAGGCAGCGGCTCAGAAAGTCGGACTGGCCGCTGCCCATGCGGTAGCGCAGGGATTTGGCAGGGTTCGTGCACGCGATGCGCCTTCTCATGCGCTCGAAGGAGGAAAGGGGCTGAACGAAGGAGTGCAGGGCCGCCGGGCCCAGGTATCCGCCTGGAGCGTAGCTTGCCGCCTGCAGGGGGCCGCGGGCGCTTTCAATCACGCAAGCCTGCACGCCCCGGCGCGCGAGCGAGAGCGCGCTGGCGATGCCGGCCATGCCTGCGCCGACGATGATGACCCGATCCAAAACGATTCCTTTCTGAAAATATCCCGGTGAGGGCGACATTCTAGCGGTTTGGGTTTTGGCTTTGCGTCCGGATGCGGCGCTCTGGCATGGCATTGCCGGCGGTCCATAGGGACTTTGTCTCAGGCGCTTTGCAAATGGCTTTTCAGGGCGCTTTTTACAGTGTCTCTCCGTATAATTTTCCGAATTTCAGAGAGCCTCCACGTGGGGGCTTTTGCCGTTTGTTTTCTTTTTTGAGATCTCACTCATGTCCCAGGATTCCGTGATGTTCAAGCTCGTCGGTTCGAGCGCGCTTTCCAAGTTCCGTGCAGACCGGCTTCTGGCCGCTCTTCAGGCCGTCAATCCGGCCGTGGCGGCGGTTTCCGGCCGCTACGTGCATTTCGTGCTTGCCGGCAGAAAGCTTGGCGAGCGGGACAGCGAGCGGCTCTCGGCGCTCCTTGACTACGGGTTTGAGTCGTCCGACGTGCGCGCCGACCTGCAGCTTCTGGTCGTGCCGCGCCTGGGGACCATCAGCCCCTGGGCGTCCAAGGCGACCGACATCGTCCACAACTGCGGCGTGAGCGCCGTCGAGCGCGTCGAGCGCGCCGTGCTCTACAGCATTGAATTTTCCGATGAGGTGTCGCTTGACCCGCAGGCCGTTCAGGCTCTTGCCGCATGCCTGCACGACCGCATGACCGAGACCGTGCTTGCGGCGGACGCGTCGCCCGAAACGCTCTTTGCCGACATCCCGGGCAAGCCCATGGCGGTCGTGGACATCGCGCACGGCGGCCGCATGGCGCTTGCCAAGGCGAACCTCGAGATGGGCCTTGCGCTTTCGGACGACGAGATCGACTACCTCGTCGATGCATTCAAGCGCCAGGGGCGCAACCCGACGGATGTCGAGCTCATGATGTTTGCGCAGGCCAACTCCGAGCACTGCCGCCACAAGATCTTCAATGCCGAATTCACGATCGACGGCGTCAAGCAGGACAAGACGCTCTTCGGCATGATCCGCGAGACGCACCGCAAGGCTCCGCAGGGCACGATCGTTGCCTATTCGGACAACGCGGCCGTGTTCGAGGGGCCGACGGTGACACGCATGTATCCGCGTCCGAGTTCCGAGGACAAGTTCGGCAGCGTATTCGAGGAACGCCTTGAACCCTGCCACACCGTCTTCAAGGTCGAAACCCACAACCATCCGACGGCGATCAGCCCGTTCCCCGGAGCCGCCACGGGCTCGGGCGGCGAAATTCGCGACGAGGGCGCAACGGGGCGCGGAGCCAGGCCCAAGGCCGGCCTTTGCGGCTTCTCCGTTTCGGCCCTGCACCTTGAGGGACACGGGCAGGACTGGGAGAACGACCGCGACGCCAACGATCCCGCAGCTGCGCCCGCGGGCGTGTACGGAGCCCCGGGCCGCATCGCCACGCCCCGCCAGATCATGACCGAGGGGCCGATCGGCGCCGCGGCCTTCAACAATGAATTCGGCCGCCCGAACATCCTCGGCTACTTCCGTGCATTCGAGGCCCGGATCGGCGCCACGCGCTACGGCTATCACAAGCCCATCATGCTCGCAGGCGGCATCGGCAACATCCGCGAGGACCAGACCATCAAGTCGACTCTGCCGCCCGGAACGCTCATGATCGTGCTCGGGGGGCCTGGCATGCGCATCGGCCTCGGGGGCGGGGCCGCTTCCTCCATGACCACCGGCTCGAACGCCGAGAGCCTTGACTTTGACTCCGTGCAGCGCGGCAATCCCGAGATGCAGCGACGCGCCCAGGAGGTGATCGACCGCTGCTGGGAGTGCGGGCACGGCAATCCGATTCTTGCCATTCACGACATCGGCGCAGGTGGCCTCTCCAACGCCATGCCCGAGCTTGCGGACATTTCCGGACACGGCGCACGGCTTTCGCTCGAGAAGGTGCCGGTCGAGGAAAAGGGCATGAGCCCGCTGGAAGTCTGGTGCAACGAGTCCCAGGAGCGCTATTCGATCGCCATCGATCCGGCCTCTCTCGAGCTCTTTGATGACTTCTGCAAGCGCGAGCGCTGCCCGTACGCGGTTCTGGGCTACATCAGCACTGACGGAGAGCTCATCGTGGAGGGCCGCAAGGGCGAGGAGACGGCGGTCGACATGCCGATGGAGGTGCTCCTTGGCAAGCCGCCCCGCATGCACCGGGACGTGAAGAGCGTGCGGGTTGCCTACGCGCCCTTTGACGCCGGCCGCATGACGATGAGCGAAGCGCTCAGGAAGGTTCTGCGGCATCCCACCGTTGGCAACAAGTCCTTCCTCATCACGATCGGCGACCGCTCCGTGGGCGGCCTTGTGTGCCGCGACCAGATGGTCGGCCCCTGGCAGGTTCCGGTCGCCGACTGCGCCGTCAC
>OMXR01000155.1 GCA_900315045.1 uncultured Sutterella sp. | reverse complement strand
GTTCGGGCACTGAGCTTTAGCCGGACTTCTTGAGCGAAGCGAGAACGGCAAAGGGATTTTCCCTTTTCGTTACGGCAGCCTCGGGCTCCTCGTGCGAAGAGAGCTTGCTGCGGTCCGGCTCGCAGTCATCGTGCTGCGGAAACGGGGGCAGGGAGAGCATCAGCTCCTCCTCCACCCAGAAATGGACGTCAAACTTCTTGGAGCCCACGACAACTTCGTATTCGCCATCCTCGGCGATATCCATTGCATCGGCCTCCTGCTCGGTCTTCGTGAACAGGAACGGAACGGTCTTGTCGATCGTCACTTCGCAGGGCTCGCCGCACAGAACGCAGCGCGTCTTCATCACGCCGGAAAGCGTCAGATCCGCCCCGGGCTTGCCGTCGCGCCCGGCGGTTCCCGTTGCTTCGTAATGGATCCTTGCGTCCCGGCCATCGCCCTCAAGAAGCGTGGCAAGCTGCGGAAAATCCGCAAGGCAGAGGTCGCCCGAAATGGTCTTCCTGCTGCGGGAAAGCTCAAAAATGTCGATTGTCTTCATGAAACTCGGGGCTCATAGTTAAAATTGCGGCCATTATGACAAATCCTCCTCTTATTTTGGCAAGCAGCTCGCGCTATCGCCGTGAACTGCTCGACAGGCTTGGCCTGCCCTACTCCTGCGTGAGTCCCGACATCGATGAAACCGTCAGAGCGGGCGAGACGCCCGTTCAGGTCTGCGCCCGGCTTGCCCGTGCAAAGGCCCAGGCTGTCGCATCCCAGCACCCCGGCTCGGTCGTGATCGGCTCCGATCAGGTCTGCGATCTTGACGGAGAATCGCTCGGCAAGCCCCACACCTACGAGCGGGCGGTTGCCCAGCTCACCCGCATGCAGGGCAAGCGCGTGATCTTTCATACGGCAGTCTGCGTGATCGCCCCGGACGGCTCGATGCAGGAAACCGTGAGCGACACCGTGATCACCATGCGTGCGCTCGGGCCGGAAACCATTGCCGAGTACGTGCGCAGGGAACAGCCCTATGACTGCGCCGGCAGCGCCAAGATCGAAAAGCTCGGCATTGCGCTCATGCAGAGCGTCTCAAGCGACGACCCGACCTCGCTCATCGGACTGCCGCTCATGCGTCTGACCAGCATGCTCGCCCGGGCAGGCGTGCCGCCGATCCCCGGACTTTGAGAGAAAGGGCTTGCCATGCCGGGCACTCTGTACATGCTTCCCAACAGGATCGCCGACCGGCCCGTTGACGAAACAATCCCTCAGGGTGTTTTGGAAACGGCAAGAAGAACCCGGTATTTCCTCGCCGAAAATGCAAAAAGCGCAAGGCTGTACCTGAAGGAGGCGGGACACCCCGGGCCGATCAGCGCGCTCTCGATCACGGAAATCGGGCACGAGCCGGACGCCTCCATGATCCGCTCCTGGCTGCAGCCGGTGCTCGCGGGCGAAGATGCCTGCATCGTGTCCGAATCGGGCTGCCCCGGAGTGGCCGACCCGGGGGCCACGCTTGTGGCTGAAGCCAAGCGGCTTGGCGTCCGCGTCGTGCCCATGACCGGCCCCTGCTCGATCATTCTCACGCTGATGGCAAGCGGCCTGAATGGACAGCGCTTTCGCTTTCTTGGCTATCTGCCGATTGACGAAGCCCAGAGAACAAAGGCAATCCAGGATCTCGAGCGCCAGAGCAGGACGCCGGAAACGCAGCTTTTCATCGAGACCTGCTTCAGGCCCTGGCCTCTTCGCTGTCGCCCGACACGCTGGTGACGGCGGCAACGGATGTGACGGGCCCGGGTGAATCCATCAGCACGCGCACCGCAGGCGAATGGCTTGCCGATCCCATTGAACTGCCCAAGCTTCCCACCGTGTTTGCGGTTCTCGCCAGGCCAGGCGCCCATCCCCGGGAAGGGATCAAAACGCGGCAAGGGCCGTCAGGCAAGAGGCATCCGCCGGGCGGCAGAACTGCTCCGGCCCGCGCAAAACCAGGCCGCCATTAGCGCCGTCAGGCGCTGACCCGCGCTTTGCCCCGGCGTGCGAGCTCGGCGTTGAGTTCCGGCTCGACGCCAAGCACCCTGGCAAGCTCAGCAACGCTCGGCACGACAGCGTGCGGGTGCGCCTGCTCAAGATGCGCGGGATCTCCTCCGCCATAGGTGACGCCGACCGCGCTCGCTCCGGCATTGGCCGCCATCTGCATGTCGTGAATCGCATCTCCCACCATCACCATGCGGTCCGGCTCAACCCCCGTTTCGTCCGCAAGCTCGAGCAGCATCGCGGGA
>OMXR01000018.1 GCA_900315045.1 uncultured Sutterella sp. | reverse complement strand
AAGCGCCAGCCATCCCAGAACAGGCACCAGCACGAGCCAGCGCCAGCCTCTGGCAAACCCCGCATCCGCCAGCCGCCGGCCGGTAAGCCGCATCAGGCACCAGGCGGTGACGAAGGCAAACGCAAGCCAGCCATAGAGGAAGATCGTCATCGGGATCCCGTCCGGATTACTGTCCAGCCGGTAGAGGATTTCAAAAGGAGCGACAAAGACTGCGATGAGGAGCACGGCATGCACCGCGACCGCCCGCCAGTACGGGAATCTGCCCACGCACCCGAGTCTGGTGCGATCAAAAAGATGCCATCCGCGCATTTCGTCTCCTGACAGATGAGGCATGGCAGCAAGCCCACCAGAGCCTGCAAGAGCCTCCATCACGCCCCATTGTATCCTCTGCCGGAGGCAGGATTCCGCAAGGGGCCAGATGCGCAAAAGGAGTCCGAAGACTCCTTTTGCACTCATGCAGGCGGCGATCGCTTCTACGCGCCGAGCTTTTTCTTCAGCAGTTCATTGACCTGCTGGGGATTGGCCTTGCCCCGGGTTGCCTTCATGCACTGGCCGACCAGAGCGTTGAAGGCCTTCTGCTTGCCCGCGCGGAACTCGTCGACCATCTTCTGGTTCTTGGCGAGAACCTCGTCAATGAGCGGCTCGATGGCACTCGCATCCGAAATCTGCTTCAGCCCTTCGGATTCGATGAGTCCATCGACGTCCGAGCCGACGCCCTCCCAGACAAGCTGGAAGATGCGCTTGGCGCCCTTGGCGTTGATGGTCCCGTCTGCCAGGCGCTTGAGGATCTGCGCAAGAACCTCGGGACGCACGGGGGCGGCCGCATAGGTCATGCCCTCGGTGCCGTTCACGGCCGAGGCGACCTCGCCCATCACCCAGTTGGCGGCGATCTTCTTGTCCGGAGCCTCGGCGGCAAGGGCGCTGTAGTAGTCGGCAATGTCGCGGCTTGCCGTCAGCACGTCCGCATCGTATTCGGTGAGCCCCAGATCATTCACAAGGCGCGTGCGCATCGCCTCGGGCAACTCGGGCATCCCGTCCGCTACTCTGGCCTTCCACTCGTCGGAAATGATGAGCGGCATCAGGTCGGGGTCGGGGAAGTAGCGGTAATCCATCGAGTCTTCCTTGACGCGCATGAGACGCGTCTCGCCGGTTGCCGGGTCATAAAGGCGCGTAGCCTGAACAACCTTTTCACCCGATTCGATCAACTGGATCTGACGGTACATCTCGTAGTCGATGGCTTCCTGCAGGAACTTGAACGAGTTGAGGTTCTTGATCTCGCAGCGCGTGCCGAAACCCCGCTCGCCCTTGGGGCGCACCGAGACGTTGGCGTCGCACCGGAAATTGCCTTCCTGCATGTTGCCCCGGGTCATGCCGATCCAGACGACAAGTGCGTGCAGAGCCTTGGCGTATCCGACCGCCTCCTCGGCGCTCCTCATGTCGGGCTCGGTCACGATCTCCAGAAGCGGCGTGCCCGCGCGGTTGAGGTCCATGCCGGACTTGCCGCGCACGATGCCGTGCACGCTCTTGCCCGCATCCTCCTCAAGGTGCGCGCGCGTGAGGTTCACCGTCTTGCGGTACGGCTCGCCCTTTCGCGGCTGCACGGTAAAGGAGATCTTCCCGCCCTTCACGATGGGCAGCGGGAACTGACTGATCTGATAGCCCTTGGGCAGATCCGGGTAGAAATAGTTCTTGCGGTCAAAAACCGACTTTTCGGCAACCTCTGCTCCGATCGCGAGCCCGAAGCGCATCGCCTTTTCGACGGCCGTGCGGTTGAGCACCGGCAGCGCGCCCGGGAGCGCGAGATCGATGTAGCAGGCGTGCGTGTTGGGGTCGGCACCGAACGCGCAGGAGGCGCCGGAGAAAATCTTCGATTCGGTCGAAAGCTGAACGTGCGTTTCAAGACCAATGACAACTTCCCATTCCATTTTGCTTTCTTCCTTCTCTTAGAGCCCGTTCGGATGGCGCAGGTGCCAGTCGGTGGCGCGCTGCCAGGCGGCGGCGATGCCGAGCATCTTGGCTTCCTCGAATCTTGCGCAGGTGAGCTGCACGCCGATCGGGCGGCCGTTGCTGTGCACGCCGCAGGGCATGCTCATGCAGGGCAGGCCGGCGAGCGACATCGGCACCGTGTAGAGGTCGCCGAGGTATGCCGACACCGGGTCGCTCTTGGCGCCGAAGTCATAGGCCGTTCCCGCCGTGACCGGACTGATGATCGCGTCCACGTTCTGGAAGGCGCGGTCGAACTCCTCGGTGATGAGGCGGCGCACCTTCTGGGCCTTGAGGTAGTACGCGTCGTAGTACCCGTGCGAGAGCACGTAGGTGCCGATGAGGATGCGGCGCTTGGGCTCCGCACCGAACCCTTCGTTGCGGCTCTTCTTGATCATGTCCTGGATGTCGTCGTACTCGGCGGCGCGGTGTCCGTAGCGCACGCCGTCAAAGCGCGAGAGGTTCGAGCTTGCCTCGGCGCAGGCAACGACATAGTAGACGGGCACGCCGAGCTCCACGGTCGGAAGCTCGATTTCCACGATCTGCGCACCCTGGCGCCTGTACTCGTCGATGACCGCCTCGATCGAAGCGGCCACTTCCGGGTCAAGCCCCTGCTGGAACCATTTGCGGGGCACGCCGATCTTCATGTCCTTGACGCCCTTGTCGAGATCGCGCGTGAAGTCTTCCGCCGGGAGGTTCTCGCTCGTCGAGTCCCAGGGCTCGAATCCCACCATGTCGCCCAGCACCCAGGCGATGTCCTCGACCGTATGCGCCATGAGGCCCGCGGTATCCAGGCTCGAGGCAAAGGCAATCATGCCAAGGCGAGAGGGCCGCCCGTACGTGGGCTTCACGCCCGTGACGCCGGTGAAGCTCGCCGGTTCGCGGATCGAGCCGCCCGTATCGGTTGCGGTGGCGATCGGAGCCAGGCCCGCGGCCACGCAGCTCGAAGAGCCGCCCGAGGAGCCGCCGGGAACGGCATTCGCATCCCAGGGATTGAGCACCTTGCCATAGGCCGAGTTCTCGTTGGCAGAACCCATGGCGAACTCGTCGCAGTTGAGCTTGCCGAGGGTCACCATGCCGGCCGCCTTGAGCTTGGCGACGACTGCCGCGTCAAAGGGGCTCATGTAGCCCTCGAGCATGCGGCTTGCGGCGGTCGAAGCCCATTCCCGGGTGACGAAGATGTCCTTGTGGGCGATCGGAATGCCCGTGAGGCGCCCCGCGGTGCCCTCGGCAATCCGCTTGTCGGCGAGCTCTGCCTGCTTGAGCGTCTCTTCGGGGCGCACGTCAAGAAAGCAGTTGAGAGCGGAGTTCTTCGCCTCGATCCGGCCGAGGTATTCCCTGGCGAGCTCGACGGCGCTCACCTTCTTTTCGGCAAGCGCGCGGGAGAGCTCGGCAACGGTGTAAAAGTACTTTTCCATTTGTCCCAGCTCCTTACTCGATCACCTGCGGCACGAGGAACAGGCCCTCGAACTCCTCGGGGGCGTTCTTCATGTTCTCCTGCCGATTGTCTTCAAAGACCACCTTGTCTTCGCGCAGCCTCTGCGCTGCGTCGTGCGGATGCATCATCGGCTCGATTCCATCGGTATTGACCGCCTGGATCTGCTCGATCATCTTGAAAATATCGTTCATTTCGCCCTGCATGCGCTCGGCCTGCGCCTCGGAAATGTCAATGTGCGCGAGGTCCGCGATGCGGCGGACATCGTCCAGACTAAGGGACATATCTACCTACCCGTGAAAGAAAAAAGTCAGCAAACGTCGCAATTTACCGCGTTTTGACCGCCAGAGTGCAGCCGCGGGGCGGCCCGCTGGCAAAAAGGCCTGAATTTTGTGCCTTTCCGGCCACTAAAGTCGGTATCATTGCGCTCAACCTACTGACATTGACGTACGGGACCGGCTGCCGAGCCTCTCCCGGTTTACTTGTGCTTGTTATCAAACCGATTTTTTCGGAAGGATCTCATGTTAAGCTTTTTCCGATCCTACTTCGCCAACGACCTCGCCATTGACCTTGGCACCGCAAACACGCTGATCTACATGCGCGGCAAGGGCATTGTGCTGAACGAACCGAGCGTCGTGGCAATCCGCCAGGAAGGCGGACCCAACGGCAAGACCACGATCCACGCGGTCGGCCGTGCGGCCAAGAACATGCTCGGACGCGTTCCGGGCAACATCGAGGCCATCCGGCCCATGAAGGACGGGGTGATCGCCAACTTCACCGTCACCGAACAGATGCTCAAGCAGTTCATCAAGCTCGTGCATCCGACCCGCCTGTTCGCTCCCAATCCCCGCATCATCATCTGCGTTCCCTGCGGCTCGACCCAGGTCGAGCGCCGCGCCATCAAGGAGTCGGCCGAGGCCGCGGGCGCAAGCGAGGTCTACCTCATCGAGGAGCCGATGGCGGCTGCCATCGGCGCGGGCCTGCCCGTGAACGACGCCGCCGGATCCTTTGTGATCGACATCGGCGGCGGCACGACCGAAGTGGGCGTCATCAGCCTGGGCGGCATGGTGTACTCGGGCTCGGTGCGCGTGGGCGGCGACAAGTTCGACCAGGCCATCATCAACTACATCCGCCGCAACTACGGCATGATGATCGGAGAGCCGACCGCCGAGCTGATCAAGATGAAGATCGGCAGCGCCTATCCGGGCACCGAAGTGCGCGAGATCGAGATCAAGGGCCGGAACCTTTCCGAAGGCGTGCCGCGCCCCTTCTCCATCCACTCGAACGAAGTGCTCGAAGCGCTCTCCGAGCCGCTCAACCAGGTGGTGGGTGCCGTGAGGCTTGCCCTTGAGAAGACGCCGCCGGAACTCGGAGCCGACATTGCCGAGCACGGCATGATGCTCACGGGCGGCGGCGCCATGCTCAAGGATCTCGACCAGCTGCTGCAGGAAGAGACGGGACTGCCGGTGCACATTGCCGACGATCCGCTCTTTTGCGTCGTGCGCGGCTGCGGCATCGCTCTTGAGAACATGGACAAGCTGAAGGGCTCCTTCTCCTACGGCTAGCCGGGGAATTCAGCTCCTTGCCACGAGCTCAGAGGGCGCGCTCCGGTCGCTTTGATCGGCCTGCGCCCTTTGGCTTTTCGAGCATATCCATGCAATACGGGTCGCCACCGCTTTTCAGACAGGGCATTCCTGCCAAGGCACGGTTCTTCTTCTTCACGCTGCTCTCGCTGCTGCTCATGCTGGTCGACAGCCGGATGCGCGTTCTGGAGCCGGTGCGCGTCTTCATGCGCGTGTTCGTCTCCCCGATCGAGCGTGTCGTGAACGCCCCCTTCGAGGGCGTCGAGCTTGCCGTGCGGTTTTTCGAGGGCGGCATCGGGCAGGTGCGCGAGCTTGACCGGCTGCGCAGCGAAAACGAGGCGCTGCACATCCAGGCCGACCGCGCGACCGCGCTTCTCGAGCAGAATGCGCAGCTCAGAAACCTCCTGCAGCTGCCGCCCAATCCGGACGCAGGAGCTGCCGTTCTCGTTGAAATCAAAGGCGCCGTGGGCGACCGCTTCTCGCGCAACATCGTTCTGAACCGCGGAGCGAATTCCGGCATCCGCGGCGGCATGGCCGTCACGGACAGCCGGGGCGTGCTCGGTCAGATCGTGCGCGTGTATCCGGACGAGTGCGAGCTCTCGCTCATCACTTCGCGAGGCTTCCAGATCCCGATTCAGTTCGAGCGCACAGGCCTTAGGGCCATCGCCGAAGGCGTGGGCGCGACGGACAAGATGCGCGTCCTGTACGTTCCCGTTGCTTCGGACGTGGTCACTGGCGACAGCGTCATCACGAGCGGACTTGACGGCATCTTCCCCCGCAATACGAAGGTCGGCGTCGTTTCGGACATCGTTCGGGAGCCCGGCGAAACCTATGCCATGATCGAACTCCACCCCAAGGCCATGGTGGATGACGGGCAGTTCGCCCGCGTGCATCTGCGCCCGGCCCCCGTCATTTCCAGCGAGCAGGACTCGTCCCGGCCGGCCGCGCCCGGAGGATTAGGAAAATGAACAAGCCCTCAATCGTCCGCCGGCATTCGGAAGCAACCGCCCGCACCTACATCCTTCTGCCCGTAAGCCCGCTGTGGGTGTACTCGACGATCGCCGTCGCCTACGTGCTCAACATCTCCCGGCTCTCCGCCCCGGTCTGGGCTCCCGACTTTCTGGCCGTGACGCTCGCGTTCTGGAGCATCCGCGAGAAGCGGATCACGGGTCTGCTGCTGCCGTTTCTTCTCGGCCTGCTGATGGACGTCTTTGACAGCGCGGTTCTCGGCCAGCACGCCCTTTCCTATACGTTCCTGTGCTACTTTGCGAATCTGCTCGAGCGGCGCATTCCCTGGTTTTCATCTCCGGGCCAGGCGCTGCATCTGCTGCCGATCTTCCTGCTTACGCAGGGGATCGTGCTGTTCGTCAGCATCTGGATGGGGGGCGAGTTCCCCGGCTGGCTCTGGTTCACCCAGAGCCTGACCAACGCGCTGCTGTGGCCGATTGCAAGCTATCTGCTGCTCATCCCCCAGAGGCGGACCCAGAACAGGGCCGACACTCCGATCTGACGGACGCGCATCATGGCTCCCGAAATCACCGGCTATCTGCCCAAGGCCCATGATCCGAACCGCTTCTACCGGCGCATCGTGGTCATGCTGCTGTTTGTCGTCCTGCTTTTTGCAGTGCTGATCGGGCGCCTCACCTATCTGCAGCTTCTCAAATCCAGCGACTACGCCGCCCGGGCCGAATCCAACCGCAAGGTGGTGATCCCGAGCACGACAACCCGGGGAACCGTGCGCGACCGCAACGGGGAGCTGCTTGCCAAGAACTACTGGGCCTATGCGCTCGAGATCCGGGTTGCGGACATGGCACGGGGCAAGAAGCTCGATGATTTGCTTGACGAAATCTCGGAGATCGTGGACATCACGCCCGGCGAGCGGCGCCGCTTCAAGCGGCTCAAGGAGGAGGCCCGGCGCTTTGAATCCGTGCCGCTTCTCACCCGTCTGACCAACGAGCAGGTTGCCCAGGTGATCGCCAACCGCTGGCGTCTTCCCGGCGTCAACATCATGCCCAGGATCTTTCGCGAGTATCCGCAGAAGAGCACCGCAAGCCACCTGATCGGCTACATCGGACGGATTTCTCGCTCGGACATCGAGCGGATCGAATCCGAGGGGCTTGCGGAGAGCTACCAGGGCATACACCAGATCGGCAAGGTCGGCATCGAGCGCAGCTATGAGGACATCCTCAGGGGCGAGCCCGGACACGAGATGATCGAGGTCACGGCGGGCGGCAGGCGCGTCCGCTCCCTCGGTTCGATCGACGCGGAGCCCGGAAAGGACCTTGAGCTCTGCCTTGACCTCAACCTTCAGCGGGTCGCCGAGAACGCCTTCGGCACGGACACGGGCGCAGCCATCGCCATCGAGCCCAAGACCGGAGAGATCCTCGCGTTCGTCAGCATGCCGACCTATGACCCGAACAACTTTCCGAACGGCATCGACCCGGATGTCTGGAAGCAGCTCTCGGGCGCCCCGGAAAAGCCGCTTCTGAACCGTGCGGCGCGAGGCCTGTATCCCATCGGCTCGACCTACAAGCCCTTCATGGCGCTTGCCGGCCTTGAGACGGGCGTGATCACCCCCTACACAACCATCAACGACACGGGCGTCTTCGAGTATCACAACCACCGCTTCCGCGACGCAAGCGGAACCCCGAAGGGCAAGGTCGACCTCTTCCGCTCCATCGTCATCAGTTCCGACGTGTACTACTACTGGCTTGCCTCGCAGATCGGCATCGACCGCATCCATCCCTTCATGCAGCAGTGGGGGTTCGGGCAGAAGACCGGAATCGACATCATCGGCGAGCAGACGGGCACCCTGCCGGACAGAGAGTGGAAGAGAAAACGCTTCCGCCAGTTCTGGTTCCCGGGCGACACGATCAACCTCGGCATCGGCCAGGGCTACAACCAGTTCACGCTGCTGCAGCTGGCCAACGCCGTGGCAACGCTTGCCAACCGGGGCGTGGTCATGACGCCGCACCTTGTGCGCAGGGTGATCGACCGGGAAACGGGACTCTCCACTGCGCTCTATCAGGATCCGGTGCGCACCATTCCGCTCGCCTGGGACCACCTTGACCTCGTTACGCGCGCCATGACCGAAGTGACGCGCACGGGCACGGCCCGCAAGCCCTTCGAAGGCGTGAAGTACCCGGTGGCCGGCAAGACCGGCACGGCCCAGGTGATCACGATCGCGCAGGAAGATCGCTACGACAAGACCAAGATCTCCCGCGAGCATCACGACCACGGTCTTTTCATCGCCTTCGCTCCGGCCAACGATCCGAAGATCGCCGTGGCGGTGCTCAAGGAAAACGGGGGCTTCGGCGCCCTTGCAGCCGCCCCGATCGCCCGTGAGATGCTCGACTACTGGATCACGGGCGAGAATCGTCTCGGGCTGCCCGCCCCGAGCCACCTGTCGCACGTTCCGCCCGGCACGGCCCAGCGCAGACAAGGAGCCGCGAAATGAGGGAAAAGCAAAAGGAATTCCGGTTCACCCAGTTTCTCCAGCGCGAGCTCGATCTCATCGATCTGCCGCTGCTGATGCTCGTGATCATCCTGTCCACTCTGGGGTTCGTCACGCTCTTTAGCGCGGGCTCGGACTTTCCCTGGCGCATCTCGGGTCAGGCGAGAAACTATGCCGTCGCCTGCGTGGTGATGTTCATCTTCGCAAACATCCCGCCCCGGTATCTGCAAAAGTGCGCCGTGCCGGTTTTTGTCGCCGGGGTGTTCCTGCTTGCCGCCACGCTCGTCTTCGGCATCACCGTGAAGGGAGCGACAAGATGGATCGGCTTCGGTCCGTTCCGCGTGCAGCCCTCGGAAATCATGAAGCTCGGCCTGCCGCTCTTTCTGGCCTGGTACTTCACGCTGCGCCGCGACATCATCAGCAACTGGGACTGGCTCATCTCCGGCCTGATCCTTGCCATCCCGATCCTGCTCATCCTCAAGCAGCCGGATCTGGGAACCGCCATCCTGGTCGGCATCGCGGGCTTTACCGTGATCTTCCTTGCCGGAATCCCCTGGCAGTGGATGGCCACGCTCGGCGTGTCGGCCATCGCGGGTCTGCCCGCGCTCTGGATGATGCTGCACGACTACCAGAGGCTGCGCGTGATGACGCTGCTCGATCCGACAAGGGATCCCCTGGGCAGCGGATTTCACATCATCCAGGCCCTGATCGCCATCGGCTCGGGAGGAGTCTGGGGCAAGGGCTGGATGCAGGGCACGCAGGCCCACCTCGACTTCATTCCGGAGCGCACGTCGGACTTTCTCTTTGCCGTGTACTCGGAGGAATTCGGACTGATCGGAAACGGCTTCCTGATCTTTATCTATTTTCTTCTGATCGTGCGCTCTGCCGTGATCGCCGTCAATGCGCGTGACAGCTTCAGCAAGCTCCTTGCCGGCTCGATCACCGCCATCTTCTTTACCTATACCTTCGTGAACATCGGCATGGTGAGCGGCATCCTGCCCGTGGTCGGCGTCCCTCTGCCCTTCATGAGCTACGGCGGCACGGCTCTTGTGATTCTCGGCACGTGCGCCGGGATCCTGATGTCCATCAATGCCCAGAGCAAGACCAAAAATGCTGATTAGCCGTTTGCTTTCCTTCGCGGCCGCTTTTGCTGCCGCCGCAGTGCTCTCCGGATGCTCGGGCACGGGCGGAAAATACTTCCAGAACGATGGTCCCTCCTCGCGTTCCGAGCAGGAGATCCTCGACTCGGTGACCGACGTCACGCCGCGCCTGGAGCAGCCGCACCGCGCCGCCAACAGACCCTACACCGTGATGGGCAAGCGCTACTACCCGGTCACAGGCGACAAGCCCATGGTGCAGGAAGGCGTGGCAAGCTGGTACGGCACGCAGTTCCACGGCAAGAAGACCAGCATCGGCGAGCGCTACAACATGTACGCAATGACGGCGGCCCATCCGACGATGGAGCTGCCGAGCTATGCGCGCGTCACGAATCTTTCGAACGGACGTTCGGTCATCGTGCGGGCGGCCGCATCATCGACATGAGCTACGCGGCGGCAATCCGGCTCGGCTACCACAAAAGGGGAACCGCCAGAGTGCGCGTCGAGCGCATTACGCGCCGCCAGATCGCCTCCTCGTCGATTCCCGCCGCGCCCCGGATCGAGCAGCAGCCCATCCCGGCCGCACTGCCCCGCAGCGAGAATGCGGCTGCGGTGCGCGAGCGCATCGTGATCGCTTCGGCTTCGGTTCCCGCTGCCTCGCCCATCCGGCAAAGCGTCATCGGCGCACAGCAGTCCGTTCCCTCGGCCGCTCTTCCCCAAGAGGATCCGATGAGTGCAGTTGTAAGCAGCACAGCCGCCCCCGCGCCGGATTCCGCGGCCACGTCGGGCGAGCCCATTGCCCTCACGCTTGATGTGGAGGCCGTGCCTGAGGCTTCCGATGCCGAGATTCGCGCTGATGCGGCTGCATCCGCGCTGTTTGCTTCAGGAGCCAAACCCGCTTGGTCGGCCCAGATCGGAGCCTTCCGCACGGAACTGAGCGCCCAGCAGACGGCGGCGCACGCCGAGATGATGCTGAGCGAAAGCAGAGTGTCCCAACCCGTGCGGATTGTCCAGGATGGAGCCCTGTACCGGGTTCTCGTGGGAAAGAGTGCCGATGCGCAGTCCGCGAGAAACACTGCCCGGATCGTCGGAGAAATTCTTGGCCAGAAGGCCTTTGCCATTTTCAAATGAGGTGCATCATGACTGAAGCGAACCGCTTGAGCGTCCTTGACCAGCTGATCGCCGAGAGCTGGAAGAGTTCAACCCTGGATGCGCTGCTTGCCTTTGTGCGGCTGCAGAGCAAGTCCCCCGCATTTGACCGGGACTGGGAAGAGCACGGCATGCTCAAGGCTGCGCTTGTCGCAGCCGCCCGCTTTGGCAGGGAGCGCTTTCCCGGCGCAACTTTCGAAATCCTGGAGGAACCGGGCCGCACGCCGTGCCTCTTTTTTGAAATCGAAGGCACGGAGGGTAGAAATGCGTCGAGCGCGCTTTTCTACGGGCACCTCGACAAGCAGCCCGAGTCCACCGGCTGGGCTCCTGGGCGCTCCGCGTTCATTCCCTCGATCGAAGACGGCAGACTGTACGGCCGCGGCGCAGCGGACGACGGCTACAGCGTGTACAGCACGCTGACCGCGCTTGCCGCTCTGGACGAAGCCGGCATCTCCCGCCCGCGCTGCTACGGCATTTTCGAAACGTGCGAAGAAACCGGCCACGAAGATCTCTCGCACTGGCTGGATCGTCTCAGGGAGCGCTGCAGGAACGTGCGCCTGCTCACAGTCCTGGACAGTACCGCCGGAGACTATGAGCGGCTTTGGGTGACGACGAGCTTTCGCGGCCTGCTGGGCGCAACGCTCACCGTGCGCGTGCTCAAGAACGGCGTGCACTCGGGAAACGCCTCCGGCGTCGTTCCCGACTCCTTCATGATTGCGCGCCGGCTTCTTGCGCGAATCGAGGATTCCGCAACGGGTTCGATCCTGCTGAAGGAATTTCACACCGAGGTGCCGGGCGAGCGGCTGCTGCAGCTTGAAAAGACCGCCGAGATTCTCGCCGATCAGTACAAGACGGAATTTCCATGGGCATGCACGCCGCCCTGCGCCAGAGCCGGGAACACCCGGGACATTCTCAAGCTGAGAAGCTGGACTCCTCAGCTTGCCGTGATCGGAGCCGAGGGACTGCCTTCTATTCCAAACGCAGGCAACGTGCTGCGCCCCTGCACGTCCCTGCGCATTTCCTTCCGCATTCCGCCCCATGTTGACGGAACAAAGGCAAAGCGCGCGCTTGAGGAAAAAATTCTCGCCAATCCCCCGTTTGGCGCCAAAGTCGAACTCACGGACTTCGTCATTGCCGACGGCTGGGACGCAAAGCCGGAAACGGACTGGTTCCGCACGAGTGCGGACAAAGTGAGCACAGAGATTTTCGGCAAGCGAGCGGCCTACCTCTCCGACGGCGCTTCCATTCCCATCATGAACCGCTTTGAAGAGCTCTTCCCCGATGCACAGTTCTTCATCACCGGGGTTCTGGGGCCCGAATCCAACGCGCACGGCCCCAATGAGATGCTGCATCTGCCCTATGTGGAAAAGCTCACGCGGGCCGTTGCAAGAATCGTCTCGCAGATGCCGGAAGAGAGACCATGAGACGGGACCTTGTCGTGCAGGTGATCGTCGACTACGGAGACACCTGGGAGAACTTCGCCACGCCCTACGAAGCGGAAAGCTTCATCAACGGGAATCTTGACGAGCTGGACGTGCCGCGCGCCGTGTGGCTTGAAGACATGCACGGCAGGAAGAAGTGGGACTACGACATCGTCGATGACGGCTCGGGGGTCTACCATCTGGTGGACCGCCCGATCGAGGCCCGGGCAAAGCTCTACCGGAACACTTCCAACTGATCGAGCAGATCTCCTTGGCAAGGAGATCTGCATTTTCGGGATTTCCTAGCCGAGAAAGAGCTTCAGGGCCTTGTTCTCCGTCTCCTCCCACCAGCGGTAGCCCTTGCCGAGGGACTTCAGGGACGACTCGAACAGCGCATTGTCCTGCGGCGGCACCTGGATGCCGATCAGGATGCGCCCGAAGTCCGCGCCGTTGTTGCGGTAGTGAAAGAGCGAGATGTTCCACTGCGGAGCCATGGAGGTGAGAAACTTCATGAGCGCGCCTGGATGCTCCGGAAACTCGAACCGGAAGAGCCTCTCGTTCACGGCAAACTTGCTGTGCCCGCCCACCATGTGCCGCAGGTGCAGTTTTGCCGCTTCGTCATGGGTGAGGTTGATCGTGGGCAGCCCCGAATCCTCGAAATTCTTCACCAGGGCGTCGGCGTCCCGCGTATTGGCCGTCTGAATGCCGACATAGATGTTGGCCTGCTTGTCGTCGCTCATGCGGTAGTTGAACTCGGTCACGCTGCGCGCTCCGACGAGCGAGCAGAACTTCTTGAACGAGCCCCGCTCCTCGGGGATCGTGACGGCAAAGACGGCTTCGCGCTCCTCGCCGAACTCGGCGCGCTCGGAAACAAACCGCAGCCGGTCGAAGTTCATGTTGGCACCCGATGTGATGGCAATGAGCGTCTTGCCCTTCACGCCTTCGCGCTTTGCCCAGGCCTTCAGGCCCGCAAGGGAGAGCGCTCCCGAGGGCTCGACAATCGAGCGGGTGTCCTCGAACACGTCCTTGATGGCCGCGCAGATCTCATCGGAGTCAACGAGAATGATCTCGTCAAGATACTTTCTGCAAAGCCGCAGGGTTTCATCCCCCACGCGCTTCACGGCCGTGCCGTCGGAGAAAAGTCCGACCTGCTCGAGCGTCACGTTCCTGCCCTCGCGCAGTGACACGTCCATGGCGTTGCTGTCCTTGGTCTCAACGCCGATCACCTTCATTTCCGGGTACAGCGACTTGATGTAGACGGCAACCCCGGCGGCGAGGCCCCCTCCTCCGATCTGCACGAAAATCGCATCGGGCCGGGAGCCGTCCGCAGGCTGGTACTGGCGCAGAATTTCCATGCCGATGGTGCCCTGTCCTGCGATCACGAGCGGATCGTCAAAGGGAGCGACATACGTGAGTCCCTCCTGGCGGCACATCTTTTCGGCGTGCGCGGCCGCTTCGGAAAATGACTCGCCCACGAGCACCACTTCGCCGCCCAGCTGCCGCACGGCCTCGACCTTCAGAACCGGGGCGGTCATCGGCATCACGATGACGGCCCGGCAGCCGAGCCGCTTGGCTGCAAGCGCAACGCCCTGCGCATGGTTGCCTGCCGAGGCGCAGATGACGCCGCGGCTTCTCTCGTCTTCCGAGAGGTGCACCATCTTGTTGAAGGCGCCGCGCAGCTTGAAGGAAAACACGGGCTGCGTGTCCTCGCGCTTGAGAAGCACGTGGTTGCCGATGCGCTTGCTCAGGCGCCTTGCCTCGTCAAGCGGTGTTTCATGTGCAACGTCGTAGACGCGCGCCGTGAGGATGCTGCGCAGGTACTCCTGCTGGGTCAGTTCTGCTTGTGACATCTAGGTATTCCCAAAACCAAAGGAAAAAAGATTTTCCGACGATAACGCTTTTTGGCAAATGCGGTGCTCTGGAATATCCATCGTTTCGGAAAAGCTTCTCAAAGCGCGATCAAAATCAGCCGCTCTTGGCATTTCCCCCCACATCGAGGGAAGAAACACCGTCGCTTTTCCCCGGGACAGGGCAACGAGGGGGAGCTCATGCCGCCCGGAGCGATCCCACCAGGGACCAACGGATTCAAAGGCCCCAGTTTCAGCAAGATACTGGCCGGCAAGAGCGGCAAAGCGACGCTCGAGAAACTTCTCAAAAGGCTCGTTCCCCTCAATGAGGGAAAACCACGCGATGAGAAAACCGTCATTGATTGCCCACCTGCTTTTCCTGACCGTCTTTTCTCCGAAGACCCCATCAAGGCGGTGGACGAGATGGAATTCATGCTCAAGCTTGCTCAGGTATCCTCCGACATTTCCTGAAAATTCCCGCTGAAGATCGGTTCTTTTTTGCACTCCTGCAGACATTTTTCTCAAGATTTCGGCGTAGGAGGCAAAAGATGCGAAAAAAATGTCCCGGAGCAGCCTCTCCCCCTCCAGTCGAAAATAGCAATCCTCGCTTCTGAAGAGTTCACAGGCCGTTTTCACCTCCCACGCTCCGCGCCTCACGAATGTCATCACGTATCGGGGCACGCCTCCGGTGAGGCAATGCAAGAGAAGACATTGCTCCGCTGTTGCCTCCGCTCCGCTTGAGAAGAGAATTTTTCTGATATTTACAAGAGAAAACGGTTTTAGAGAGATAATTTTCGAATTCTTCAGACTTTTCACATCTCCTTCGTCTATTTTTCGAACGCAAAAAACGAGAAGAATTCTGATTTTTTCTGATTTTCGATTCCAATATCCAGAAAATTCCCTCCAGAACGTCTTGTCAGCAGCCCCCAATTCATCCGCTTCATCCACGCAGAGGATAAATTCGCTCGTTCTGGCGACATCAAAAACGTAGTCAAACACTGCGGCGAGCGAGAGACATCTGGGGGCAGAGCGCAGCCCAAGGTCGCGAAGCAGCGACTGCAGGATCATCCGGATGAGAGCATCCCCCGTGCTGTACTTTTTCAGTGAAACATGCACGAATCGGATTTCGGAATTTTCGAGAAATTCTCGCGCCAGAGCGCTCTTTCCGATCCCTGATCGTCCCCGGACGAAGACAGCCTGACTTCCTCTCGTCAGAAACCGTGCGCCGCTCTGCAACTGACGCATTTCTTCATCTCTAAAAAATAACGTCATAACCCTCTAATTTATAAAGCATTTTCTAGATACACCCAGTGTCGATACAGATTGTATCATTCTTTTTCATCACAACTCATCTGAGAAGCCTGTCACTTCGATAAAATGATGAATCCAGCGGACAGACACGCATTTCCCCATTCCTTATCAGGCATCGACATGCAGCAGAACACAGCCAAAAAAGAATTCCTCTCCCAGCTTCCCGAGCGCATTCGAGAAATTCCCTACAACTACACCTCCTTCTCCGACCGGGAGATCGTGGTGCGGCTTCTTGGACTGGAATCCTGGAATCTTCTTGAAGAGCTCCGCGAGGAGCGCCGTACAGGCCGCTCCTCGCGCATGCTTTATGAAATTCTTGGCGACATCTGGGTCGTATACCGCAATCCCTTCGTCATGGAGGATCTGCTGCGCAACCAGAAAAGAAGAAAACTGCTGTGCGCGGCACTGCACCACCGGCTGAACGAAGTGGAAAAGCGCCGCGACCGCATGCTCCACGAAAGGGACGCCAAGGTCGAAAAGCTGATTGCGGCGACAACGCAGGCGATCCATCGTTTCGAGCACAGCTTCGATGAAACGATCACGCTGCGCCGCAAGGCAAAGCGCGCCTTTTCCCGATGCACCAAGATCGACAACATTCATTTCGATCCCTTTGCGCGCACGGCGCACGTCACGGATGCCACGGACTGGCGCGTCGAATATCCTTTTGTCGTCCTGCAGCCCGACAAGGAAAGCGAAATGCCGGGGCTCGTGCGCGCCTGCATCGAGCTCGGTCTGGTGATCATCCCGCGCGGAGGCGGCACGGGCTACACCGGAGGCGCCGTTCCGATGACCGCAATGAGTGCGGTCATCAATACCGAAAAGCTTGACTTCATCTCTCCGGTCACGGAAGACACCCTGCCGGGCCTTACCTCGCCCACTCCCGTCATCAGCGCGGGAGCCGGCGCCGTCACCCGGCGCGTCACGGAAGCCGCCGCAGCAAGCGGCCTGGTGTTCTCCGTGGATCCGGCAAGCGCGGACAGCTCCACCATCGGCGGCAACATCGCCGAAAACTCAGGCGGCAAGAAAGCCGTGCTCTGGGGCACCACCGTCGACAACATCGCAAGTTTCCGCATGGTGACGCCAGACGGAAACTGGATGGAGGTCGAGCGCCTGCAGCACAACCTCGAGAAAATCCACAAGCAGGAGACCGTTTCCTGGCGCATCACCGTCAAGGACGGAAACACGAGCGATCCCCTGCAGGCGAGGCAGCTCAAGCGTGAAATCATCAAGATGCCGGGAAGCACCTTCAGAAAGGCCGGCATCGGAAAGGACGTGTCGAACAAATTCCTGGGCGGCCTGCCCGGAGTGCAGAAGGAAGGCACGGACGGCCTGATCACATCGGCCACCTTCATCCTGCACAAGATGCCGCCCTGCGCACGGACCGTGTGCCTGGAATTCTTCGGAGCGGCAAGCCTTGCAGGCCCGGCGATCGTGGACATCACCCGGCTTCTTGACACGCATCCGAAGGGCTGCCTGCTTGCAGGCCTTGAGCACCTCGACGACCGCTATCTGCGCGCCGTCAACTACCCGGTGAAAAGCCAGAGAAACGAATACCCGAAGATGGTGCTCGTGGGCGACATTGTGGGTGAGAGCGAAGAGGCGCTTGACGAGATCACCGAGCAGGTCGTGCAGATCTGCCGCTCGAAAAACGGTGAAGGATTTGTCGCCCGAACCAAGGAGGAGCGCTTCCAGTTCTGGCATGAGCGCAGCAAGACCGCAGCCATTTCCGCACACACGAACGCCTTCAAGCTCAACGAGGACGTCGTGATTCCTCTGGAGCGGATCGGCGAGTACACGGTAGGCTGCGAGCGATTCAACATCTGCTGCTCGATCGAAAACAAGCTCGAGATGATCGAGAAAACCCACAGGTATCTCTCGGGCTACATCTCGCTCGGCAAGCCTTCTATGACGGCGGGCGTTTCCAAGGAAACGCTCCTTGCCTCGACCGTGCCCAATGCCCTGAAGCTTCTCGAGCTTGCGCAAAAGCGCTGGAGCTACATTCTCGAGCACCTGGACGAGCCATTTGCCGATGCGGCAAAGTCGCTGAAAAAGCTTGGCCAGGTCTTTGAGCCCGCGACGCTTCGCGCCTACAAGGACAGGAGCCTTTTTGACGCCGTCTACGACCGGGCGCTGCGCATTTCCTGGAAACGGGAGATCCGCTCCGAGCTCATGAAGATCTTCGCAGGCGACGTGTATGAGAAGGTGCGCGGCGAGATCGACGCCATTCACGCCAAGGTTCTGCGCGGACGCGTCTTCATCGCGCTGCACATGCATGCGGGCGACGGCAACGTGCACACGAACGTGCCCCTGAATTCGGACAACTACCGGATGATGATGAAGGGACAGGAAGCCGTGCGCATGGTGATGGCTCTTGCCCAGAAGCTTGGCGGCTCCATCACGGGCGAGCACGGAATCGGACTCACGAAGATCGAATTCATTCCGCAGGACGCCCTCAAGCCCTTCCACGAGTATCTCGACAAGGTCGACCCCAAGCGGCACTTCAATGCCGGCAAGCTCAGAAAGGACATCGGGCTGGAAAACGCCTACACGCCAAGCTTCAGCCTGCTCGGCGCCGAGTCGCTTCTCATGCAGAAGAACGAGATCAAGGCGATCAGCGACTCGATCAAGAACTGCCTGCGCTGCGGAAAATGCAAGTCGCAGTGCACGACGCACGTGCCGCGCGCAAATCTCCTTTATTCGCCGCGCAACAAGATCCTCGCAACGAGTCTGCTGATCGAAGCCTTCCTCTATGAAGGCCAGACCCGGCGCGGCATCAGCCGCCGCCACTGGGATGCCTTCGGGGATCTGGGCGACCACTGCACGCTGTGCATGAAGTGCGCCAAGCCCTGTCCCGTAAAGATCAACTTCGGCGAGGTCACCATTCTCATCCGCAATCTGCTCGAGCGCATGGGGCAGACGCACAAGAATCCGGCAAAATGGGCCGGCATGAGCTTCCTGGGCCTGAGCAACCCGCGCCTCGTGGAGTTTGCCCGCAAGGGGCTCGTGGACATCGGCTTCAATGCCCAGCGCCAGGGCGCAAACATGCTCGGCGTCCTTGCACAGAACACTCTGCGCGAGCCGTCCAGCACGACGGGCTATCCGCCGCTTCGCGAGCAGGTCGTGCATCTTGTGAACCGCAAGCTGCCGTCGCCAAGGGTCCACGCGCCCCTGCGCACGCTCCTCAATCTGAATGATCCGACAAAGATTCCGCTCATCCGCAAGCCCGGCGCCGATGACACGGAGACCGTGTTCTATTTCCCCGGGTGCGGAAACGAGCGCCTGTACCCCGAGATCGGGCTTGCCTCTCTTGCCATGCTCTACAACACGGGCGTTCAGACCGTGCTGCCGCCCCGCTACATCTGCTGCGGATATCCGCAGCGCGGAGCCGGACAGCATGCCCTCGCGGACCAGATCGTCACGGAAAACCGCGTGATGTTCCACCGCATGGCAAACACCCTCAATTATCTGGACATCAAGACCGTGGTCGTCTCCTGCGGCACCTGCTTCAAGCAGCTCAAGGACTATCACTTCGAGGAGATCTTCCCCGGATGCCGGATCATTGACATCCATGAATTTCTTCTGGAAAAGGGCGTCAGCGTCACGGGAGAGGAAAACACCCGTTACCTCTATCACGATCCCTGCCACACGCCATTCGTGGCGGCGAGCCCGATCGGAGCCGTGAACAAGGTCTTTCATCCTGCTGACGGCTCAAGCGTTCTGCTGACGGAGCGCTGCTGCGGAGAGGCCGGCACGTTTGCCGTCGGCCGGCCCGACATTTCCACCCAGGTCCGCTTCCGAAAGGAGGAGGATATTCTGAAAAGGAAAAAATCCCTGCTTTCCGATCAATTTGACGGAAATGTCAGAATTCTCACGGCCTGCCCGGGATGCCTGCAGGGAATTTCCCGCTATTCGGACCGCACGGGTACCGGTGCGGAGTTCCTGGTCGTCGAAATGGCAAGGCTCACCCTGGGCAAAAACTGGATCGAAAGCTTCGTCAAGCAGGTGAAAAAAGAGGGAATTGAAGGAATTCTTCTCTAAAAGAAGAAAAAATCATTTTTTCAGGGATTTCTCATGAGCGAATGTGAACTTTGCACGAAAAAGCATCCGAAAGAGATCTGGCGCAATGCCGTCTTTTATGCCATCGATGCGTCAGATGCGGATCTTCCCGGATTCATCAGAATCATTTCTTCCGAACACGTGAAGGAAATGACGGATCTTTCCCAGAAAAATCAGGAAATTTTCTGGAAAGCGATCCAGATCACGGAAAAAGTCATGCGCGAGACCATGAATCCGGACAAAATCAATCTCGCCCAATTGGGAAACATGGTTCCACACGTGCACTGGCATGTGATTGCACGCTACAGGGACGATGCTTTTTTCCCAGGATCCATCTGGAGTGCGAAATTGAGAAAAATGCCAGACGAACTTTACGAAAAAAGACGAAAATCCTCAGAGAAAATGGCTGAAAAACTCGCCCTCGCCTTTTCCGAACACCTTGGAAACATCTAGAAGGAGCAGTTCTTCAGCTCGCTTCTCGGAGAATCCCGCCAGAGGTCAAGGAGCTTGAGCCGCTCATCTTCGCTGATGTCCTGGAAGGCAAAATCCACTTCGCCGGATGGCTCTCCCAGCCTGTTTGTGATCCTGACCCCCTTCACCTTGGGGGTTCTGGGTCCCGTCAAAAATTTTTGCGCATCCTCTTGCGTATTAAAAGCCGCAATTTCCACGCCGAACGACAGTCCGCCCTGCAAAATCGCGCGGGCATTCCTGTATCCCTGTTTTCTGAACTGCTTCTGGAAGGCCAGAGCGGCCTCCTGATTGTCAAACGGTCCCAGATAGACGATGAATTTTTCCGGCAGGAACCTGTCCTTCATGACCGCTTTGGAAATCAATCCTGCCTTTCTCAATTTTTCTGCAATGCGCGGAGATTCCCTTTCCCGAAACGGCCCCCAGATGTAGCAGCCGATATTGATTTCTCCCTTTTTTGGAGCCTCGGCCGAGGGATCGGGAGCCTTTTTGACGATCTCAAGGGCGACTTCCTTCACCTTGATTTCTTCAATATCGAAATATTGCAGATAGATCCAGCAGCCCGACAGTAAAACAATCAAAAAGCCCAGCACCAGTTTCAGATTTTTCACAGCGATTCCTCGAGCGGTTACCGATTGATTTGCGCATTTCCGTCTCCTTGCGCTCTGAGCGCAAGGCCGCGCAGGACAAGATTATGCTGCTGAACAGCCTGAGGGTATTCCCTCTTGATGTAAGGCGCAAGCAGGGGAGCAGCGCCCCCGGCAAAGAAGATCTTCGGCTCGGGAAAGCCCGATCGGTTCATGAATCTGACAGCTCTGTCGACGACCCCAAGATGCGCTTCGAGAATTCCCGTGGACATGGCGTCTGCAGTGTTTGTCGGGCATTCGCTCTCAAAACCGATGTGCCCCGGCCGGCAGTGCGTGCCCCTCAACAGTGAATCGAACATCATGGAAGGGCCGGGAAGAATCCTTCCGCCCATGAAAACCATCTTTCCATCCTGGGGCAGAACCGTGTCGACCGTTGTCGCGGTCCCCATGTGAATCACGAGAAAGGCTTCTCCCGGCACGAGACTTGCGGCTCCGAGCGCAGCATGCCAGCGATCCGACCCCAGCTGTGAATAATCGTCGTACCGGTTGAGCAGGGTGAAGGCTCCTTCATACTTCTTTTCCGAGTGCAGCCATTCCCAGGGAATGCCGTGTTTGTTGAAGAACTTGATCATGTAAAAAGCGAGGTTCTCGCTTGCGACCATGCAGCCGACCACCTTGCGCGGCTTGATCGCGAGCCATTTGTCCAGCAGATCTTCAGGCAGACGATCCCGACCCTGATGAATAAAGGTACTCGGATCATCTGGAAAAGACGATACGGTCCATTTGAGAGCTGTATTTCCGAGATCGATGAGTAGATCAGTCATGACGCAAAAACCAAATCCTGGTCCGGAGAATTTTGCGAACCCCCCTTCAAACCTAGGAAAGATTTTAAAAAGAATTTAGAAGTAAGTAGAAGGTGTGCATAAATTTGTGAATAAAGTCAATTTTCATATAAAAATCAAAGCATTACCTTGTGTATAACCTTCTTGATAAGCGCCCCGTTTTCCTGTGTGCTGTTTGTGAATGCATGTGAACGAAGGCTTTGAGCGCTTCTGCGCGGCGGATTTTGCCGCGCACTTGTCCCGATTTGTAAGCGGCTTATCCACAGTCTGTTCACAGGCCCTTCAGGCCTTCAGACATCCAGCAGAAGTTTATGGCGGAGTTTTCTGAAGACCGTATTGACGTCATGGCTGTTTGTTTGATTTGCCTTGAATCTTATCTTCTTTGACTTGCACGGGCGCTCATTTACAGGATAAAGTAGCAAGTCCCTGTGTTTTTTGCGGGTTTGGGCTCGCTTTGCCTTTTTTCATGACTGCGTCCATTCAAGTTCCTTGGTTTGCGCCCGCTTTGTCGGGAGCGATTTCCCGGGCGGTTCTGAACCTGGGACGCCGCGTCATGCTTCAGAAAGGCGATGAAATCGTTTCGTCCGTCTTTTTCTCGCGCCTTGTATTTGTGAGGAAGGGGTTTCTCGCCCAGTCTCTCATCAATCCGAAGAGCAATACTCCGTTCATGCTGACCTTTTCCGGTCCCATGAGCTTTGGCTGCACGGCAGGCGCCTCGGTTCAGCTCGACCAGCTGCCGCGCAGATACTGGGCGGTGACGCCGTGCGAGATCTACACGATGATTCCGGAGATCCTTCTGCGGCTTGCGGATGTCGAAAAGAGCTGGGCGGCCGAGATCAACAGCTATACATTGAGGCGCGCCGCCTGCGAGCGGCTCGGACTGATGATCTGCCAGATGATGGGCCATGAGCAGAGAATCGGGGCGTTTCTGCTCTCTGCTCTGATTGCTTCGGGCAACGATTTTGTCCGGGAATCGCAAAAGAGACCTCCCTATGTTGCACTGCCTTTGCTTCCTTCGCGTAAACTCATCGCATCAGTCACATCAAGCCCGATTGAGGCGCTCAATGAAATTTTGCGCATGTGGGTGCGGGATGCCGTACTGGTGCATCAGGACGGAAAGCTCTGGATGAAGGCAAGGACGCTCACCGAATGCTGGGATCAGCTTCAGCCCTTCCTGCAGATGCACGAGCAGCTGGAGTCTGCTCTGAGACCTGCGGCGAGCCCGGCTGAAGAGCTTAAGAAGTTTGGGTAAGGAACAATGAGAAAGACGCTTTTACTGACGGCACTGCTTGCAGCGATGGGGTCGATGGTCACCGGATGCGCTCCGCTCATTTTTGGCGGCGCGGTGGCTGCCACTGGCACGGCCGTGTCAACGGCGACCGACCGCAGGTCGACCGGATCGGTCGTCAACGATGAGGTGCTTGAAAAGCGCATTCCCTGGGAAATCTCCCAAAAGCTGGGGGAGACGCCCTCGCACATCACGGCAACATCCTATAACGGCAAGGTGCTCCTCACCGGAGAGGTTCCGACGGAATCGGCCCGGGCGATCGCCTCCGAGGTTGCAAAAACGAGTCTTGATGTCGGCGAAGTGATCAACGAGCTTGCCGTTCAGGAAAATGTCGGCGCCATGCAGCGCCTTTCCGACTCGACCCTGGCAACCAAGGTCCGCTCCCGGATCATTGCCACCGAGAACGTGTATCTCAATCAGATGAAGGTCACCGTGGATCGCGGGATTGTCTACCTGATGGGGCTTGTCACGCCGGAGGAAAACAAGATCGCCTGCGAGACGGCGGCCAAGACTTCAGGCGTGGTGCGCGTGATTTCCGTGTGCGAAGTCATGAACGCCGAGCAGATCAAGCAGCGCATGCGCGACATGCAGGTCGAGCCTTCGGTCGTGACCGAAGGGCAGACCGCCCAGGTTGTGGAATAGTCCTCTATTTCGCGATCAGCCAGTGCAGAACCGCTCCGAGCGTGGTGAGGGCTGAAAACAGCAGTTCCAGCTTGACCGTTGCAAACAGGACGGGGTTGAGTTCGTACGCCCTTTTCTCGGGCAGCGTGCGGATGAGCTTGCGCGCCTGCGGCAGCGCTGCGGCAACGATGATGAAGGCCGGAGCCTTCAGGCCTATCGCAAGCGCAGCGGTGAGAATGAACGGCCCTGTGAGGAGCGCCTCGTAAAGAGCCTCCGTGCGCCTCTCTCCCATCAGAACCGCAAGGGTTTTTCTTCCGATCGACGCATCGTGTGCAATGTCCCGGTAGTTGTTGACCACCAGCACGGCCGTGGCGATCATGCCCATGGCGCAAGCCATGACGGCGCAGGCGATCGTCACCTTCCCCGTCTGCAGATAGAACGTTCCGCACACGGCGGTGAGACCGAAGAAGAGAAAGACGCACAGTTCGCTAAACGGCGTGTAGGCAAGGGGTTTCGGTCCCCCCATGTAGCAGTAGGCGCAGATGATGGAGGCGGCCGTAATGAGCGCCATGACAGCTCCCCCGACGCTGATCAGGTAGGCCGTGTCCACAATGGCGGCAACGGCCAGAAGCCGGATGGCGCGTTCGACCTCTGCCACCGTCAGCCATCCGAGGCTTGTTGCTCTCGGCAGCCCCTTCCGGTTGCCCTTTTCCGCCTTCTTTTTTGTGTAGCCAGCGTCGTTTTCCATGTTGGTGATCGCCTGCATCAGCACCGAGAGCAGCGCCGTGGCAAGCGCAACCTTCAGGTCGATGGAACCGGTCTGCATGAGCGCGCAGGACAGTCCGATGAACACGGGAGCGAGCGCCACGCCCCAGGTCTTGGGGCGCGCAGCCGTCATCCAGGCTTTCCAGAACCCGGGATAATCGTTTTCGGTTTGCTGCATGTCTTCGGATTAAAGAACGACTTTGACAAGCGGGTGCGCAGTCAGCATGCGGTAGATGCTGTCGAGCTGCTCGCGGCTTTGCGCCTGAATGACGACATTGAGGGCCGTGTATTTGCCGTTTCTCGATGCGGTGGCCGTGATGGTGCCCGCATCGAATTCAGGCACGAGTTCCCGGACGGCCGCGCCGATCCTCTCAGCAAAATCGGCGCGCGAGAGCCCCATCACCTTGATTGGAAACTCGGTCGGAAATGTGAGAAGCTCGGCAGTCTCGGCCCCGGAGACATTCTGTTCAGTCATTGGCATGTTCCTTGTTTCTTTTGTTCGGAATGACGCGCTCGAAGAAGTTCTGGCGGTTCACGTCAGCCGCCGTTACGACTTCGTACTGCGCTGCCAGCAATCCGTCGATGAAAATCTTGAGTTTTCCCGCGGGCATCCCTTTGCTGATGGGGGCGCTCAGTTCCCGGGGATGATCGATCTGGAGCGTCATTCCGAGGGTTCCGCTTTCAATCAGCCTCTTTCTGGGGAGCGTGATGCGCATCGAGGAAGCTGCGGCAACGTCCACGCTGGGCTGCTGGCCCTCGAAAACCGGTATTTTCCCGACGATTTCCCCCGCTTCATACAGTTCGATCGATTCGAAGTCTGCCTGGCAGGCCGTGATGACGCTTGGGGATTTCGATGCGATTCTCTGCTTTCCTTCCGGATCGGCAAAGATGAAGATCAGTTCGCGCTCGGGCAGCTCCTTGTCTTCGGCCCGTGTCCAGCGTCCGGCAAAGGTGCAGCATTTGGTGAGGGACAGGGGCGAGAGGGATTTGTCATCCGGGTTGATGAGCGCCAGGGGATTCTTGAGGGTTTTGCCGTTGAAAGCGAATTCCTCTTCCGAAAAATACAGGCTCTCCTCAGGGAATTCCTCCCGGAGCGCCCGGATCAGGGCAAGCATGTCCTCAGCGTTCGTCGTCTGGTCGGGCATCGCGATGGGGTAGGTAAATCTCGAATGCTTCATGGAAAGGCGCACTGCCTGCTCGTTCATGGCCTTGACAAAAGCCTGAACCGAGCCCGCCGTCTTGATCGCAAGCAGCACGCAGGCGTCGTCGGCTCCGACTGTTGCTGCAAGCCTGAAGAGCTCCTCGATGTGCGGCTCGTCCTTCGGATCGACGCCGGAGATGATGCGCCCTTCGCTCTTGAGTTCCTTCTCGCCTTCAAGCGCATTTTCTGGCAGCTTCATCTGCTCTTCGGTTTTTCCCGCGGAAAGTCTGAGCGCCGTGTAAAAGGTCATGATGCGCACGGCGTCGTGCGGGTTGAAGTGGGCATAGGCGAGGTTCTCGCTGAGAATCTGATTGCTGTTCAGATCCTTCACCATCCAGATGAGCTCGCTTTGGTCAGCTGCATTGGCAACTGGCCAAAGGGTTAGGGAGACAAGGCTCGCAATAAGAATATTTTTAAGTTTCACGATTGTAAAAATTAAAGTCGTAATGCAAGAGCCCTTGCCTCTTCGGAAATGGAGACAAGGTTTCGGTTCATGGAATCTTCGGCGCATGTTCCGATCGTGTAAACATTCCTGCCTGCGGCATGCAGGGCGAAATAGAGCGACCGGTTGGGGGTTCTTTCCCAGCACACGACCACATGGGTAATGGGAATGGCGAGCGGATCATGGTGATGCTCTCCGAAGCTGACATGAATGGAGTAGTTGTCGATCAGCTCGAAATTGACGCCGCGGTACATCTGCACGCCCTTCATGCGCAGCCACTTCCAGTCGCAGAGCTTCGTGTGGATCGAGAGGAGCTGCTTGGTTTCCTCGTCATCGCGCTCCATGAGGTAAACCTGGCGCACGGGAGGAGCGATTTCCGGAATGACGCCGAGCACGCCCCCCTTGCTTTCCTTGATTTTCCCGATTCCCCAGGCGTTTCTCCAGGTCTGGGCGTCCATGAATGCGTTTTCCCGATGTCCGCAGGCAAGGAACCGCGCCACTGCAAGGCCGATCGTGTTTGTTCCGAGCACCGCAACGCGGTTTCCGACAGCCATCTGGTCGGCAAGAAGCTCTTCGTACGTGAGCACGTTCGACGAATCAACGCCCTCGATGTCCGGCACGCGGGGCGTTGCCCCCGCCGCGATCACGAACTCGTTGAAATTCGTCCCCTTCATGAGTATGTCTGGGGTGACGGTCGTGTCTGTGCTGATCACCACGCCAAGCGCGGTAAGTTCGGCTTCAAGCTGATCGAGCCAGTGCAGGAAAGGTTCTCTGCCTGGAATCCTGCTCATCATGCGCAGCATTCCGCCGATCTTGGGATTTTTTTCGAACAGGTGGACCTTGTGGCCGCGTCTGGCGGCGGTGAGGGAAAACATGATGCCAGCCATGCCCGAGCCCACGACCGCGATTTCCTTGGGGGTGGAAGCGGGCAGTTCAAATTCTTCGATGTTTTCAAAGAGGTAGGGATTGACAAGGCATGAGATAGGCCTGTCCGGATGATTGTTCCGCTTCAGGCACCCGATCAGGCAGCGCGTGCACGCGTGGATGTGCTCTTCGTCCCCGTCAAGCGTCTTCCTGATGAAGTCCGGATCGGCAAGCAGCGGCTCGGCGACCTCAAAAAGCGCCGTGTCGTTGACGGCGGCGATCGCTTCGAGCTTGTCGGCGCTCGGGAGCTCCTTTCCGAAGACAACGGGCATTTCGGCGATTTCCGACAGCGCCGTGTAGTCGTCGAAAAAGGCTCCGGGCGCAGCCGGATACCCTTTCGTCGGCATGGGAACGTACCGGTTGCCGAAGTCGCAGGCAAGATAGTCGACGCCCGCAAGGCGCACCATCTGGATGAGGCGCTTGATTTCAGCCCAGTCCGCGCCCTTTGCATGGATCTGGCACAGATTGAATCTGAAGCCGATCAGGCGGTCAGATCCGATCGATTTTCTGACGCTGCGGACCACGTCAAGGGCAAGCTTGAAGCGCGCGAGCTGGGTTCTGCCCCACTGATCCGTTCTGCGGTTGGTGACGGGACTCAGAAAATCCGCGATCAGGCCGGCGCCTGAGGCATCGATTTCCACGCCGTCGTATGCTGCATCCGCCGCAAGCTGGGCAACGTATCCGTAAAGATGCACGATGCGGTTCAGGTCCGTGCTCCTGATCGGCCATCCGTGGCGTCCCGTGAGGCGGGACTGGGTGTTGACCGCGGAGCTGACCACACTCACGTCGGCATCGATTCCGAGATGCACGAGCTGAAGCACGGCAAGACAGTCATGCTTGTGGATGGCCTTGACGACCGGCTTGTGCAGGGCTACGTCGTCCGGTCCGAAGGCGTGTTCATAGCTGAATCTGCGGCCGGACTTGTCAACGACCGCTTCGCTCACCGTGATCATCGATGCGCCGCCGGCAGCCCGCTTTTCATAGAAATCCCGGATGCGGCTGATGCTGGGGCTGGCTTCCATGCCTGTGATGACGGGAGCCATCACAAGGCGGTTCTTGAGCGTGAAAGGCCCTAGGGCAAACGGCGACTTCAGCGACGGGTAGCCGGTCGAAAGATCCTTCATACCCCTTTCCTCTCTCTCTAGGTGTTTCTGACGCCAAACGGGATCAAAACACTGGGAATCCGGCCGGCGGTCTGCGCAATGTGGCGCAGCTGATCGTCAAAGAAGATGTGCGGCTTGAACGTCTGCAGGATCTTTTCCTTTTTCATGCCGTCCAGCAGGAAGAGCTCCGCAGCCTGAATGCCAAGGCTCTCGAGCGTCGTCAGAAGGCGTCTTTCGGAAGGCGCCCCGCGCGAGGTCACGATGGCGACCCGGATCACCGGATGGTAGGACGGGTCGTCCTTGCCGCGCGCGGCATCCATGGCCTGGAACATGGCAAGTTTCTGAAAGAGCTTTTGCAAGGGGCCGGGAGCATGCGGAATGTTCACGCGCTCCTCCTCATGCTCGTTGAATCCCTGCAGGCCCGATCTCTGGAACTGCCGCTCGGATTCATCGTCCACGATCACGCCGTCAAAGTCAAAGCCGATTCTGAGCTCAAGCGAATCCTCACTGTCCTCGTCAAGCGGAGCGCCGTCGCCCGCAAGAACCAGGCCCGCGGGCAGCCCCATCGAAAGAGCAGTCTTCACGCTCTCCTCATTGGCGGAGAGAAAGAGCGACACGTCAAAACTGTCGATGTAGGGCAGAGTCGGAAAGCCCGAGGTGAAGGCCCCGGCCTTGATCGGCAGATCGTAGTGGCGGCAGGACTGGAAAAAGCGCTGGCCGGTCTCGGGAGAGTTGCGGCTGAGCACAACCACCTTGAAGGGCTCAGTGTCCTTGAATCGTTCGTTCAGCCGGAGCAGCCTCTTCACAAAGGCAAACGCGACTCCCGGGCGCAGCGCCTCGTCGGCGTGGGCCTTCTGGAAAGCGCGGTAGGCCTCGATCCCCTGCTCTTCGTAGATCCGGTTCTCCTGCTCAAGGTCAAACAGAGCCCTTGAGGAAACAGCGATCACAAGCTGATTGTCGTTGTTTGAACGCACGCGCTCTCCTTTCGGGAGTCTCCCGCTGCTACATGTCGATGTTGGCGTACTCGGCATTGGCCTCGATGAACAGGCGCCTGGGCTCGACCTCGTCTCCCATCAGCATGGCAAAAGTATCGTCCGCATTGGATCCGTCAGTGAGTTTAACCTGCCTCAGGCTGCGCGTCTCAGGATCCATGGTCGTCTCGAAGAGCTCCTCGGCGGACATTTCGCCAAGACCCTTGTAGCGCTGGCGGCGGATGCTTTCCGTGGCCTGCGTGTTGAGCCAGGTGACGGCCTCGTCAAAGTTCTTCACGGCCTTGGACTTCTCGCCGCGCTTGATGCGGGCGCCTTCCCCGACCAGCCCCTTCATGGAGACGGCGGCGGCGACGAGCTCCTTGTAAAGGGCGGAATTGACAAATTCCGGTCCGATGAAGGTCTCGGTTGTGTTGCCGTAGATTCTGCGGCTGATTCTGAGGTGCCACCTGCTCTTTTCCGTGTCAAAGAGCGCATCCACGCTCACTTCCGGATCGGCGATCTGGCGGTTGAATTCCTGTGCGGTCTGCGTTGCGCTCTGCTCGTCCTCAAGGTGCACGGTCACGCCCGAGATGATGGCGACGAGCGCGGCGCGGTCGATCAGCTTGTCGAGCTTTCTGAGCGCATCCTGCGCCTTCTGGTAGGCGAGGATGTGATCCTCGAGATCGAGGCCTGAGAGCGCCGTGCCGGCTTCAAAGTCGGCTTGGCTTCGGAAGAGCTCCGCATCCTTCATGGCGATCTTGCGGATGTAGCGCTCCATCTCGGCGTCGTCCTTGATGTAGTTCTTGATCTCCTGCTTCTTGGCGTCGCGCTTGCCGGTATACACGCCGTAAAGCGGCGGCTGGGCGATGTAGATGTGTCCGTTTTCAAGCAGCGGCAGCATCTGGCGGTAGAAGAACGTGAGCAGCAGCGTGCAGATGTGCTGTCCGTCAACGTCGGCATCGGTCATCAGAATGATGCGGTTGTAGCGGAGCTTTTCAATGTTGAAGTCCTTTCCGATGCTGGTGCCGATCGCACGCGCAAGCGTGGTGATCTGTTCGGAGTTGAGCAGCTTGTCGGTGGCGGACTTCTCGACGTTCAGGATCTTTCCCCTGAGCGGCAGAATGGCCTGATACTCGCGGTTTCTGCCGGTCTTGGCCGAGCCTCCTGCCGAGTCGCCCTCCACGATGAAGAGTTCGCTCTGAAGCGGGTCGCGGCTAGAGCAGTCGGCAAGCTTGCCGGGCAGGCCTCCGCCCAGAATCTGCTTTCTGGTGACTTCGCGCGCCTTGCGGGCGGCCTCTCGCCCCCTTGCGGCCGTGATGATCTTTTCGCAAATCACCTTGGCTTGGTCGGGATGCTCCTCAAGGAACGTCTCGAGCCCTTCGGAAACGGCTGCATAGACCGCGGGCTGCGCTTCGCTCGTCACGAGCTTGTCCTTGGTCTGGGAGCTGAAGGAGGGCTGAGGAATCTTCACGGAAAGCACGCACACCAGGCCCTCGCGCATGTCGTCGCCCGCAAGTTCGAACTTGTCGGCCTTCTTCATGAGCTCGTTCTTGGCGATGTAGTTCTTGAAGACCGTGGTCATGGCGTTCTTCAGACCGGTCACGTGCGTGCCGCCGTCGCGCTGCGGGATGTTGTTCGTGTAGGCCTCGATCGGCGTCTCGTTGTAGGAGCTGTTCCACTGCAGGGCCGCCTCGACGTACACGGGAACGGTCTTGGTGGAGTCCTTGGCGGTCTTTTGGTTGATGGTGCGCTGGATGTAGATCGGATCCTTGTGGATTGCCGTGCGCGTGGCATTCTTGTCGATCACGAAAGAGCGCACGCCGCCCGTGCTCTCGAGCCGCTCGTGCATGCCGGTGCGCTTGTCGGTGATCTCGATGTCGACGCCCGAATTGAGGTAGGAGAGCTCGCGAAGACGCTTTCTGAGCGTCTCATACTTGAATTCCGTAATCGGCTTGAAGATGTTCTCGTCAGGCTGGAAGCGCACCTCCGTGCCCCGCTTTTCCGTGGGACCGAGATCCTTCATGGGGCTGACGAGCACCTTTTCGCCGGTGATCGGGCTCACGGCCTCTTCCACGATCCGGTCCATCACAAAGCCGTGCTCAAAGCGCAGCCGATGGCTTCTTCCGTCGCGGTGCACGGTGAGTTCGAGCCAGTTGGAAAGGGCGTTCACGCAGGAGACGCCGACCCCGTGCAGACCGCCCGAGATCTTGTAGCCGTTGTCATCGAACTTGCCGCCGGCATGCAGCTCGGTGAGCGCGATTTCAGCCGCCGAGCGCTTGGGCTTGTGCTTGTCGTCGAACTTCACGGCCGTCGGAATGCCTCGGCCGTCGTCGACCACGGTGATCGAATTGTCGATGTCGATCGTGACGAAGATGTTCTTGGCAAAGCCGGCCAGTGCCTCGTCAATGGAGTTGTCCACGACCTCGTAGACAAGGTGGTGCAGGCCAGAGCCGTCGGCAACGTCGCCGATGTACATGCCGGGACGCTTGCGCACGGCATCAAGTCCTTCCAGGATCTTGATGTTTTCTTCGTTATATTCGGCCGGAGCGCTCTGTTCCTGAGCCGCCGCTTCAATCGTATCCAAATCAGCCATTTACTTGTCCAAACAACAGTCAATAAAGACGGAAAACAGGTTCTCAAAAGACACCGCACGCCAACGGGGACATGGACTGTCCGCGCTGGCGTCGATCATGCGGTCTTCGCTTTTTTTCTGTAAAAGCAAAGCGTAACGCTAGATCCTCATCGGCATCAGCACATACCGGAACTGATCGCTCTCGGGCATGGAAAGCAGCGTTGCGCCCTGATTCGTGCTGAAGGCAAAGCGCACTTCGGTGTTCTTCAGGTTGCTCAGCACATCGAGCAGGTACGTCACGTTAAAGCCGAGGTCAAGACCTTCGCCCTGATAATCGATCGCAATATCCTCAACGGCCTCCTCCATGTCCGAGTTCGTGGACTGGATGTGCAGGGCGCCTGGGCTCACAACCCAGCGCAGGCCCTTGAACTTTTCGTTCGCGAGAATCGCCACGCGCTTGAGCGCGCCGATGAGCACTTCGCGGTTGACAAGGAAGATCTTGTCGTTGCCAGTGGGAATCACGCGGTTGTAGTCCGGGTACTTGCCGTCGATCACCTTGGTGATGAACTCGATGCCGCTGAAGGTGAACTTGGCCTGGCTCTCGCCAAGGCAGATCTGGACGGCCTCGTCGCTTTCCGGCAGCAGCTTCAGAAGCTGCAGAATGGTCTTGCGCGGCAGAATGGCTTCAACGGGCTGCGCAAACTCGGTTTCGCTCTGGGCGTCGCAGCAGGCAAGGCGGTGCCCGTCGGTTGCAACCGCGCGCACGAAGCCGTTACCGATGACAAAAAGCAGGCCGTTCAGGTAATAGCGGATGTCCTGCTGGGCCATTGCAAAGTGCACCATCTGCAGCAGGTGGCGCAGTGTCTTCGAAGGCAGGGAGACTTCCGTGGGCATTTCGCTCTTGGGAATGCTCGGATACTCCGCGGCGCTCATCTGGTTGAGCTTGTACTTTCCGTTGCTCGTGCGCAGCTGCACGTTCTTTTCATCCCGGTCGAGGGATACTTCGGAGCTTGCGCCCGGAATGGCATTGAGCAGCGTGATGAGCTTGTTGGCGGGAAGTGTCGTCTGGACGGATTCCTCGCCGATGCCGATCTCGGCATGCGTGCGGATCTGAATCTCGAGGTCGGTCGTAGTGAAAGTGACGCTCTGACCGTTCTTTTCGACAAGAATATGAGAAAGAATCGCAAGCGTCTGACGGCCCTCGACAATACCGCCCACAATTTGGAGAGGCTTCAGAAGAGCCTCCCGTGTGCACTTGATGAATTGCATCGACAAAATCCCTTAGACCATATATGAAAATCTCTTGCCACAACTAGGTGGCTTAACCTGTTAATTCTACCAAAAGCAAAAACCCGGCGCTCTCTGAAGAGGCCGGGTCCGGAGCCTGAAAACGGGCTGTTGCGGTCAGTTCTTGATCCGCTGCGTGAGCACGTTCAGATCGTGCCTGAGCGCTTCGTCACGGGTTCTTTCCGCCGTGATTTTCTTGTGGGCGTGAATCACGGTTGCGTGATCCCTTCCGCCAAAGGACTTGCCGATCTCCGGCAGGCTCTTTTGCGTGAGCTCCTTGCACAGGTACATGGCGATCTGCCGCGCCTTTGCCACGGGGGCGATGCGCGACTTGGAGGTCATGTCGGCCTGCTTGAGGTTGTAGTACTCGGCAACGCGCTGCTGGATGCTCTCAAGGGTGACCGGAACGGAATTCTGGCGGAAGACGTCCCGCAGCGCGAGCTTGACGCTCTCGAGCGTGACGGGCATCTTGCTGAAGTGCGTGAACGCATAGATCTGCTGCACCGCGCCCTCAAGCTCGCGCACATTGCTCTTGAGATGTTCGGCGATGACTTCGGCTACCTCCTCGGGAAGATCCAGGCCGATGCTCTTAGCCTTCTGATGCAGAATCTGCACGCGCATCTCAAGCTCCGGCGGCTCGACCTCCACAGTGAGCCCCTGCGTCATGCGCGACAGGAGCCGCTCCTGAAAGTCCTTCAGGCTCTTCGGATAGGTATCGCTCGTGAGCACGATCTGCTTGCCGTGCGGCACCATGTTCTCGAAAACCAGGAAAAAGTTCGTCTGGGTGCCTTCGCGCTTTCCAAAGCTCTGGATGTCGTCGATCAGGAACAGATCGAGGTCCTGATACTTGGCTTCGAACTGGCGCATGAGTTCGGGATGCTCGGCCTTCTGCCGCACCGCCTCCATGAATTCCTGCATGTACTGCTGGGCGGACACGCAGCGGACCCTGGCGTGCGGGTGGAGCTTTCTGAATTCGTGTCCGATTGCATGCATCAGGTGCGTCTTGCCAAGACCCACGCCGCCGTAGATGAAAAGCGGGTTGTAAATGGCCCTGGGGCTGGTGGCGACCTGAAGCGCGGCGGCATAGGCGAACTGGTTGGCCTTTCCTTCGACGAAGTTGTCGAATGTCAGTTTTGGAAGCAGGCCCGTGCGCGCGAGATCCTCGGCGGGATCCTGCGCCGGCTCGGGAGCGGCGGCGGGGGTCTGCGCCGGGTTCTTTCTTGCGCGAAAGAGAATTTCCACAGGGTGGCCTGCCACGGCGCTCACGGCTGCCGCAATCATCTCGCCATGGTTCTTCTGCACCTCGCGCATCTTGCTCGCGGCGGCACCCGTGAGGGTGATCTGGCCGGAATCGGGGTCGGACCCCTCCTCAAGGGTGAGCTCGGCGAGCCAGGAGTCGTAGACAGCACGGTTCTCAGAAGCGAGACGCTCCTGGCATCTTTTCCAGAAATCAGACATAACAAACTGTTTTTATAGAGAAAACTTCCCCGTCAGGCGCGAGCGGACCGCTGGCCTGAGAACACGTGTCGTGCTGCTCTCTTGGGGGGAAGTGTTTATCGAAAGTGCGGGAATTCTATCATCACCGCCTTCCCAGGATTTTCGGCCGGGCGGCAGGCAAATCCGGGTGTCTATGCGGCAAATACGACCTTTAGGGGTGCGTTTTCGTCTGACCCCAAAATGAGGTGGGGACAAGAGGAGAAGAAATTTTTTTGCATCTCAGAGTTGACAGAGCACTACGAAATAGGGTTTAATATCAGGCTTTTCGCGGAATCGAACATCCCTGACAGGAACCGGGGGTGCGGTTTTGCGTGTTTGTGGTTCGTGCAGGACATGCTCGGGGATCAACGATCCGCCCGTCCTCAGGAATCGTTCTGGCGCCTGGCGCAACCGCCTGGCGTTGCATGTTTTTTTACTTGAAGTGCAGCCTGCGCCCATTGATGGAGCACGTTCACTTCGGTGTTTTCGCTAAGGAATTCATCATGGCTACCAAGCGTACCTACCAGCCTTCCAAGACCAAGCGTGCCCGCACGCACGGCTTCCTCGTCCGCTCCCGCACCAAGGGCGGCCGCCACGTTCTCGCCCGTCGCCGCGCCAAGGGCCGTCATCAGCTCGCCCTCTAAGGAGCGGAGCTGACCGCCCTATCGGCTCAATCAGGCTGTCTTGTGACAGAGTGCCAGGAACGACACAGGCTCCCAAGGTCGTGCCGGATCATCAGTTCGGACGACTTCGGGCGGCTTTTGCATTCTTCGGGCCCGGGAAGCTTTCATATCGGACGTGATCACGTTTCACTGTGCGCCCAGGCGTGCAATGAGGTGGGTCGCGTCCGCTTTGGCTTTACCGTCGGCAAGCACAATGTCCCGAGATCCGTTGACCGGGCGCTTGTCAAGCGCGTGCTGCGTGAATGTGCGCGGCACGAGCTGCCGGCAATCGCAAGGCTGTGCCGCGAGCGCGGAGTCGGGATGGATGTCTCGCTTCGGCTTCGCAGTCCGTTTAGAAGCATCAGCCCGCAGGGCGGCATTGATCAGATCAAGGCAAAGGTTCGCCGCAGTGCTCAGGCATGCCTTGATGGATTGAGCAAAAAGATCTCGGTGTGTTTAGCAAAATCGGACGGCTGTCCGCTAAATTCCTGATCGCCCTGATCCGGTGCTATCAGCTGACGCTTTCGGGCTGGGTCGGCTGGCAGTGCCGGTTTGTTCCGAGCTGCTCGAATTATGCAATTGAGGCAATCGAGCGGCACGGCGCGCTCAAGGGCGCGTGGATGACAGCCGCGAGGCTGGCTAGATGCCATCCGCTGGGCGGGCGCGGATTCGACCCCGTTCCAGAGAAGTTCCGCTGGCGCTGCTGGTGCCATGAGAGCGGATTCTTGTCAGATCTTGGAAAAGATTCGAACACAAACAAATAACCTTTCGTGGATTCGTCATGGGAAGCGATTTTCAGCGCACTTTGCTGTGGGTTGTCCTGGCAGCCACCTGCTTCATGTTGTGGGACAACTGGCAGGTGTACAACGGCAAGCCTTCATTCTTTCAGACAACAGCCGTAGAGCAGACTGCCCAGCAGCAGAATGCCAAGAATGAGCCTGCGCAGGTCAACGAGCCTGCCGGCAGCGGCGCAGCCGCCGTGGCTACGGGCATGATTCAGGCCGACCACCCGGTCAAGCTTGAAAACGATTTGCTCAAGCTCAATATCGACGAGCAGGGTGCCGTTGTGACCCGCGCCGAGCTGATCAAGGAGCGCCAGGAAGCCGACTGGACCGAGGTCGGTCTCGCCGGAATGATCCTTGGAAAGACGCCCAAGGAGCTCAAGAACATTGTCCTTTTCAACGTCACGCCCAAGCACGTCTATGTTGCGCAGAGCGGTCTGATCGGCGGAAACTTCCCCAATCACAAGACGCGTTTCAAGTATCTCGGAACAACGCAGAGCAAGAAGCAGGATGCTGAGCTCGGCCGCGAGGTGACGGTTCACACGGCAGTGTTCGAAGCCACCGAAGGCATGGTGACCGTGCGCAAGAGCTACGAGCTCGCAGACGGCCACTACGGCATGACGGTTCGCCACGAAGTGACGAACGGCAGCTCCGCCGAGATCAGCCCGTCCGTCTACTATCAGCTCACGCGCGACGGCGGCAAGCCCGAGGGCGAGAGCTCGTTCTACTACACGTACACGGGCCCGGCCATCTACACCGACGAGGACAAGTTCCAGAAGATCAAGTTCGATGACATCGGCGACAAGCCCAACCATCAGGTCAAGGCAGACAACGGCTGGATCGCTCTGATCCAGCACTACTTCGTGTCCGCCTGGGCTGACGTGCGCGGCCAGAAGCAGGCCCGGCAGCACGAGTTCTATACGAACAAGCTTGCCGACGATCTCTACGCGGTCGGCTCCATCGTCCGCATGGACAAGATCCAGCCTCAGGGCAAAGCGGCATCCGAGGCCGTCCTCTATGTCGGTCCCCAGAACCAGCAGCGCCTTGCCTACATTGCTGAAGGCCTGGATCTCGTGGTCGACTACGGCTGGCTCACCATGCTCGCCAAGCCCATCTATTCGCTGCTGAACTTCCTGCACGGCATCTGCGGCAACTGGGGCTGGGCCATTGTGCTGCTCACCTGCATCGTGAAGGCGATCCTCTATCCGGTCTCTGCCGCCGGCTACAAGTCCATGGCGCGCATGAAGGAAGTGACGCCCCGCATGAAGGCTCTTCAGGAGCAGTACGGAAACGATAAGCAGCGCTACCAGCAGGCTCTGATGGAGCTGTACAAGAAGGAAAAGATCAATCCGGTCGGCGGGTGCCTGCCGATTGCGCTGCAGATTCCCGTGTTCCTCGCTCTGTACTGGGTGCTTCTTGCTTCCGTCGAGCTGCGCGGCTCCGAGTGGATTCTCTGGGTTCAGGATCTGGCAACGCCCGATCCCTGGTTCATCCTTCCTGCCGTGATGATGGCAACGATGTTCCTGCAGATGAAGCTCAATCCGACGCCGACCGATCCGATGCAGCGATTCTGCAGCAGTGGTACGTGAACAAGCAGATTGCCAAGGAGCGTGCAGAACGCCTGCAGGCGGCCAATTCCGGCAAGGTTTCGAAGTCTTCCCAGGGGAGCAAGGCGTAGGAAATCCGAACGGTTTTGCCTGACAAAGGGACGGTGTCTTCGTGATGCCGCCCCTTTTTTAGTGTCCGCGCTTTTGGGTCCTGAGCAGGTGCATCGTCAGGACAATGGGCCAGAGCCAGATGCTCAGAAAGCAAAGGGTGAGGAAACCGGCTGTTGCCCGTCGCTCCGGGGCATTCGCTGTGACGTAGAGGATGCAGGCCGAGCCGGCGATCAGCCAGAGGAGCAGGCCGCCGTAGATCATGACGCGCTGGTTATACGTGTCTCCGAACAGGCTCCCGAGATAGGCGGTGAGCGGCACGGACAGACCGACTGAAATCGCGATGCCAAGCAAAATGCAGAGTCTGGCCGCGAACTTGTTCGGGTTTTGAAGCGACATGGCAGCAAACCTCGGGCTGAGAAAAGAACCCCAGACGATACAATAGACAGGCAGATATCCTACACGAGGCCTAAATGACTATGAAGAATGATCCGATTGTGGCGCGGGCAAGTTCCGCAGGAAAAGGCGGAATCGGAGTTGTCCGGATTTCGGGAGCCGCCTCGGACATTGATGCCATTGAAAAGGCGCTTCATGCTCGTGAGCTCCTTGCCGAGCGCCGAGCAACGCTTAGAAGCATTCGCGACGGCAAGGGAGAGCTCATCGACCGAGTGATTTTCATCCGCTTCCGCGCTCCTGCTTCGTACACAGGCGAAGACGTACTGGAGACTTGAAGTTGGACAATCAGCCGGTCTGCGGCTTGCCCGTCCCGGCGAATTCACCGAGAGAGCGTTTCTGAACAACAAGATTGATCTGACGCAGGCTGAAGCGATTGCCGACCTGATTGAAGCGACGAGCGAAAAATCCGCACGAGCTGCCGCCCGCTCGATGAAGGGTGAGTTTTCCGAACGGGTAAATTCTTTAAATTCATCAGTCATAGAATTTCGGGCACAGATTGAGGCGATACTGGATTTTCCAGAGGAGGAAATTGACTTCCTGGAAAACTCAGGCATCAGGGAAGGCATTTCAAAACTGATAGAAGATATTGCTTCTGTTCAAAAAGCCGCAACGCGCGGAAAAGTTCT
>OMXR01000041.1 GCA_900315045.1 uncultured Sutterella sp. | reverse complement strand
GACCGAATCGGTTCTCGGAGTTCTTTTCCATATTTATTCCTCCTCTTCTAACTTCATCAACGGTGTTGCTATTTTCTCAACGTAATTGCCTGCGAGGATGGCGAAAGCTTCTCCTGGTGGTAGTGCTGAAATCAGTTCCTTGGCAATGATCGGCTGCTCCGGTTGTTTCGTTAGCCGCTCAGCTGTCTGAGAGGACTGAGCTATCAAGCTCTGGCCATCGGACGCCTCCGCCCTAGACCAGGATTTCTGAGGAAGTGACACGTGCGGCACGCTTTCAGTCACATGCTCGAGCGTGGCTCTGTCAGAATTGCGCATCACAATATGATTCATCGTATTAGCCACAATCCGCGCAGTTTCGGCTTCTGATCCAAGTCGTGCAATGAAGTCGCTGATCGACTGAGTGGCAACAATGATTGAAAAACCTGCTCCACGGCCTTTGCTCAACAAGTCCTGTAGTGGTCCGCAAGCTACTTCGCTCGCCTCATCGATGATCAGGGTGATTTCGGGGATCTCGCCATCTCTGCCGAAGTTGTAGATGTCTCCGGCACAAGCAGATAAGTCAGCAAGGAATAACGCACAAAGAAGACGGCCAAGAGACGGGTAAGTCAACGAATCTGATCCTAAATAGAAAACGCATCGACGTTCAAGGAGCATTCTCGCGTCCAAGACCGTTTGTTGGGATGGGACGCTTGGTGATAGCAAATGCCCTATCTTTCCCCTTGCTAGTTCATCAAGCACATTGCGGATAGATGTAGTGGTTTTGTCCAGCATCTCGTCGGTTGTTCGCAAGAAACTGATGATCCCCACAATCTCTGGCGTACTCGAATGTACAAGACAAAGATCTGATAATGACTTGATACGCTCTTGTGCAGTCTTGCCAGACAATGGAAGATTCTCTTTTGGGATACCCCGACTCTGAAGCCATGAAGAGAGCACTCGCTCCCCAAAGTCCTGTCTGTTGACGTAGTTTTTGAACAGTGTCTCAATCGTTGGGTTCTCTCCAAGAATTGCCATGCCGACAGCAACGGCTGCCAGGGCGTTGCGTCCCATTTCGTTGAAGACCGCACTTTCGCCTGAAGACGGTAAAACCTGTGAGATTCTGGACGCCAGTTCAGATACTTCCTTGAAATTCGATAACAAGTTCAAAGCCTCGGATCGTTCAGGATGCGCAGCATTGAATTCGTGAAATTCTCTGCAACATTTCTTGGTGAAGAGTTTTGAACACGTATAAAGTCCCTTGTCCCCCTTAGGATCAACAATAATGACAATGCGTTTGCGAGCGATCTCTTGGGCGCAGATCCAGCGGAGGGCACTAGTCTTGCCTGCTCCGGAACTTCCTGTGATCAGAGTATGGGGGGTGAGTTCAGACCGGGGTAGAAACCGAGGTTTGCAGTACTCGAGAGTCTGGATCCATGTAGCTCCTCGCTTGATTGCAATGAGGTCCTTTTGTCCGTTGATTTGACGAAATGTCGACCATGGATGGAACAGGAAGACCAGCGGCTGGGTCTTCAATATTTTCCACAGTTCATAGCGGCAGAGTGCTTGAGTCCTGTATTCAGCAATGTTCATGTCGAGGATATCTCGAGCATTGCGAAGATGCTGAGGTTGCCATGCGAAGCCGTAGCCGAGCTGCAGTGCATCGCCTCTGCTTTTGTCGTTGGTGATTGAAAGCAGGTCCTTGTCAGTCTTTACGATAGGGCGATCGGCACCAATAAAGCAGAGTACAAATCGGATCTGTCTTGCCACGGCTGTCACCTTAAAAATCGCGTACATCCCAAATAGTCCTGAGATTGCTAAGGACGGAACCTGAAGGCAAGGTAAAAGCCGAGCCAAGGTTAAGTAAAGCAGGGATATCAACAGTGCCGCCACAAATTGATCCACCTCGTACGCGGGGCGAATCATCCCGCAAACAGTGTCTTTCATGGATTCTCCTTATGAGTGATGGTGTGTCGCTGCCAATCGATAGTCAGGTGCGAATTGAAATTGAGGGCGAAAATCAAAGCATCCAGTGTTGCCGAAGAAATCCGATGGTTGGCGGCAATGCGTTCAACGATCAGAGAGGAGCATTGAAGATCGCCATTCTCTAGCCGAGCACAGTCGGCAATAAGCTCTCCGTGACTGGTCTGCATTTGGAGGGCGAGATCGGTAAGAAGGCGTTTGACAAAGTCCATGCATTGATCTTTTCCCAGCGGCTTGTCAAGTTGCTCAGTCATTTCTTGGGCGGAAAGATATGAGGACGGTGCAGAAGGGGGGGCAGGATTCCCAGAACGCATTTTGGGTTTGACACTCCCTGAGTCCTGTGTTGATACCCGGCTTGCCATAACCAGTTTGGTGTAATCGATTTGCTCTGGTACCAGAGAGGTGGCATCTATCAGGGGTGGATTGTTGACAGCAGAGTTGGACTGGTAACCCTGCACAAGTGTGGCCGAACTTGCGGCAAACCTGCCTGTTTTGATGATCCGGTCAGGTGCTAGAAATTCGAAACAACAAATGCGTTTTCCAGAATCATCAAGATATCGCCACTTGGGAGACCCAGTTGAGTCGCTAGGAGTAAACCCACCATCAGCAAGAATTTTGACGATGCTTTCAATGGAAAAAGGGATTCCTTCCGCCCCCAATGCCTGGCACGCAGAGCGGATATCCGTGCCAATTCGAGGGGCGGCACGGATGAATACGGAATTCTCCAGGACATAGACCATTGCTTCCGGCTCATTGACTTTCCAGAGCCCGGAAGAGATGTTGTTTGCTATTGCAGAGATGATGGGGGTCAGTAGGGGCGAGGAGATATAAGTAAGTTCGCTGCTGATGCGTTTGCGCCTAGCTACATCGAGGGAAGCCGATTGAGTGTCCGAGAAGTGTAGTGTTGCAGCCAGAGGCCCTGCCCCAAGCAGGGAATCGTCAATGGCGTTGAGCAGAGTGCTGCCTGAGATATCAGAGAGGTACTTCACCAGTTCGTCGTGCATCAGGTAGCGATATGCAAAGCGCAAGGCATAACGCTCGTGGCCTTTATGCTCACGATCGGATCGCCAGTCAACATAGTAGGATTCAGAGCCGTTGTGTACGAGCCAATCAAGGAGCAGGGAGTTTTCCGGGTTCCAGACATTGCCTTGATTATCAGTGACGACGATGTCGCAAACTTTTCCGACATCATGCAGGAGGGCTACGCAGATGCCTGCGATCTGCCAGCGAGTTTGATTCCTGTACTTGACTTCCGGGATGCTGTCGCCATCGAGAAGGATGGATTTCGTGTGCCGCAGGGCTGCGTCAGCGCATTCCAGGGAATGAGCCAGAAGCCCGCCTTGTCCGGAATGATGGTGCGATTCTGAGGCCGGGAGCAGATGTACAAGGCGGATCAACTTGCCGATAAGAGGAAGTACGAATTGATTCTGGTCGACTTCGGAAAGGGCGATATTGTTCAGAATGCTGCGGATATCGGCACAGTACCTAGCAACGACCTTCTCAAAAGAATGAACAGGTATCGGCTTTGATTTTTGTGGATAGAGCTCGGCCTCTTCGTTGCGCGAGGGGGTCGAGGGAATGTCTGCGCAGGTCAACTGGAACGTATGAGGTTCAGAATGTGACGAAGGCTTGCGTTTTTGAAACCACATCACTGGATTCCTCCCTGCTGACGGAGTTTCTTGAGCACTGCGAGCTGGCGCGAGATGTTGGCAATGAGCTTCAGCTGTTTCCTGAGGGGACGAAGTTTCTTTTCCGTCGCTTCTCCGGCGAATTGAGCCCAATCAGGTTCCTTGTCAAAGGCAGAGGGGGCAATGCCATCGGTTGCCTTTTGAATGTGGATGCTTTGGGCGAGAATCACAACGCGCATCTTCTGTGGGGTCGCCTGTTTGTTGCGCCGGACATAGGCGACGTAATTGCGACCGTGCGTACCGGTTTTGGATGTCGGGACGTCCGGGGAAACCGGGAAGTACTTGCAAGTGATGGTCTCCCAGCCGAACGATGGGGTTCCGTATCGTTCGTCCCACCGAACGCGCGGCAGGACGCGGGTCCTTTCGTTTTTGAAGGCCTCTTTCTTGGCCATGGCGTGATAGACGTCGCTGGCGGTCAGCCCCTGGATGTAAAGCCCGACACGGCAGTTTTTGACAATGTGTTCGAGGGTTGTAATTTGCTCGTCAAGCCAAAACTGCACGTCACGAGCAGCTTTGGTTCGTTCTTCCGAACTTGCCTGGGCCAGCGAAAAGCATTTTTCTCTATCCATGATGTTCTCCGAAAACCATATCTTTGCGGTGACGATGCAGGGTCTCGCCGCTAACGGAAAAGAGGCGTCACCCCAGCGACGAGACGTTCAGTGCGTTCGATGAGCTTGGCGGCCTTTTCCGTCTTAAGCGCCGGCATCACCTCGGGTATGAGCATTGCTGCTGCGAAGATGCTCTCGGCAACATCAAGCGAAGGACTATCCTTATTGACAGCTCTGCAGATGAGACCCCAAAGCGTCGTCTTTTGAAGATCCCAGTCAACGTCCGTGCTGAGCTGATGTTGACGAGCAGGAGTGCATCGACTTGGCTTTCTGTGCTGGTAGCTTGTCAGTGCGTCAGCGATACGCGTCCGACACATCGATCCGAGTTCTACGGGGAGAGTGTCGAGCCATGCGAGCACGGCAGATGACAGGTGACGAGCTGCGATGGACGTGGAAGCATGATCATGAGTAAGTCTCCAGATTGCGGATGTGTCTTCCTGCCGAAGCGATTGGCAAAGGCCAAGCTGCTGGCGGGCAGCAGTCTTGATGTGTGCGTTGGATAAGGTGGCTAGGTTGGTCAAGCTGTCCAGCATTGGAAAGCTCAGAGCACCCTTGCTGATACAGCCGCTGGCTAGGAATTCCAAGTCCGGGGTCGATAGCGATGACAGCCAGTCGAGAGTAGCCCGGCTTTGGCCCGTCATCATGCAAGCAAGAGACAATCCTCCTGTGTCGGTAAGTGACTTGCAAAAGCGCAGGTAGTTAAATGCCAAGTCTGAAGTGAATGACACGCCTGAGTGAGTTGATCGCGAGATGCATCCTGCTTCAATATTGAAATGAAGCGGACAGATTGGCCAGACGCACGAATTGACTTGTGCGCCAAATTTGTTACAGAAAACGCTGATTGTCTTCGAAACTTCGATTGACTTGGCGGATGTTGCTTCTATCAAGCTCGTAGCGACAAAATTGTTCAACATTGTCAGACATGCTTTCAGGACGGCAGGCTGGAGAACGTTTTTGAGTGGCTGAAGCTGTTCATAGAAACAACTGAGAAGACTTGCGTATTCGTATGCGTTCAATTTGTTTGTGCTCATGATGGAATGCATGAATAAGTAATTGGCATACTAGAATAGCAAACAATAAAAAATATACGATAAAACAACAACTACTTAAAAAGCGCATATGGGATTTATAGAGCCTGTTCATGCTCTAAAAGGTTGATGTACGACATTGATTCCGATCAATGAAAACCTTTGTGGGCAAAAGCATCGGAGGAGCGGACGAGAGGTCGGGAGAGCCGTCAGCAGACAGACTGTCTAGAAAACGGACAGCTTGTGGTTTGCTTCACGATCTGACTGCAGTATGAGGGGAAGGATGAAAACGAGCTAAGCGGCAGTCATTCGGTATGTCAACGGTTGTGAAAACTGAATCTGTCGCTCTTGTGGGTGCTGTTTGTGTCAAGCGCTGTTCGCCACACCTCCCAGCCGTCGCATGGAGCCTGAGTCCCTTTGGTGTGTAGCGTATCGTTACACCGCTGTACATCTGTAGCAAACGCTACACTGCACGGTAGATGCGTAACTTTTTTGATTTCGTACTTAAGACTCCTCGGAGATGTCTGCTGACGGACAATGAGATTTGGGTAAGTCTGTAGCTTTTTCCGCCTCGAAATTCAGCCCTACCACAGGCGGTTGCTGAGGTGCCTTAGTCGTATTGAATGAGAACTTCTCAGCTATTGTTATGGCGATCAAATTTATATAACCGATTTTCATGCAGTACCTATCCATGTAATGACGGGAGCTCCCTCAAGATCCCACACCATTCCCTCAGAGGGAAGATGTTGTTAAATTCTTTACAATTCAAGTGCCTATTAGCATCGTAGTCACTATTCCCTCAATCCCTCGAACTAGACTAAGGGATCAAAAAATTCAGTTTGTCGGTGTGGACCTCATCTGCTGGGGTTAGGTGTGTCGGTTAGGACATAGCAAGTTCCAGCCAGTTTGGAGGGCACTTGCTAAAGCAATAATCTGCCCAATCTTGCAACAGGCTTCTTTTCGGTCCAAGACGTTGTGCACGGTCATAGGACGTCCCGTAGTTTTTATCGATTTTGTGGTGTAGTACGCGATCTACAGCATCCTTCGTATGACCCCGCTTGTAACCGGACTCCATAACCCACGTAGTCAGTGTTGCGCGACTGGTTCCGTGGGCTGTGGCTCTCTCTTTTGTGTCATGGTCGATCCAACCTTTGCCTCCGGCATTGATGGATGCTTGGTGCATTTTGATGATGACGGAGTTAAGCGTAATACTGGAGATTGAGCCTCCCTTGACACTACGGAAAACTGCGCCGGTGTTGCTCGTCATGTCGTAATGGCGCAATAGCATCAGGATCGATATTGCCTGCTCTGAAAGCGGTACTTCGTGGTCCGCCTGCTTGATCTTCATGTTCTCCTTGGGAATAGTCCAAACGCGGGTTTCCAAACTGATGTCTTCCCAGCGGCAGTACCTGCCACGATCGTCATGAGCACTTCGACCAATGTTGCCTGAGCGGGATCCAGTCAAGATGCAGAACATCAGTGCCAAAGCGCCGACTGAATGAATGCGGTGTGTGACGATTTCGGCGAAGAAGTCTGGGATCTCTTTCCAATACAGGGCAGGATAGTTTTTGTCCGGCTTTGTTTTGCAGAGCAGAACACGCAGGACAGACTGAGATGTGGGCAATTGTGACGAAAGGGGCAAGTACTCGTTGGCAGTGCACCAAGAGAAGAAAAGGTTCAGCCCGGACTGAGTTTTATGTGCTACGGCTGATTTCGTCTTCCTCAAGGGGTTGAGGATGGAAGCGATGTCTTTCGCGGTGACCTGTTCTGGGCGCTTGCGGCCAATTGCCGGGAGGACATAGTCTCGGAAGCGTTGTTCTTGGTTAGCGTAGTCCTTGCGTTCGCAGTACCAGTTTTGCTGGCGAAGATGCTCGAGCCAGCAAGGAACAAGTTCTTGGACTGTTGATTTGGACGATTGCTTCTTTGCTGTTTTTGGTTTCCGCTTTGCCTGTGCTGTTGCAGTTGGTGGAAGACCGCTCTGGACTCTGGCGTAAGCATCAAGCGCTCGCCTGCGTGCCTCTCTGACAGATACTCCGCTTCCGCTTGAAGCTGTCAAGGATGCAGGGCCAAGCGATACAAAGGATCTATTGACGCCATAACGGAAAACCCACGTGAATGTTGAAACACCATTTGGTCCTCGGGTTTGTTTACGCAAGTACAAGCCATCAACACCGCCCACAGCTCTAGTGAAATTTGGCGATCTCAGAAGGAACAGTTCGCGGATCTCTTTTTCTGTCAGTTTGGAGGTGCTCATCTTAGGTCTCTCGCTTTTTAGTTGTGTAACCTTTTGATTTGTAAGAATAAAACGACATTTCTGGTAACTATGGTAACTTTTCGCTCTAGAAATAGTTGCCGAGCTAGGCGTTTTTTGCGATTGTAGTTACCAATGTAGTTACCAAAAGTTCAAGATTTTGGTTCACGAACTAAAAGGTGAAGTGTCCACGCGATAAGCCCTATTTTTTTGTGAATAGTTGTTACAGCGTTGAAAACTAATAAGAAATTTACGACTTAAAAGGAAGGCGAAAGAGAAAAAATGCAGGAAGGGAAAAGGGAAGTGGTGCCCGAGGCGGGGGTCGAACCCGCACGCTTGTTAAGCTGCGGATTTTAAGTCCGCTACGTCTACCGGTTTCGTCACTCGGGCGCCGGCGCGATTCTACACTAACAGCCAAACGGGCATGATCCCGCTGCTCCAGCAACTACAATGCACGCACAGTTTTCTGAGGAGACGAGCATGTCCTGCATTCTGATCCGCAATGCGGATGTTTTCGCGCCGGAACACATCGGCATCAATGACATTTTTGTTGTGAATGGCAAGATCGTTGCCCTGGGCAGGGATCTTGTGATCAATGTCCCGAGGCTTGAGGTGTTCGACGCCAAAGGAAAGACCGTGATGCCCGGTCTGATCGACCAGCACATTCACGTGACCGGAGGCGGCGGCGAGGGAGGGCCAGTGACCCGCTGCCCGGAGCTGAAGTTCTCCGATCTTGTGCGTGCCGGCACGACGTCCGTCGTGGGCGTCTGCGGCACGGATACCGAAACCCGCAGCATCGCCAATCTCCTGGCAAAAGTCCGTGCGCTTTCTGCTGAGGGCGTCTCAGCCTGGATGTGGACGTCGAACTACGCGATGCCTCCTTCAACTGTGACGGGGTCGGTGCGCCGGGACCTCCTTGCGATCCCAGAGTGCATCGGAGTCAAGATTGCGCTTGGCGATCATCGCTCGAGTTTCCCGACAGAGCAGGAGGTCATGCACCTGCTCTCGGATATCCGCGTTGGCGGCATGATTTCCGGAAAGACCGGATTCCTCCACATTCATTTGGGCGACATGGGCAATGTCGCCTACGACATTCTCGACGGGTGCGTGAACCGTGGCATGCCGATCAAGCATATTCGGCCGACGCACTGCCAGAGGCACGCCGAGACATGGGCCCGCTCGGTTGCGTTTGCCAAGCGGGGCGGCGTCATCGACCTCACCTGCAAGATGGGCATTCATGGCGACGCCGCCCATGCGGTGGCTGATGCGCTCGACGCGGGCGTTGCTCCCGGGAACATCACCGTGAGCACCGACGGGTACGGCTCCATGCCCAGATTTGACGAGAAGGGTGAGATGGTGGGGCTCACCGTCTGTCCCGTGACGGCGATCTGGGATGAGTTCAAGACGCTCGTGCCGCTCTGCGGGATGGAGCGGGCGATCAGCTTTGTCTCGACAAATCTGGCAAGGAACCTCGCCCTCCCGGGCAAGGGAGTGATTGCCGAAGGTGCGGATGCGGATCTGCTTGTTCTGGACGGCGCACTCGAAAAGACCGAGGTGATGGCCCGCGGCAGGTTCCTGATGCGCGCCGGAGAAGTTGTCGTGAAGGGAACGTTCGAAGACTGAAACCCCGGTAAACTTAAACATTACACCTGTGATCTCAAGGGGACGGGTAAAATTCCGCCCTTTGCGAACAGGTTTTCAACGTAGGAAATCGTCCGGGGATTCGGACGCGACTTTAGGAGCTTTCAAGTGAAGCGTATTTATCCTCATCCGTTTTTTGCGCGCGAAGGCTGGCCGTTCATCGGGGCCGCACTGCTCATTGCCCTTGGCGTGCATGTTTTTGCGGGCGGTTTCCTCGCGCTGCTTTGCTGGGGGCTGGCTGCGTTTGTCATCCAGTTCTTCCGCGATCCGGCTCGCGAGATGACGCAGGATCCGCTTGCCGTCGTGGCTCCCGTGGACGGCCGGGTGATCAAGGTCGAGGACACGATGTGCCCCTACACGGGCGAGCCCGCCAAGCTGGTTTCAATTTTCATGAACGTGTTCAATGTGCACAGCCAGAAGTCTCCGGTTTCGGGCAGCATCGAGAAGATCGAGTACTTCCGCGGACGCTTCTTCAACGCCGCGCTTGACAAGGCAAGCGAGCAGAACGAGCGCAATGCCATGACGGTGGTGACGCCCCGTGGCGATCGCGTCTGCTTTGTGCAGATTGCCGGACTTGTTGCACGCCGCATCGCCTGCTACAAGACGATTGGCGAGAGCATTGAAAAGGGGGAGCGCTACGGCTTCATCCGCTTTGGCTCGCGCGTTGACGTGTACCTGCCGATGCATGCCGAAGTCAAGGTGACGATCGGACAGAAGACGACGGGCGTCGCTACCGTGATCGCCAACATGAAGCAGCTGCCCGATGGCGAGTAAGCCGCCATTGTTATTCAAGGAGACAAGCTGATGGCTGTCAGACGTATTCGTCGGCGTCCCGCCCGCACCCGGTTTGTAGAGGCGGGCCGCAAGAAGATTCACACGGTGCGCACGCACGGTCTGTTCCTGCTGCCCAATCTGTTCACGACGGCGTCGCTCTTTTGCGCGTTTCTGTCCATCGTCCAGGCGATGGACGGAAATTTTGGCATTTCCGCAGCGATGATTTTCCTGTCGATGATTTTCGACGGCATGGACGGGCGGGTAGCGCGCCTGACGCACACGCAAAGCGAGTTCGGCGTGCAGTTCGACTCCATTGCCGACATGACTGCGTTCGGCGTGGCGCCGGCTCTGGTGATGTACAAGTTCACGCTCTTTTCCCTGGGCTCGCTCGGCTGGGCGGCGTGCTTTGTGTACTGCCTGTGCGCGGGCATTCGCCTTGCCCGGTTCAATTGCAACGTGACGGTCGTGGACAAGCGCTTCTTCCAAGGGCTTCCAAGCCCGGCCGCCGCGGCTCTTCTGGCCGGATTCGTCTGGCTTGCCGTTGAGAACAAGCTGCCCGTTTCCGTGAGCGGAGCGCTTCCCGTTCTGGCCATGCTGATCACGCTCTACGCGGGATTCACGATGGTGAGCAATGCTCCGTTCTTCTCGGGCAAGTCCGGCGTGAACCTGAAGAGCGCGCCCTTTGTCGGCATTGTTGCCGCCGGCCTGCTGTTCGTGCTCTTTTCGAGCAACATGTCGCTTTCGCTCTTCATCCTGTTCTGCCTGTACGCTCTGTCCGGATATGCATACCAGGGATATCTGTTCTTCATGGATCGTCCCAATCCGGTTCTGCCCTCGCAGGCTGAGAATGAGGCGGATGAGAGCAGCCAGGGCGTGCAGCCCCAGGAGCCCGCCCGGGACAAGGAAGACGCCCCCAGAGAGTAGCCTGTCCGCCGCATATCTCTTAAGAAAGGCCGCCGGAGATGTTCTGCGCGGCCTTTTCCTCAGAATCGGAGTCGTTCGTGTTTGTTTTCTCGCCCAGGTCTCAGTGCGTGCTCAGCGTCTGGGACAAGCGCTATCAGTTCTTCCCTGTGAATGCGATTTACGGGTGTCTCGGCAATTTTCCCGGGACGGGGCCGTTTTCGCTCTTCTCCAAGTCGCTCTCGACGCTGTTCCAGGTTTCCCGCAAAGGCGTTGAACGGGTGCCATGCTCAGGGCTCCTTGAAGGGTGCACGGCATCCGTGCAGCTTGCGGTGGCGGTCGGCAGGGATGTCCGGGACGTTCCTGCCGAGGATGCGCTTTCCTGCGTCTGGGGCTGGTCGGTTGCGGTGAGCCTGACGCGGGATGTGCCAGAGGCCGAGGGCGGAGTGCAGGGCGGACAGAACCTTCCCGGTTCCCTTCTGATGACGCCGCTGCGCCCTGTTGCCCGGGCCCTGGATCCCGTTAGCTCCGACATGTGGCTTTACATCGACAACCAGAAGGTTCAGGCGGCAAATACGGCTCAGATGCTGTACCCGCTTGCCGAACTGGTCAGCCTTGCCTCGCGGCTCTGGGGACTGAGAGCAGGGGACATCCTGCTCTCGGGGTCGGCGCCTTGCGAGACCGCCGTTCACGCCGGCTCTCAGATCGAGGCGGGGGTGGGCGGAATCGGGACGGCGCGATTCATTCTTGCATAGGCGATTGAACGCGATGCGGCTCAATTCAACTCAGTCGACGCTGGTCGGCATGATCGCTCCGGTCTGCTGGGGCATGAGCGTGGGTCTGGTGCGCGGACTGGAAGAGCGTCTTGGAGCCACTGCCGGAGTGGCGCTGATGTCGCTGGCCGGAGCGCTCTTTCTGAGCTTTTTCTTCGGGATCCCGAGACTGTCCCGGTTTCCACGCAAATATCTGGTCTTCGGCGTCGGCTGCGCGGTGCTGACCGAGGTCTGCTTCATGCTCTCCCTTGCGATCAGCGACGGCGGTCGGCAGTCGATCGAGGTCGGCATGGTGAACTACATGTGGCCGTGCCTGACGGTGGTGTTTGCCATTCTCTTCAATGGCCAGAAGGCAAGGTGGTGGATCGTGCCCGGGGTCGCGGTCACGATCTGGGGCATCGTGACGGTGCTTTCGGGGGATGCCGGGTTTGATCCGCTGGAGATGATCGCGCATGTCCGGCAGAACCCCGCGAGCTACGCCTGCGCGCTTGCGGGCGCCATCGCCTGGGCGGGCTACTGCTCATTCACAAGGGCTATTTCCGGAGGCCAGAACCCCGTGGTGATCATCTTTTTCCTGACGGGGCTCATTTTTTCCGCGCTCTATTTCGCCGGGTATGGAGAAAGGCTGGTGTGGAATCCGTCAGGATTGACATACGGCCTGCTCACGGCGCTCGTGATGAGCTCGGCGTATGCGTTCTGGACGATCGGCGCCATCCGCGGAAACCTTGTGGTGCTTGGAATCACCAGCTATTTCACCCCGGTGCTTTCCTGCGTGTTCGCAAGCATCTGGCTCTCTGCTTCGCTGTCGGTGCAGTTCTGGCACGGCGTGGCGCTTGTCGTTGCCGGCTCGCTGATCTGCTGGAGCGCCACCCGCAGCCAGTCCGGCTCCTAGCTCAGGTACTGTTCGAACGCGTTGCCAAGAACGCGCCGGGCGGCATCCTCGGTCATCTGGAAGTAGTTGAGGAACTGGTCGCAGTACCACTGCATGAACACGCGCACGCGGCGCGTGTGCCAGGCCGAGGTCGAGCACACGGCAAATGCCGGAATCGGAGGCCTGTGCCAGCCGTCCAGAATGGTGACCAGTTCTCCGCGCTCAAGCTCCTCAAAGCAGTGGATGAGCGGCATGTCCACTGCGAGCCCGAGCCCCTGCATGACGGCTTGCTTGATCATGAGGATGTCCGTTGACTGCATGCGGTTCTTCCAGCGCAGTTCGCGCACCTGGCCGTTCTTGGCGAGCTCGGTCGTGTGGGAGCGCACCGGCCCCGTATACACGAATCCCGTGTGGTGGATCAGGTCTTCGGGAGTGAGCGGAACGCCGTTTTTCTGCAAGTATTCGGGCGTGGCGACGGGAATGAAGACCGAGCGGCCGCGAGGAATCTTCACAAGCCCCTGGCCGTCGCAGTCGCCGGAAATGGAGGCGATGTCGATCTTGCCGTCCCGGCATTCGGACACGGGCCTGCCGCGGGAGACGTTGAAGTCGATGTTCGGATAGAGCTTTTGGAACTCCATGAGCATGTGCGTGAGCCTGCCCGTCGTGATGAAGCCGCCCGCGGTGGCGATGCTGATGGTGCCTTCCATCTGGCTTGAGGCGTTCAGAAGCCGGCTGATGAGCGCGCTGTGCGCTTTGAGCACAGGGCGGATGGCCGTGGCCGCAGCCCGGCCCTCGTCCGTGATTTCGATGGGGCGCCGGCGCCGGTTGACGAGCTCTCTGCCGAGCGACTTCTCCAGTCCCGCGACGAGCCGGCTCACGGTGGAGACTTCGCTGTTCAGGCTGTTGGCGGCCGCTGAGAGCGATCCCGTGTCGTAGATCGTCGTCAGAGCCCTCCATGCTTCCAGGTTGTATAACTGATCCATAAGTCCTGATCCTCGAACTTCGAGTTTTCGAAAATAGTACTTGAGGATCTCTCGTTGTGTTTTGCAAAAACGCAAAATGAATTCACGAAATTGGTTGGGATTTTTTTTAGCACTTCTGCAAGATACGCTCCATCAGATTTCGTCCAGTTTTTTGGAGATATTTTCATGACTGACAACCAGACAAGAAGCTGCAGCAAGGTCTCGGGACTGAACGCAGCCGGTGAGCGTGACGAGTTCTTCTACCTGTCCGCCATCAATCGCGCTTCCCTTGTCACCAACGTCGAGTGCGGCCTTCTCTCGGCCGAGAAGGCAAAGCGCTTTGCCCCTGCAATTGCCTCCGTGACGGCGCAGGGCGAAGCCGATCCGCAGAAGCGCACCGACCGCGTGATCAAGTATGAACCGATGCTGATCGAAATCGCCGGCAACGAGATTACCGAACTGCACATCGGCCGCTCCAGCCAGGACATGCACTCGACCTACCGCGTCGGCATGACGCGCGACGACACGCTCAAGGTGCACAAGGCGCTCAGCGGACTGCTGGACCTCGTCTCGACCCTTGCCAAGGCCTACCGCGATGTCGTGGTTCCCAACTACACGAACGGCGTTGCCGCCCAGCCCAATTCCCTCGCACACTATCTGCTCGGCATGTCCGAGGCGCTGGTGCGCGCCCGAACCAGGCTCGAGGAGTTCTATGTCCGCGCCAACCGCTGCTCGATGGGCTCGACCGTTCTGAACGGCACCGGCTGGCCGCTCGATCGCATTGCCATGGCACGCCGCCTTGGTTTTGACGGAATCATTGAGAATGCATTCGATGCAACCCAGGGCGCGCCCGTGGATCTGCCTGTCGAATTCACCCAGATCATGCAGTCGATCGCTCTTCCGATCGGCTCCTTTATCCAGGATGTGCTCGTGCAGTATGCCCAGCCCCGTCCCTGGATGATCCTGCAGGAAGGCGGCGACAACACCTACGTGTCTTCGGCGATGCCGCAAAAGCGCAACCCCGGCCTGCTCAACAACACTCGTACCCTGGCAAGCAGCGTCTGCGCTGGTTCCGTTGAGCTTGCATTCCTCATGCACAATCTGATGCCCGGCATGCAGGACGCCAAGAATGTCTCCTACCGCAAGGCGATTGCCGACAAGACCCTGCAGCTGCTCGGCATGACCTGCAAGATCCTCAAGGCGCTCAAGGTCAACCCCGACCGCGCGCTTGAGGAACTGAACAGCGACTGGACGGCAACCCAGGAGGTCGCCGACCAGCTGATGAAGAACTACGGTGTTCCCTTCCGTGTGGGGCACCATGTAGCAAGCGGCATGGTGGGCTATGCCCGCGCCAATGGCATCACGCCGCTCGAATTCCCCTACTCGAAGATGCAGGAGATCTTCCGCGAAGTCACTGCCAAGGAGTGGCACGAGGAGGAGCTCCGCATGAGCGAGGAGGAATTCAAGAACGCACTCGATCCCAAGAGGATCGTGGCAAACAGAAAAACCATCGGCGCGGCTCAGCCAGAGAGCCTGGACCGCATGCTCGCCACGCGCGATCAGCAGAACGCTGCCGCGCACGAGTGGGATGCGCAAAAGGAAGAGAAGATCAATGCGGCACTGCTCGCTCTTGAATCTGAGTTCAACGCTTACCTTTAAACCAACCTACCAATCTTTGAACCAATCAAAGGAGTAAATCATGACATCCCTGATGCCTTGGATTGCGATACTTCTGGTCTTCCTGACCGGGTATTGCCTGGTCAAGCGCATGCAGACGCACATGGTGCTGCTGCTTTCCGGCCTCGTGCTCTTGCTGCTTGCCATCGCCTTTGGCGTACACAACTTCCTGCCCAAAGGCGTCAAGCCCTCCGGCTTCATCGGCTTTGACATCTTCGATCTGCTGCGCACCATCAGCACCAAGCAGGTTTCCGGCATCGGCTTCCTGATCATGACCGCCGGCGGCTATGCCGGCTACATGGACCGGATCGGCGCCGCCAAGGCCCTCGTGAACATCTGCACGAGCCCGCTGCGCAAGCTCTCCCAGCCGTACCTCGTGATGGCACTCACCTACATCATCGGCCAGACCCTCGTGACGGTGATCCCGTCTGCCGCCGGCCTTGCGATGCTTCTGCTCGTTGCCGTGTACCCGATTCTGCGCGGCGTTGGCGTGAGTGCCGCTGCTGCCGCTGCCGTGATCGGCACCTCTGCCGGCATGACCTTTGCCCCGACGGGCGGCACGGCCAACCTTGCCGCCAAGACCGCCGGTCTTGACCCCGTCATCTACCTCGTGCAGAACCAGCTGCCGATCGCCGTGTGCGTGCTCGTCGCCGTTGCCGTGACGCACTTCTTCGTGCAGCGCTACTACGACAAGAAGAATGACGACGTCTATCAGGAAGTTGCCGAACTCAAGGCTGACGATCAGCCCGATGCCCCGGCCTGGTACGCCATTTTCCCGGTTCTGCCGATCATCCTGATGATCATCTTCAGCAAGCTCGTTATCAGCAACATCCGCCTGAACACCGTTTCCGGCCTGCTGCTCGTGTGGGTTGGCGTCATCATCATCGAGCTGATCCGCTGGCGCGATCCGAAGAAGGTCTTCGGCGATGCCATGGTCTTCTACAAGAAGATGGGCGGCATGTTTGCCTCGATCGTGGCCCTGATCATCTGCGCCGAGTTCTTCGCCTCCGGCCTGCGTGCCACGGGCGTGGTCTCCCTGCTCATCAACTCCGCTCAGGGTCTGGGTCTTGGCCTGACCGGCATGACCACGGTTCTGACGGGCATCGTCGGCGCCATCACGTTCCTCACCGGTTCCGGCGTCGGCGCGTACTCGAGCTTTGCCTCTCTGGCTCCTGACGTTGCCGCCGGCCTGGGCGGCACGGCTGTGGCCCT
>OMXR01000021.1 GCA_900315045.1 uncultured Sutterella sp. | reverse complement strand
GCGATCGGCAATACCGAAGCGCTTGGCAAGCTCTTCATGCAGACAACGCCGCTCACTGCCGAGCTGCCCTCCACGCTGCCGCTGGGCAAGGCCGACAACATGATTCTTGCCACGGTAAAGGCTCTGCATGAGACGCTCACCGACAAGAGCGTCGTGCTTGTGAGCAAGGACATCAACATGCGCATCAAGGCGACGGCTCTCGGGCTGAGCGCCGAAGACTACCTGAGCGACAAGACGCTCGATGACAGCGACATGCTGTACACGGGCTGCGTGCGCCTGCCGGACAATTTCTGGGAGGAAACGGGCAGGAATCTTGAATCCTGGCAGGCTGACGGAAAAACCTGGTACCGCATTCAGGCGCCTTTTGTCCACGATCTGTGCGTCAACGAGTTCGTTGCCACGGAAAACAATGCATTCGTCGCCCAGGTCAAGGCGGTCGACGGTTCCGTCGCCACCCTGGCAACGGTGCGCGACTACATGCAGCCCAAGAACTCTGTCTGGGGCATTCATGCGCGGAACCTGGAACAGTCCCTGTGCCTGAATCTGCTCCTTGACAAGCAGATCGACTTTGTCACGCTGCTCGGGCAGGCGGGAACCGGCAAGACGCTGCTCACGCTTGCCGCCGCGCTGGCGCAGACGCTTGACGAGCGCGCCTTCAGCGAAATCATCTTCACCAGAGCCACGGTCAGCGTCGGAGAGGATATCGGATACCTCCCCGGCACGGAAGAGGAGAAGATGGAACCCTGGATGGGGGCGCTCGAAGACAATCTTGAGGTGCTCAACAAAGCGGACCGCGCCTCAGGCGAATGGGCAAGAAGCGCCGCCGCAGACCTCATTCACAGCCGCATTCGCGTGAAATCCATGAGCTTCATGCGCGGCCGCACGTTCCTGAACAAGTTCGTCATCATCGACGAAGCGCAGAACCTCTCGCCCAAGCAGATGAAGACGCTCATCACGCGCGCGGGCCCCGGCACGAAGATCGTCTGCCTTGGCAACATCGCTCAGATCGACACGCCCTACCTGACGGAAGGCTCTTCCGGGCTGACCTATGTCGTAGACCGGTTCAAGGGCTGGGAGCACTCCGGCCACATCACGCTGCAGCGCGGCGAGCGCAGCCGGCTTGCCGACCACGCCACCGACGTGCTCTGAGGTCCTCTTGCAGAGCGGGAAGACCCGCTCTACAGAAACAGCCCCACGCAAAGAATGCCGACCAGCGTAAAAGCGATGGCGATCTTGATCGCTGCCCCCACCAGCATCCCGAGCCAGGTTGCAGCCCCACGCCGCCCGCAACTCTCAGATTGCGCTGAGCGATGAATTCGCCGACAAAGGCGCCCACCAGCGGCATGAAAAGAATGCCCCAGATTCCCATCATGAGGCCGATGAACGTGCCAACAAGGGCTCCGGCCATGCCGTATTTGGTTGCACCGGCCTTCTTGGCGCCCATTGCCTGAGCAATCCAGTCAACGGCCAAGCCGACAACGGACAGAACGGCGCACAGCGTCAATCCCATCCAGCCGAGCCGCTCAAAATTTCCCGCCCACGCAATCAGCGCAATGCCGATGAAAATGCACGGAATGCCGGGCAGAGCCGGCACCACGGTTCCGATGAGGCCGATGACGATCAGGCTAAGGCCGCTCAGCCAAAGAAACAGCGCCCACCAGTCAAGGCTCATGATGCTATTTGAAATCTCTTCCATGTTTTCTTCCTTGTGGCATTACTGTCCAGCGGGTATGTCGTATTCCTCGGCAAGGTTGTCAAACCGGGTGAACTGACCGTCAAACCTCAGGTTGACAATGCCCGTGGGACCGTTTCTCTGCTTGCCGATGATCACCTCGGCGCGGTTCTTGTTGTCCGGAGAGTCCTTGTTGTAGACCTCGTCGCGATAGATGAACAGAATCACGTCGGCGTCCTGCTCGATTGCGCCCGACTCGCGCAGGTCGCTCATCAGGGGGCGCTTGTCGGTGCGGGCGTCCACGCCTCGGTTCAGCTGCGAGAGCGCAATCAGCGGAACATTCATTTCCTTGGCCAGGCTCTTGAGCCCGCGGGAGATTTCAGAAATCACCGTGGCGCGGTTCTCGGAGCTGCTGCCGTGTCCGCTGCCGCTCATGAGCTGCAGATAGTCGAGCACGATGAGCGCGAGGCCTCCGGTCTGAAGCGCAAGGCGCCTCGCCCTGGAGCGCACTTCGTTCACGGTGAGTCCGGGAGTGTCGTCGATGTAAAAGCTCGCCCGGTCCATGTCCTTGACGACCTGGGAGAAACGCCCCCAGTCCTCATCGTCAAGCCGGCCGCGTCGCAGCTTCTGCGCATCAATGCGGCCGCGGGAGCTGATCAGACGCTTGGTCAGCGCCTCCGCGCTCATTTCCATCGAAAAGACCGCCACCGGCATGCCGTCGCGCAACCCGGCGTTTTCGGCAATGTTCATTGCAAAGGCTGTCTTGCCCATGGATGGGCGGCCCGCCACGATGATGAGGTCGCCCTTTTGCAGGCCGGCCGTCATCCGGTCAAGCTTGACAAAGCCCGTGGGAATGCCGGTCACATCCCCCGACTCCTGATTCTGGTAGAGGTCGTTGATTTCCTGGGTGACCCCTTCGGCAACCTTGCCGATCTGCCGGAAGCCGCTCTTGCCCTTGCTGGACTTCTCGTTGATCTCGTAGACAAGGCTCTGAGCCTGATCGAGCAGATCGCTCACCTCGCCGGTCTGCGGCGCCAGGGCACTTGTTGCGATCTTTTCGCCCACGCTCACCAGCTGGCGCAGGATCGAGCGGTCGCGGACGATCTCGGCATATCTGCGGATGTTGGCTGCCGAGGGCGTTGCGTTGGACAGGCTGACCAGATACTGCAGTCCGCCCACTTCGACATCCTGCTTGCGCGCCCGAAGCTCCTCGAAAACCGTCACAACGTCAATCGGCTTGGCGTTTTTCGTGAGCTCGGCCATCTGCTCGAAGATGATCCGATGATCCGGCCGGTAAAAGTCATCCGCGCCAATGATGTCCGTCACCACAGAAAATGCGTGGTTGTCAAGCAAAATGCCGCCAAGCACGCACTGCTCGCTTTCAATCGACTGGGGCGGGCGGCGGATCCCGTCCACCACTGGGTCTGAAATCCTGGAGCTCCGGGGCTCGCTGCGCGGTTCTTCGGGCTCCGGCTCAGGCTCCTGCGCCTGACCGGGCTCAAAGCTGCCCCCTGCTGCAGCGCTCCCAGCCATTTCGGGGATTTCCGCCGGCGAAGAACCGGCATCAAGATCATCGAAATTGGGTTCGGCAACCGCAATTGCATCAAGTTCGTCAGCAGCAGACTCAGTTTGATCCGTCATGGGAATGCTCTCGGTAAAGGACAGAAAAAAGAGGACATGTGGGGCAAGGCGTCCCTTGCCGGCCAGCCCGGACCGGGCTTGATGAGCCGGGGCGCGGGGCTTGAAAAAAGGGGGTGAATTTTACCATGCCGCTCCCCCTTGGACGGAAGAGCGCACGCCGCTTGCAGCCAACAAAAAGGCCAACCCGAAGGCTGGCCTTTTCGTGTCTTTGCGTGCAGCTGAATCAGCCGATTAGGCAGCCTCAGCAACCACCTTGACGAGAACTTCAGCGGTGATGTCGGTCATCAGAGCGATCACAACCGGGTACTCGCCGACAGACTTGATCGCGCCGAGCGGGGTACGAACCTGGCTCTTCTTGATCTGGAAGCCGAGCTTGTCAACAGCTTCAGCGATGTCAGCGTTGGTGACGGAACCGAACAGACGACCGTCAACGCCAGCCTTGCTGGTGATTTCAACGGACTGGCCGTTGAGCTTCTCAGCGGTCGCCTGGGCGGCAGCGATGCGCTCTGCCTGAGCCTTCTCGAGCTCGGCACGGCGCTGCTCGAACTCTTCGAGAGCGGCCTTCGTGGCGCGCTTGGCATGACCCTGGGGGATCAGGAAGTTGCGAGCATAGCCGTCCTTAACCTTGACGACAGCACCAAGTTCACCGAGGTGATTGATCTTTTCAAGAAGAATGACTTGCATGATTAACGAGTCCCCTGGTTATCGGTGTACGGCAAAAGAGCGAGGAAGCGGGCACGCTTGATCGCGGTGTCAAGCTGACGCTGGTAGTGAGCCTTCGTCCCGGTGAGACGAGCCGGCATGATCTTGCCATTGTCCTGGATGAAATCGCGCAGAGTGTCGATATCCTTGTAGTCGATCTGTTCGACGTGTTCCACCGTGAAGCGGCAGAACTTCTTGCGCTTGAAGAGCGCATTCTGTTGGTTGGCACGGCGGGGCTTGCCCTTACCTTTTGCACCAAAAGCCATTTTTCAACTCCTAATTAATTAGTGTATTCCGTTACGTGAATCGTCAGTTTCACCGACCTCATGGTCCTCGGACTGAGAAAACCCTTCATCTGAAGCTTGCCTGACAGAGGTTCCCTGGCGAGCCGGATTGCCGTATCGGCAAAGCTGACCGCTGTGAAATCGAACTCCAGATGCCGCATGCCGCCCGCTTCATAAACATCCCCCGAATAGTGGAATGTTCCTTCAAAGACCGGGATTCCGGCCGGCGTGTACCTGAGTTCCTTCTTGTCTACAAGGGTTGCGGCAATCTGTACCGCGTTGATTTCCTCACTCACCGTTGACTGAACGATTCAACTGACTGCTGGCTTACTCGGCGGCAGCCTCGGCTTCGCTCGGAGCGGCAGCCTCAACAGCGACCTTGCGGGCCTCTTCCTTCTCGACAGCCTTCATCATGACAGAAGGAGCCGTCTCGGCCTTCTTCATCTTGACGGTCAGGTGACGCAGGATGGCATCGTTGAAACGGAAGCCGTTCTCGATCTCGGCAAGCGTCTCGCTCGTGCACTCAATGTTGAGCAGCACATAGTGAGCCTTCACAAGCTTCTGGATCGGGTAGGCGAGTTGACGACGGCCCCAGTCCTCGACACGGTGGATCTTGCCGCCCTGTTCGAGAACGAGATTCGTGTAACGTTCGATCATCGCGGGCACCTGCTCGGACTGATCCGGGTGCACGATGACGCACAGTTCATAGTGACGCATTGATTCCTCCTTACGGAAATAAGCCACCCGAGCGTCGATTTCGGTGTGGCAAGGATGTGAAAACGCGGCATTCTATGTCGTCGAAATCGAAAAAGCAAGCGTTTTTCCAAAAAAATCAAAAGAAAAATAGCTCCCACCTTCCCTTGCGCCAGTTGTCCCAAGCCGACAAACCCCATCGAAGATGGCAAAATTCGCAAACACTATTTTCACCATCTCCTTTTTTCCATGAAAGTTCTCGGAATCGAAAGCTCCTGCGACGAAACGGGCGTCGCCCTCATCGACAGCGAAAAGGGACTGCTTGCGCACGCAATCCACACTCAGATCGACATGCACCGCGCCTACGGCGGCGTCGTGCCTGAACTCGCAAGCCGCGACCATATCCGGCGCGCCATCGCACTCACCGACCAGGTCATGCATGAGGCCGGCCTCGCCCGCGGCGATCTTGACGCCATCGCCGTGACGGAAGGCCCGGGGCTGGCCGGGGCATTGCTCGTCGGCTCGTCCGTGGCGCACGCGATCGGCTACGCGCTCGGCATTCCCGTGATTGGGGTTCATCATCTTGAAGGTCACTTGCTCTCCGCGCGTCTGGCAGACCCAAAACCCGAATTCCCCTTCATCGCCCTGCTCATCTCGGGCGGGCACACTCAATTCATGCGCGTTGAATCGTTCGGCAAGTACGAACTGCTCGGAGAGACGCTTGACGATGCCGCGGGAGAAGCCTTTGACAAAACCGCGCAGCTGCTCGGCGAGTGCTATCCCGGGGGGCCGGCCGTCTCTCGCCTTGCCGACGAAGGAACGCCCGGCGCAATCGTGCTACCCAGGCCGATGCTCCATGCCCCGAATCTGGACATGAGCTTTTCCGGCCTGAAGACCGCCGTTCTTACTGAAGTCAAAAAGGCCGCGGATCCCGCCGATCCCGTTTTCAGGTGCAATCTCGCACGGGGCTTTGTTGACGCCGTCGTGGATGTGCTCACGGCAAAGGCGGCAAAGGCCATCAAGCAGACCGGCATCAAGCGTCTCGTTGTCGCGGGCGGCGTTTCGGCCAACAAGCAGATTCGCGCCGGTCTCATCAAGACCTGCGCAAAGCGCGGGGCAAGGGCCTACTTTCCCCCGATGAACCTGTGTACGGACAACGGCGCCATGATTGCCGTTGCAGGGCTTGCCAGGCTCGAGCGCATGAGCAAGGGCGAGCTCGAGAGCCTCCTTGGGCGTCTCAGTTTTGCCGCAAAGCCCCGCTGGACACTCTCCGAGGCCGCCAACCCGGACGCACCTCAGCTCAGATAATCCGCCGCCCACCTGTGGCAGGCCACGAACCGAATCGGGCGTCCGGTCTGCCGGCAGGGACCGAGTACGGGCACTTCTAGGCGGCAGCGCTCCACGGCATGGGGGCAGCGCGGATGAAATGCGCATCCACTCGGGGGATCGAGCGGACTCGGAACCTCTCCGGCAACCCGCGTCCTTGCTTTCCCAATTCCTCGCTTCAAATGGGGAATCGCTGCCAAAAGCATCTGCGTGTACGGATGAAGGGGATTGGTAAAGAGCTCGTTTTTATCTGCAAGTTCCACCAGTCGCCCCAGGTACATGACCCCCACCCTGTCGCTCATGTGGTGCACCACCGCAAGGTTGTGCGAGATGAACAGGTACGACACCCCCGTCTGTTGCTGCACCTCCTTCATGAGGTTGAGAACCTGGGCCTGCACGGAAACATCCAGCGCGCTCGTCGGCTCGTCGCAAATCAGGAATTCGGGACGGCTCGTGAGCGCCCTTGCGATGGATATTCTCTGGCGTTGCCCTCCGGAGAACTGGTGCGGATACTTTTCAAGCGCCTCCTCGGGCAGCCGCACAAGGCTTACAACCTCACGCACCCGTTCGGCGATCTGGACGGACGTCATCGCGCCCTGCTGCACGCGCAGAGGTTCGGCCACGATGTCAAAGACCCTCCAGCGGGGATTGAGCGAGGCATACGGATCCTGAAAGATCATATTGACCCGGCGCCGCAGTCCGGCCTTCTCGGACGCAGTCATGGAGGCAATGTCCCTGCCGAAAAACTCGATTGTGCCACCCGTCGGACGATAAAGCCCCGACAGCACCCGGGCTAGCGTCGATTTGCCGCAGCCGGACTCCCCCACCAGGGCAAGCGTTTCGGCCCGGCTCAGGTCAAAGGACACTCCGTTCACAGCCTTCAGAATTCTTCGTCCTGTCCCCTTGAGCACGCGTTCAAGCCAGGGAGGAGAAACATCGAATTCCTTGGAAACGTTGCGCACCCTGACAATGACATCGGGATCCTTGCGGTCAGCTCCGGTCATTTGCGCCCTCCTTTTTCCGCCCCGCTCTTCGGCACGAACGCCACCAGACTGTCAGGCACTGGGTTCCCGCTCGGAGATGCCTTCCAGCAGGCCGCTTCGCATGTCCCCATCGGCATGAGCGATGGCCTTTGCGTGCGGCACTTCTCGTCACTCGCACGGCAGCGCGGGTGGAATGCACAGCCCGCAGGAATTGCATTGAGGGGCGGCATCACGCCATCAATCTGTTCAAGCCACATGCCGGGAGCCTCTATGTCCGGAATCGCTCCCATGAGTCCCTTGGTGTACGGGTGCTGCGGACGCCCGATTACGTTCTGTACCGTCCCGATTTCTACAATCCGCCCCGCGTACATGACGGCCACGCGATCGGCGGTCTCGGCAATCACGCCCATGTCATGCGTGATCAGCAGGACGCTGGCACCGCGCTCTCTGGCGAGTTTCTTGAGCAGGTCAATCACCTGCGCCTGAATCGACCGCAGCAAGAGCAAGAGCAATCACAACGCGCTGCCGCATTCCGCCCGAAAATTCGTGCGGATAATGGTGAAAACGCTCTTCGGGCGCAGGAATGCCCGTCTCACGCAGCAGCTCGACAGCCCGCGCCTCGGCCTTGCGCCTGCTGATCCCCACATCATGCCGCTCAATGGTCTCAACAATCTGCTCGCCGATTTTCATGAGCGGATCGAGACTGGTCAGCGGATCCTGGAAAATGGCTCCAATGCGCCTGCCGCGAATCCGGCTCTTCGCTTCTTCGGAAAGATTGTCGATGCGGCGCCCGGAAAGCAGAATCTCTCCCGAAGAGATCCTGCCTGGCGCAGGCAGCAGCCCGATTACTGCGTTGCCTGTCATGGACTTGCCGGCCCCCGACTCACCCACCATGCCGAGTATCTCACCTGGGGCAATAGTGAGGCTGACGTCATCGAGCGCGACGAGCGTCGTCCTGCGCAGCGGAATTTCCACCGACAGATGCCGGATCTCAAGAACGGGAAGCTTGGCCTGAATCATGATGCTTCCTCCCTACTGCAGTTTCGGATTGAGCGCATCGCGCAGCCAGTCGCCGAGCAGATTCACCGACAGCACGAGAAGCACCAGAACCAGTCCCGGAAACACCGTCACCCACCACTCGCCTGAGAACAGGTAGTCGTTGCCAATGCGGATGAGTGTTCCAAGCGATGGAGTTGTTGGCGGCACTCCCACTCCGAGGAACGAAAGCGTCGCCTCGGTCATGATGGCGGTTGCCACATGCACTGTCGCAAGGACAAATACCGGCCCCAGAACATTGGGCAAAATGTGTTTGAAAACAATGGCCGCGCGGCCGGTGCCGATCACCCGAGCCGCAAGCACGTATTCCTTTTCCTTCTCTACGAGCGTGGACCCGCGCACGGTGCGGGCATACCGCACCCACCCCGAAAGCGTGATGGCAAAGATGAGCACCCCGTACGAAAGGTCATCGTGCATGCCGCTCGGCATGACAGCCCGAGCAATGCCGTCCACCAGAAGCGCCACGAGAATCGCAGGGAACGAGAGCATCACGTCGCACACGCGCATGATGAACGCATCAAGCCATCCACCAGCGTATCCGGACACAAGCCCGAGAGACACTCCGAGAACAATTGAAAGAACGACCGACACAAGGCCGATCACAAGCGAAAGCCGCATGCCGTACAGGATGCTCGAGAAAAGATCCCGGCCCTGGTCGTCGGCGCCGAGAAAATACTCACCAGAGCCGCCGGGAAGCCACGCAGGAGGCTGATTAGCCGCGCCTATGTCGATTGAAGCGAGGTCAAACGGGTCAAAGGGAGCAACCAACGGCGCACCGAAAGCGGCGGCAACAAGCACCGCAGTCAGCATCAGCGAAAAAAGTGCTGCCGGGCTGTGGACAAGCGACCAGACCAGATCCCGGTCCATAAAACTCTTCAGGGCGCTACCCTGTCGTTCCTTTGCAGTCACTCGGATGCCTTCCTTTTGCTGAGCAGCGTGATTCTCTGCCGCATGAACCTGGCAAAGAGACTTGCCGTGGGACCGATCACCCTGTCGTTGAAGTCAAATGCTGGATGGTGGGCCCCCGCCGCATGCTGCTCATCCCTCGTACCCGTCCTGATGTAGCAGCCGGGGCGTCTTTCCAGCATGAAGGCAAAATCCTCCGCTCCCATGCTTGCCGGATAGTCGAGCCGGACATTGTCCTCGCCGATCTCGCCAGCCAGAAATGAAGCGACCGCCTGTCTCTGCTCTTCATGATTGATCGTGGGCGGATACATGCGCTTGTACGCGAATTCAACCTTGCATCCAGTACCGAGGGCAACGCCATCGCAGATCTCCCCCATCCGCCTTTCAATCATGTCGCGGTCTTGCGGATGCATGCAGCGTGTGGTGCCCGTGAGCCTTGCACGGTCCGGAATGACCGACACGGCCTCCTCCTGACCGGCAAGCACATGCCCCACCGTCACCACAGCCGGATTCATCGGATTGACCGATCTCGAGGCAATCGTCTGCAGCTGCATGATGATCTGGGCGGCGGCAACCACTGGGTCAACGCAACGGTTGGGGCGTCCTCCGTGGCCTCCCACACCCAGCACGTCGATCACAAAACGGTCGGCAGCCGCCATCATGGGGCCTTGCGTCATGCCGTACTGGCCAACGGGCAGTTCAACGCCTCCGTGCTGCGCATACACCTCATCCATGTTCCAGCGCTCGAACAGCCCGTCACGGATCATTTCCCGGGCTCCGGCAAATCCCTCTTCTCCAGGCTGAATGATGATCACGGCAGTACCCACAAAACTCCGGTCGGAACTGAGGGCACTAGCAAGCGCCAGAGCCGTTGCCACATGTCCGTCATGTCCGCAGCCGTGCTGCATGCCTAGGATTTCAGAAGACCAGGGCACGCCGCTTTTCTCGGTCATTGCAAGCGCATCCATATCGGCGCGGAACCCAACCATTCCGGATCCTGGCAGGCTGCCTCGAATCACACCGACCACCCCGGTCCGGCCGACCCCCTCGGCAACTTCATCGCATCCGCACCTGCGCAACCACTCGGCAGCAATCGCTGCAGTTCTCTTTTCCTGCATGCCGATCTCGGGATGTCTGTGAATATCGTGCCGAATCGCAACAACATCATCGAGCACCAGGGAGACGGCTTCATCCAAAACGACCTGTGACATGGGAACTACGATCCTTTCTGAATCCTGAGGCGCGGGTCCACCAGCATGTAGAGCAAATCCACGCATAAATTGATGAGCACAAACACGAGGGCAATCAGGCACAGATATGCAGTAAGCACGGGAATGTCGGCAAACTGAACCGACTGCAGGAAAAGCAGCCCCATGCCCGGCCACTGAAACACGGTTTCGGTCACGATGGAGAAGGCGATGATGCCGCCCAGCTGCAGCCCCGTGATCGTAATGACGGGAAGAAGCGTGTTCTTCAGAGCATGCACAAAGCAAATCGATCGGCTCGAGAGACCGCGTGCACGGGCGAACTTGATGAAATCGCTTCTCAGCACCTCAAGCATTTCCGAGCGCACCAGCCGGATGATGAGCGCAACCTGAAAGACCGACAGAGTCACGGCGGGGAGAACGAGATGCCTGAGGCCGTCAGCGCTGGCAAGTCCCGTTGTCCAGCCTCCAATACTCACAACCTCCCCGCGGCCAAAGGCAGGCATCCACCCGAGCCAAACGCTGAAGACTAGGATGAGCAGGATGCCGATCAGAAATGTCGGCAGTGAAATGCCAAGAAGCGAAGCCCCCATCACAAACTTCGCCCCAGCGCTCTTGCGCGAGATCGCAGCATAGACTCCGGCGGGAATGCCCACGGCAGTGGCCAGAATGACAGATGACAACGCCAGCTCCAGCGTTGCGGGAAGCCTCTCGGCGATGAGCCGGGAAACGGGCGCAGCCTGACGCAGAGAAATGCCGAAATCCCCTTGCGCAGCATTGCCCAGAAACCGTGCAAACTGCACGTACCAGGGCGAATCCAGCCCAAGAGCAGCAGCAAGAGCCGCCCTGTCGGCAGGGCTCGCATCCATGGGCAGCATCTGCGAAACCGGGTCACCGATGAACTGGAAAAGCACAAAAGCCACTGCGGCGACAACAAGCATTACCGCAAAGGCCTGTGCAATCCGGCGGACAAGAAATGAGAGCATCGCCCTTTATTTCTCCTTGATCCGGACCCAGTCAAGCCTCAAACGGTTGTCCGGCCGATGCACCGTGTCGATTCGCGCGTTCATCGCCCAGGGAATCGTCTGTTCGTGAAGCGGAATGTGCAGAACCTCGTCGTGATCAAGGAGCAGAGCCTCGCCGAGCAGTTCGTTTCTCCTGTTCGGGTTCTCCTCTGCTCGAATTTTGGCGAGCAGTTCATCCATCTTCGCGTTTGACACTCGGCCGATATTGCTGATGCCGTTGCCGCTCTTTTTATCAAACGTCGCCGAAAGGCTCTGAAGCGGATAAAGAGCGTCAAAGGTCGACGCTCCCCATCCGACAAGCCCTGCCGAAGAATCGAATGTCAGCACCTTTGGGAAGAACTGGGCCCGCGGCATCGCATTGATGTTCACCTTGAGACCGATCTTGGCCCACATGCCGGCCAGAGCCTTGCACACGTTCTCGTCATTGATCCAGCGGTTGTTCGGACAGTCGATCGAGAATGTGAACCCGTCGGCATAGCCAGCCTGTCGCAGCAGTTCCTTTGCGCGCTTCAAATCGTAGGGCGGCACAGCTGCCGCCTGGCGGGTCCAGCCGTTCACGTTGGAAGCCACGATGGAGCCAGTGGCAACAGCCGAGCCGCGCATGACGCCCCGCACCAGACCGGTCCGGTTCACGGCTATGTTCATGGCCTCGCGCACCCGCCTGTCCTTGAATGGGTTCACCGTCATCTTGGCGCCCCTGGCATCCCAGATGTAGGGCGAAGAGTCACGATACTGATCGAGTGAAACCATCAGAGCGCGGTTTTCAGGCCCATCGAGAACCTTGACATGGGGTTCTGCAGCCAGGCGCTTGAGGTCCTGCGTTGCCGGATCCAGGACAAAGTCAACCTGGCCTGAAAGCAGCGCAGCCGTTCTAGTGGCGGCAGATTTGATCGGCATGTAGACAACTTCCGTCGCATTGCCGACACGGTTCTTCTGATCCCACCAGTCCGTGTTTTCCTCAAAAACAGTCTTCACATCCACTTCGCGGCTCTTGAGCTTGAAGGGGCCGGTTCCGTTGGCATGGCGGGCGGCGTAGGCCTCCTGCTTGTTGATGAAGTCCTGCACCTCAAGCGCACCGTGCTTCTGGGCCCAGCTCTTGCTCATGATGCGCAGATCGACCATTTGGTTGAGAAGCACGGGCGATCCGTTCTTGGTGAGCACCACAACAGTCATGTCGTCAATCTTCTTCACTCCCGTGATGCCCGTGGTGTGGCTCTTGAACTGACTCTTTGCCGAAAGAGCACGTTCATAGGAGAACACCACGTCATCAGCCGTTAATGGCTCTCCCTCGTGAAACCGGACGCCGGGGCGAAGCTTGAATTCAAAACCATCCGGAACACGCCTCCAGCTCACAGCAAGTGAGGGCTCAACCTTCATATCCCGCGTCCAGCGCACCAGTGATTCGTAAACCGCCTGGCAGGCTGCGGAATTCAGATTCTCGTTCTGCGCGTGAATGTCAAAGGTCAGAATGTCACCGGCACTCGTCCAGCTGAACGTGGCGGCCGAAGTGCCGAAAGCCAAGGCAGAAACAAGCAAAGCAACCGATCCGTTTTTCAGGGCAGACATGCATGGCTCCATAAGCAAATTTGAATTTGTGAACATGGATTATTCACCATTTGCCGATTCTTCGGGTGGGATGTTCTGCCTAGGAGAGGGAAGTTTCCCAATCACCTCAGGCAACCGGACAGCAGGCACATTGGACGGTCCAAAGCATTGCATCTGTTACACTTCGGCAGGTTTTTTCTTTCTCGCTTCACCAGCGTTTTTTACCATGCGCCACCTGACTGCTTTAGTACTGGGGATTGCTGCCGCTTCGCTGCTTGCAGGCTGCACATCGTTTTCCGATAGTCTTGACAAATATCGCCAGCGCGAGGAGAGCCTCAAGAACGTCTCGGGAGACATATGGGAGGCCAGAAGCGTCTGGCCGTGGGAGGACAATCCCGCCCGGCTTCGCGAGCATATGTACAACACGGCCCGCAACCACTGCTCGGAGAGCGGACTCGGAGCGCAGATGCTCGAATGTGCATCTGCCAAGAGAAAGACCGGCCCCGGCACGGAAGCCGTCCTTTACTTTCGCTGCGTACACAGCGTGAAGGCGCCTGAAAAACCCTTTGTCGATCACTCGGCTTCAACCAACTAAGCCGCCCTATAATCCGAAAGCTGTTATTTTTATCCGTTCGACACCATGCAATGGTTTGACTGGCTCAAATTCGCCTCACTGCTCAACATCGTGCTCTTTCTGTTTTTCGTGCAGCGCACGCTGCACAGGCAGTCTGGAGCCAGCGAGCTCGCAAAAACGCTCCGGTTCGCCCCCGGACACATTGTTGTCAAGGCATGGTGGGGGTCGTTTCTGCTCTGTCTGAGCTATCGGCTGGGAGCCTCGGCAACGGTCTCGCCCGAAGCGGTGCTCTACGGCATGCTGCCGACGCTCATGATTGCCATCCTGCTCATCGAGCACTGCGACAGCGTTGCCAAAAATTTCAAGGCTGAGCGCGAACAGCGCGCCAAGGAAGCCGCCCGCAGCGCAAGAGCCGCCCAGCGGGCCGCCATCAAGAACCGCCCGGAGGAGCATCCCCTCGCCGGACAGGATGTCAACGACAACGGTCCCGTGCTGCAATAGCCCGAACTGATCGGCAGACAAAACAAAACCCGGGGGAAGCGATTTCCGCCCGGGTTTTGTTTTGCCTGCCCTCAACGCCTACTGCGGCAGTTTCTTGAAAACCAGCGTCGCGTTCGTACCGCCGAACCCGAAGTTGTTCTTCATCGCCACCCGGATCTGCTTTTGCATCGGACGGTTGGCGCAGACATTGATGCAGCACTCGGGATCCTGTTCTGCGAGGTTGATCGTCGGCGGAACAGTATCGGTCTGCATTGCCTTGATGGTAAAGATGCTTTCAACGCCGCCGGCGCCTCCCAGAAGATGTCCGGTGGCGCCCTTCGTGCTGCTCACGACCAGACGGTCTGCGGCCTCGCCGAAGACCTCGCGCACGGCCTTGGCTTCATTGATGTCGCCAAGCGTCGTCGACGTTCCGTGGGCGTTGAGGTAATCGACCTCGGAGGGGGCGATTCCCGCTCTTTCAAGCGCCATGCGCATGCAGCGGGCAGGACCTTCCGTCGAAGGCGTCGTGATGTGGTAGGCATCACAGGTGAGCCCGTAGCCGACGAGCTCGCAGTAGATCTTCGCTCCGCGCTTCACGGCGTGCTCGTACTCTTCGAGCACCACCATGCCCGCCCCCTCGCCGATCACAAAGCCGTCACGGCCCTTGTCAAACGGACGCGAGGAAGCCTGGGGATCATCGTTTCTGCGCGAGAGCGCATGCATGTTGTCAAAGCCGCCCAGGGTATCGGGCGTAAACACGCTTTCCGCGCCGCCTGCAACCATGACATCGGCATCACCGCGCCGGATGATCCAGGAGGCCTCGCCGATTGCGTGCAGACCGGTCGAGCAGGCCGTCACCGTTGTCAGGTTCGGCCCCTTGAGGGCGCGCAAAATGGCAAGCTCGCCGGCCGCCATATTGATGATCGATCCGGGTATGAGGAACGGGGAAATCCGTCTGGGTCCTCGCTCCAGATACTGCTGGTACGTATCGCAGAGCATCGGCAATCCGCCGATGCCCGATCCGATCAGGCAGCCGGCACGATTGGCCTCTTCGCTCTGCGGATCAAATGCCAGGGCGCTGTCGTCAAGAGCCTGGCAGCCTGCTGCGACGGCAAACGCAATGAAGCGGTCAAACCTGCGGGCCTCCTTGGCGGGCAGATACTGCGCCGGATCAAAATCCTTGACTTCGCCGGCAATCTGGCAGCCAAACTGCGACGCATCCATCCTGGTGATCGGTCCGATACCGCATTTTCCTTCGATAAGCGCCTGCCAGCTGGATTCGACATCGTTGCCCAGGGGACTCACCATCCCCAAACCGGTAACCACAACTCGCCGCATGTATCCGTCTCCTGTCTAAAGTAAAGGGCCGCCCGTAGGCGACCCTCCGATCTGATTCCGCCTAGCTTGTTCGGGGGCGGAAGACGACTCATTAGGCCTTCACATTGGCCTTGATGAAGTCAACAGCCTGCTGAACCGTACGCAGATTTTCCTGCTGGTCATCGGGAATCTGAACCTTGAAGGCATCTTCCAGAGCCATCACCAGCTCAACCGTGTCAAGGCTGTCAGCACCGAGATCCTCGATGAAGGAGGCCTCGTTCTTGATGTCCGCCTCGTTCTTGCCAAGCTGCTCGGCAATAATCTTCTTGACCTTTTGTTCCAAATCGTCCATGTCCGTCTCCGGGATATGTAAAAGTTAAAACTACCGTCGTCCTCTAGGAGGCTCCGACCGTAAAAAATTCGTGATCGGGAGATTCTAACAGCCTTGACCGCTATTCGCATCCCCGCGATTCATTTCGTTCGGTGTTCAGCCTCTAGGGCATCAGCATGCCACCGTTGACATGAAGCACTGAACCGGTGATGTAGCTGGCCGCATCCGAAGCCAGGAACACCACGGCGTTCGCAATGTCCGAAGGCTCGCCAAGCCTGCCGCAGGGAACCTGTGCAAGCAGGCTCTTCCTGTGTTCCTCGGACAGCCCCTTGGTCATATCGGTATCGATGAACCCGGGGGCAACGCAGTTGACCGTGATGCCGCGGCTTGCGACCTCCCGGGCAATGGACTTGCTCATCGCCACGAGACCGGCCTTGGCTGCCGAATAATTCGCCTGCCCGGCATTCCCCATGGCTCCGACAATAGAGCTCAGAGAAATGATTCTGCCGCGCCTTTGGCGCATCATCGGACGAATCGCCTGGCGGGCCAGCCTGAAGGCCGCCGTCAGATTGGTCTCAATCACGGCATCCCAGGCTTCATCCGAAAGCCTCATGCTCAGCATGTCGCGCGTGATTCCCGCGTTGTTGACGAGAATGTCAAGCCGCCCGAACTCCTTGACGATTGCATCAACCGCCTCGGAGCAGGCCGCCCGATCCGTCACATTGAGAACAATCCCACGTCCCTTTTGCGCAAGGGCGGCGCTGATCGCCTCGGCCCCGCTCTGGCTCGTCGCCGTACCGATCACGAAGGCTCCGGCCTCGGCAAGGCCGGCGGCCACCGCGGCGCCGATCCCCCGGGTGGCTCCGGTAACCAGAGCCACCTGTCCGGACAGTGTCTGGGCGTTAAATACCGACATTGCCATGACTACTCGCGGAAGCTTTCAGTGGCAAGGATCGAATCCAGGCTCGCCTGCGAGCTGATGCTCATCGTCTGCATTTCCGGTGCGATGCGGCGGATGAGGCCGGTGAGAACCTTGCCGGGACCGCATTCGACAATGTGCGTCACGCCCATGTCGCGCATCTTCTCAATCGTCTTCACCCACTGAACGGGACGAGATGCCTGGCGGGCAAGCGAATCGCGGATCGACTCGGGCGTGTCATGCGCCATCACATCAACGTTGGCAATCACCGGAATTTCGGGAACCTTCACTTCGGTCTGCGCAAGACGCACTGCGATCGAGCGGGCAGCATCAATCAGCAGCGAGCTGTGGAAGGGGGCAGAGACAGGCAGCTTCACCGCGCGGCGGGCACCCTTGGCGACCGCGAGCTGGCAGGCGCGATCAACGGCATTCCTGTGGCCTGCAATCACAATCTGTCCCGGAGCATTGAAGTTCACCATTTCAACCACTTCGCCCTGGGCGGCCTGGGCGCAAGCTTCAGCGAGAACCTCTTCCTTGCCGCCGATGATGGCGGCCATGGAGCCGACGCCAACCGGCACTGCGCTCTGCATGGCCTCGGCACGGAACCGGACCAGACGCACTGCATCAAAAAGCGAGAAGACACCGGCAGCGGTGAGAGCCGTGTACTCGCCGAGGCTGTGGCCGGCCATCACTTCAGGAGCACGGCCGCCGGCGGCGCGGTACGCACGGTACATCGCAAGGGAGGAAGCGAGCATCACGGGCTGGGTATTCACAGTGAGGTTCAGGATTTCCGTCGGTCCCTTGTGCATCAGCTCCGACAGATCCTCCTTCAGGCTCCTGCCCGCTTCGGCGATCACCTGCTCTGCAGCTTCATTGCCGGCCCAGCCATCCATCATGCCGACGCTCTGGCTGCCCTGCCCCGGAAATACAAATGCTAATTTCATCTTCTCATCCCCTTTGCGCGGCAAGAATGCCAAAAGCGCCGCGCCTGGTCTTTAATCAAACTGACTTACCATTTTAAAAGAACGCTGCCCCAGGTCATGCCTGCGCCAACGCCTTGTAACAAAACAGTGTCACCCGCTCCGATCCGTCCGCTGCGGACGGCTTCATCCAGTGCAAGCGGCACCGAAGCGGCTGACGTATTGCCGTGGTGATCGACCGTAATCACGGTTCTTTCCTCGGCAAACTCGAGCTTTCTGGAAATCATCTCGATAATGCGGACATTGGCCTGATGGGGCACCCAGACATCGACGTCCGAGGGCTTCAGGCCGGCCATCGCGCAAACCTCCTGCGCCGACCGGGTGAGCGAATCGACCGCCAGCCGGAACACCTGTCTGCCGTTCATGCGGACAAAGGGGTGACCGACAACAGCCCCCTGCTCGATTCGCGCCGCAAGGCTGAGCGTATCCGCCCCGAACGTGCCGTCCGCATGCATGCGGTGCGCCAGAATGCCGGGGGCATCGCTCGCTTCAAGGACGATCGCTCCGGCTCCGTCACCAAAGAGCACGCAGGTCGTGCGGTCCGTCCAGTCGACAATGCGGGAAAAGATCTCCGAGCCGACCACGAGGGCCCGGCGGTAGCCGCCGGTGCGGATAAGACCGTCGGCAACGCTCATCGCGTACACGAACCCCGAACAGACCGCCTGCACGTCAAACGCCGCGCACCCCTTGATTCCAAGCGCCGCCTGCAACGCGCAGGCCGTGGAAGGAAACACGGCGTCCGCAGTCGTTGTTGCAACAATGATGAGATCGATCGAAGCGGGATCTATGCCCGCGCTCTGAAATGCCTTCCGGCTGGCCCTGCTGGCAAGCTCGAGAACGGTGAGCCCGGGCTCGGCCAGATAGCGGCTGCGGATCCCCGTGCGGGAGCTGATCCACTCATCGCTCGTCTGCACGCCAATCTCAGCCAGACGCGCCGCAAGAGCGTCATTGCTGACCGATTTGGCCGGCAGGGCCGACCCGGTGGCAATCACGCGCGTGTAAGCGTTTTTCTTGTTGTCATCCACGATGTCAGGATTCCTCTCAAGTTCCGGCTATCTTAGCAAAGCGCAATGGCGCATTGGAGCCGATTGCCCGCAGTCTTCAGGCAAGAGGCTGACATCAATACGAAAAAAATCGCCGCCCGGACGAACCCGAGCAGCGACTTTTCGCAACGATGACCGAAGGATTACTCGGCGTCGTTCTTGGTCTTGATGACCTTCTTGCCGCGGTAGAAACCGGTGGCAGAGATGTGGTGGCGCAGGTGCACTTCACCGGTCGTGGCTTCAACTGCAACTGCCGGATTGGTCAGAGCAGCGTGAGAGCGATGGTTGCCGCGGCGAGCCGTGGACTTCTTATTTTGCTGAACAGCCATTTCTATTCCTTTATTGGGCTAAAAGACCTGTCCGGCAGTCTGGCCGGAGGTCAGAGAAACAAATCGCCGCGGCTGCATGCCGCGGCTCAGAGCGTTCGGCATTCTATGCAAAGGCTGTCGAAGTCACAAGACTTTTTCTCGAAAAAAGGGATTTCTTTTCAATTTTCGTTCGTTTTTGCGGAAAAACAGCTTGATTCGTAAAATAAGTACTCTATTGAAGAGAATTTTTCACGCAAACAGAGAAAATGCTGATCAGCTTCACCGTGTCGAATTTCGGTCCGTTCCGGGATCAGACCGAGTTCTGGATGATTCCCTTCCCGAAACTGGCCCAGCACAAGGAGCGCCTGGTGCCGCTGCGCAGGTATCGGAGCAAGGTGCTCTCATGCGCCGCGCTTTTCGGCCCCAACGCAAGCGGCAAAAGCGCTTTTGTCTCCGCACTCGCCTTTTTGCGCTCCCTGGTTCTGGAAGGCTCACGGCAGCCGGGGCGCACCGGAAGAATCCCGTTCGGACTGCAGAAGCAAAGCGCAGACAAGCCAACGCGCTTTGCCCTGTCCTGCCTTGCCGGCGGCACGCTGTACGACTACGAGTGCGAACTTTCGGACTTGGCCGTGTCAAGCGAAAGCCTGCGCCGCATCCTCACCAAGACGGAGGAGATCGTCTTCCAGAGAAATGCGCAGACCTTTACGGGAAAACTCTTTGCAGACGAAACGGCCCGCAACATCGCCTACAGCACGGGAGCCGACACGCTGCTGCTCAAGAGCCTTCTGGCCGAAGGCGTCGCACAGGCCGCCCCCCTCGGCGCCTGGTTCCGCTCGCTCAAATTCCTGAGCGCCGAGCACAGCCTGCTCCCCAAAAGAGTCTCTGCCGGTCAAAGCGCCCTGGCCGAAGCGCTCGACACGCTTGCCACGGGCATCAGCGGCTTTCAGGAGCAAACCGCGTATCTGGACGGCCTGCCGCGGCAGATCCGGGAGGAATTGATCGGCCTTCTGTACGGCGCACCGGGAAATACTTACGAAATCACCCTCGCCGATGGAACGCGCCTCAGAGCAAGGCTCGAATCAGGCTCCCACAGGATCGAAGTGCAGAAAATCCTCCCGACGCACCATGCCGCGGACGGCGCGAAGGTGATAGAGGCCGAGCACGAAAGCTATGGCGTCAAACGCCTGATTCGGTTACTTCCCCAGATGTCCGCCCTCATCAGCAACCCGGCTTCAGGCATTCTGATCGTGGACGACCTTGATCTCGGACTGCATCCGCTTCTGACAAAAAAAATCCTGACGGACTTCCTGCAGGCCCGGGACGGCACCCACATGACGCAGCTCATCTTCACAACCCGAAGCACGGAACTTCTAGATCAGAATCTCTTCCGGCGCGACGAACTCTGGTTCACGGAACGCACCGAGGAAGGCGCATGCCAGCTGCGCCCTCTCACCTCATTCGTTTCAGAGTCCGGCAAATACATCCGTTTTGACAAGATCATCCGGCGCGACTATCTGAAGGGGCTGTTCGGAGCCGTGCCGAAAATGGGGCAGAACAACATCTTTGCATCGGATCAGTCCCCGAAGTCCTCCTCGTCAAAGAGTTCGAGCTGAGCCGGATTCTCGTCAGCCTTCGGGTTGCTCACCGCCAGCCCGAGCAGCCGAATGCCTCTGGGATGTCCCGCGTGCGGCTCAAGCATATCCCTGGCGCAAAGCAGGATGTCCGAAACGCAGGCAAAAGGCATATCCCGGGAACGCGACCGCGTGATCGTTGTAAAGTCGCCGAATCGAATCTTGATCGTGAGCGTTGCGCCCCAGAAGGCTTTTTTCTCGATACGGCGGAAGAGCTGGTAGGCGAGCGATTCAAGCAGCTCCCCGAGCACCTTCCCGTCGCGAACATCCCCCTCGTAGGTTTCTTCGCACCCCACGGATTTGCGCTCGCGGTTCACGCTCACCGGCCGATCGTCAATCCCCCGGACGAACCGGTAGTACGTGTAGCCGGAGCGCCCGAAGCGGCGCATCATCTCGGGCAGCGAAAGCTCCCGAAGCTGCCGCGCCCAGACAAAGCCCATCTCATGCATCCGCTTTGCCGTAGCCGGTCCCACTCCCCAGAGGTGCTCAACCTTGAGCTGGTCGATGAATTCCAGGGCCTTGTCCGGGTGAATCGTGCACAGGCCGTCGGGCTTTCTCCAGTCGCTTGCGATCTTGGCTAGAAACTTGTTGTAGGAGACGCCTGCGCTTGCAACAAGGTGCAATTCCTCGCGTATGGCCGCCTTGATCTGCCGGGCCACGTCCACGCCAAGCGCGATCCCCTTCTTGTTTTCCGTAACGTCCAGAAAAGCCTCGTCGATGCTCAGGGGCTCAATGAGGTCGGTATATCGGGAAAAGATTTCCGTCACCTGGGCGGAGACTTCCCGATACCGGTCCATGCGTCCCGGCACAAAGATCAGATCCGGGCAGAGCTCCAGGGCTCTGCGGCTCGGCATTGCGCTGTGCACGCCAAAGCGCCTGGCTTCATAGCTCGCTGTCGCAACGACTCCGCGCCCCTCGGCGTGTCCAACCGCAACGGGCTTGCCGCGCAGTTCCGGATTGTCCCGCTGCTCCACGGAGGCAAAAAATGCATCCATGTCGATGTGGATGATTTTCCGATAGGGATCGGTCAAGGCGCGCACTCCGCTCAACGCTACTTGAAGAGTTCGGCCATTTCGCGGGAGCGGGCGATGCAGGCCCCGACGGCTTCATCCATCATGCCGCGTGCGTCACGCTTCTCGAACACTTCGAGCGCCTTGGCCGTCGTGCCGCCCTTGCTGGTGACATTGCGGCGAAGCTGCGCAAAATCCTCCCCCGTCTCACGGGCAAGGCGTGCCGCTCCCTCGACGGTGCTCAGGGCAAGTTCCCGGGCAAAATCCCGGCTCATGCCGCGCTTTTCAAGCGCCTCGGCGAGCGACTCAAGGAAAAGGAACACGTAGGCCGGACCAGACCCCGGCCCGCCGGTCACAATGTGGATGTCCTCTTCGCTGTCAAGCCACAGCACGCGGCCGACGCTTGCCATGATGCGCTCGGCAGCCTGCCGGGTCTGCTCTGCCGCCCCGGCTCCGGCAAAGAGTCCCGTGAACCCCGAGCCGACCTTGGCCGGCGTATTGGGCATTGCCCGGACAATGTCGCGGGTACCCAGCCATGCCGCGAGGCTTTCGATCGCCACGCCGGCGGCAATTGACAGAATGCCCGCAGAACTCTTGAGGAGCGGGCGGATCTCTTCGCAGCAATCCTTGAGCATCTGGGGCTTGACAGCCAGCACGACCAGATCAGCCTCAGAAAGCCAGGACCCTGCCGCTTCATGCGTGCAGACTCCGCACCGAGTCTCAAGTGCCTCACGCTTGTCGGCGTTTGGATCGCAGACCATCAGGTCCGAACCGGGAAAGCCGTGAGCAACCAGTCCTGAGACAATGGCAGAACCCATGTTTCCGCCGCCCATGAATGCAATCTTCATTTTCAATCCTCACAAAAACTCGCGCCGCGATTGTAGCGGCAACGCTTATTTCTTTTTCCGCACTGCTGCGGGATCCGTCACACCGGCAAGCGCTCCGCCGGAGACCGCCCAGAAATACAGGCTCGCAACGCTGCCGCACGGCGACAGTCGCCGCCTGTAGCGCTCGAAACGCTCCCTGTCAATGGTACGGTGGCGGTAGACCATGCGCATGCCGCGCTGAATCGCAAGATCGTCAAAACTGAGCACATCAGGCCGCTGCAAGCAAAAAAGCAGAATCATCTCGGCGGTCCACACGCCAATGCCCTTGAGCGAGCTGAGCGCCCTGATGGCCTCCTTGTCATCCATGCGCGCCACCGCGCCGAGATCAAAATCACCGCGCCGGATGCGGTCGCAGAAATCCTTGATGTACTCAGCCTTGCGGCCGGAGATTCCCACCGAGCGGAGGCCCTCGACATCGGCGAGCCCCACGCTTTGCGGCGTCACCTCGCCGAGTTTCGCCCGGAGCCTGTCCCAGACCGTTTTCTGTGCCTTCATGGAGATCTGCTGCCCGACGATATGGCGCACGACAGCCTGAAACAGATCCGGGTCGACCGTGCGGTCAATGTGCCCGAGCCTGTCGATCACGGCACCAAGCTTTGCATCCCGGCTCTTGAGGTACTCGGTCTGCCGCTCGTCATATGCAAAGAACATCTCCCGTCTCCCTGCGAAAGCCTCCCCGCACACGCGCGGCATCAGGCTATGATTGGCCTCTTACTGCAACGATGAGGCCAAACTCAAAATGCTTCCAATCATCAGCGTCAAAGAACTTTCCGCGATTGCCGGGCAGCCCGGCGTCATCATCGTCGATACCCGTTCCGAACTCGGGCAGCCCGAAGCGGGACGCCTGGCCTATGCCGCAGGACACATCCCCGGCGCCCGTTTTGCCGATGCCGATACCGTCGTGTGCGGATTCAAAACCGGCACCAACGGCCGCCACCCGATGCCCTCGATGGCCGTCTTTTGCGAGCGGATGCGCGCTCTTGGCATCAGCCGCGAGAACCGCGTCATAGTTTACGACGGCGGCAGCGCCTCATTTGCCGCACGGCTGTGGTTTTCGCTGCGTGCGGCCGGACTCGCCTCCGTGCAGGTTCTTGATGGCGGGTTTGACTCATGGACGCAGCAGGGCATGCCGGTCAGCCAGGAGGCTCCCGCCTTTTCCGAAGGCAGCTTCACAGCCGGCACTCCGCTTGAGGTCATTGTTCGTGTCGATCGGGTCGAAGCCAATGTTCTCTCGCACTCCTTCCTACTTGTTGACGCCCGAGCACACGAACGCTATCTCGGCCAGAGCGAGTCCATCGACCCGAAGGCCGGTCACATTCCCGGAGCCGTGAATCGTCCTTGTTCGGAAAACATGGAAAACGGGGTTTTCAAAAGCCCGGAAGAACTCGCGCGCGCATTTGCGCCCATCGTGCAGAAGGCAGCGGGCCGTCCGATCGTCAATTACTGCGGCTCTGGAATCACCGCCTGCAACAACCATCTTGCGATGCGGATCGCGGGGCTCGAGCCCGCGGGCGTGTACATCGGAAGCTGGTCCGAGTGGTGCGCCGACACCAAGCATGAGATTGCGCTTGGAGAAGAGGAGTAGCCGAGATGTCCGTGCTTGAGAATCTGACGCTCACGTGCCGCAAGCTCTCAATCATCGACTATGAAGTCTCGCTCTCGATCGGCGTCACGCCGCTCGAGCGGTCCGTGGCGCAGCCCGTGAGAATCTCGGTCGACGTCTGGGTGCCTGCACCGGCTGCCCTTTCCGACTCACTGAGCAGCACCTATGACTACACGAAGATTACGCGGGTGATCGACGAGACCGTCACGGCGCGCAGCTTCTGCCTGCAGGAGACGCTGATCGAGCTCGTTGCAGGGAAAATCCTCGCCGATTCGTCCGTGCGGGCGATCCGGATCCGCAGCTGCAAGCCAAAAGCCATCGACAAGTGCGCCGGAGCGGCCGTCGAGATCTTCCGGCTAAACAAAAATTAGCGTCTTCTGCCAGCTAAAAGGCGTCAACAGGCGCCTTTTAGTATTCATCGTCGTCGAAACGATCTTCCCCGATAAAGCCATCCCGCCAGCCTGCGCGGGCGTAGGCCTGCCGCAGAATCTGAGCTCCGAAAGCGGCATAGGCCTGAGGATCCGAGAGCGTCCTGCGGTATTGCTTGGCGCCAGCAAGCCCGTTGAGCAGACCGAGCATGTGCCGCGCCGTGCCGCGGATCGCCTGAGGCGCCGCGACGCTCGCCTTCTCAATGTAGACGGTCATCTCTTCGATCACCTGCTCGCGCGTCTTCACGGCATGATCATCGCCGAAAAGACGGGAATCGACATCGGCCAGAAGCCACGGATTCGTGTACGCCTCGCGCCCCACCATGACTCCGTCCAGCCCACCTGCGATCAGCTCCTCGGCAACGCCAAGATCCCGGATGCCGCCATTCACGCAGATGACGGCATCGGGAAAGTCCCGCTTCAGCATCAGGGCGTACTCGCGCTTCAATGGCGGAACTTCGCGGTTTTCCTTGGGTGAGAGCCCCTTGAGCCAGGCGCTTCGCGTATGCACGATGAAGACCCGGCAGCCCGCCTGATAAAGCGTGCCGACGAAATCCCTCACAAACCCGTAATCGTCGCGGTCATCCACGCCGATCCGGTGCTTGATGGTGACAGGAATGCCGACCGCATCGGCCATCGCCTTCCAGCAATCGGCCACGAGCTGCGGCTCAAGCATCAGGCAGGCGCCGAAACTGCCCCGCTGGACGCGCTCAGAAGGGCAGCCGCAGTTCAGATTGATCTCGTCATATCCGTACTCGGCAACCCACCTGGCAGCCTGAGCAAGTTCCTGCGGGTCGCTGCCCCCGAGCTGGCAGGCCACAGGATGCTCCGCCTCCGAAAAGCCAAGCAGGTAATCCCGGTTGCCATGCACCAGCGCCGGGCTCGTGATCATCTCGGTATAGAGCCGGGCATGGCGGGAAAGCGTCCTGTGGAACACCCTGCAATGACGGTCGGTCCAGTCAAGCATCGGGGCGACGCAAAACCGCCACGATTCAGAATTCAGTGCAGATAACGACATTTAGGAAAATTTAAGCGAATATAAGAGCAGGATCAGAGCTGATCACCGTCGACATAGAGCCATTGTCCGTCTCTCTTCTCGAACCGTGACCGCTCGTGCATGCGGAAGGCTCCGGAGGAGCCCGCGCGCCCTCTTGCGACAAACTCGACCTGGGCGTGCGTCTCGTCGATCAGGCGGGAGCTGACAACCTTCAGTCCCAGCCACTTGATGGGCTCGCCGGAAGACAGATCCTGCGGGACCGTCTCGCCAGCCCAGGTGCGCCGCACCCAGTCAAGCCTTCCCGTTGCATATGCCGTGTAGCGCGAGCGCATCAATTCCTCCGCGCTCTGCGGATATGCCGTCCCGGATAAAAAACGTCCGCAACAGTCCTGCAGGAACTTTCCGCTCCCGCAAGGACACATTGCGGACATCTTCTTTGACATGCCTGCTGTCTTAGAGCGTCATCTCATCGCGCTCGGCGCGCGCTGCGCGGCGGCGTTCGAACTCCTTGAGCCAGACCTTGCGCAGACGAATCGTCTTGGGCGTGATCTCAACGAGCTCGTCATCGTTGATGAATTCCACGGCGCTCTCAAGCGTCAGCTGAACCGGCGGCACAAGGCGGATCGCCTCATCCGTGCCGGAGGCGCGGATGTTCGTGAGCTGCTTGCCGCGGATCGGGTTGACGACGATGTCGTTCTCGCGGGCGTGCTCGCCAATGATCATGCCTTCGTACAGGTCATCGCCGGGGCTCACGAACAGGCGGCCGCGCTCCTGAATCTTCCACAGGGCATAGGCAACGCAGTGGCCGTTGTCCTGGCTGATGATCGCACCGCTGCGGCGCTCGCCGACATCGCCCTGCTTGATGGGACCGTAGTCGTCGAAAACGTGGCTCATGATGCCGGTGCCGCGGCACATCGTGAGGAAGATCGACTGGAAGCCGATCAGGCCGCGCGCCGGAATCCGGTACTCGAGACGCACGCGGCCCTTGCCGTCGCTTGCCATGTCGGTGAGGTCGCCCTTGCGGCGGCCGAGTTCTTCCATGACGGCGCCCTGATGCTGCTCTTCAACATCCACCGTGAGCAGCTCATAGGGTTCCTGCTTCTCGCCGTTCACCATCTTCAGAATCACGCGGGGACGGCCCACAGCGAGCTCATAGCCCTCGCGGCGCATATTCTCGAGCAGAATCGTCAGATGCAGCTCGCCTCGGCCGCACACTTCCCAAACCGTCTCATCCTTGGTCGGACGCACGCGCATGGCGACGTTCGACTTGAGCTCGCGCTCGAGGCGCTCGCGGATCTGGCGGCTCGTCACGAACTTGCCCTCCTTGCCAGCGAGGGGCGAGGTGTTGACCATGAAGTTCATCGTCAGCGTCGGCTCGTCAACCGTGAGCATCGGAAGAGCGGCGGGGCTGTTCGGGTCGGTGATCGTCGTGCCGATGTTGAGCTCTTCGATGCCCGTGACCAGAACGATGTCGCCGGCCTGCGCATCCGGCACGACCTTGCGCTCAAGACCTTCGAACTGAAGGATCTGGTTGACCTTGGCAGCCTTGGGCGTGTCATCCGGGCCATTCATGATGGCAACCGTCTGGCCGCCCTTGAGGCGTCCCTGATGCACGCGGCCAATGCCGATCTTGCCCACGTAGGAGTTGTAGTCAAGCGAGCAGATCTGAAGCTGCAGCGGAGCGTCGACGTTGTCCTCGCGAACCGGCACGTACTTGATGACGGTATCGAACACGGCGCGCATGTTGCCGATCTTCTTGAGCTCTTCGACGTCGGAGGTGTATCCGGCAAAGCCGTTCAGGGCCGAAGCGTAGATCACCGGGAAGTCAAGCTGATCCTCCGTGGCGCCCAGCTTGTCGAACAGATCGAACGTCTGGTTGACAACCCAGTCCGGACGGGCGCCCGGACGGTCAACCTTGTTGATCACAACGATGGGCTTGAGGCCTGCGGCCAGAGCCTTGCGGGTCACAAACCTCGTCTGAGGCATCGGGCCTTCAACTGCGTCCACCAGCAGCAGCACGCCATCGACCATGGAGAGCACGCGCTCCACTTCTCCACCGAAGTCTGCGTGCCCCGGGGTATCGATGATGTTGACGTGCACACCCTCGTATTCGACGGCGCAGTTCTTGGCCAGAATCGTAATGCCGCGCTCCTTTTCAATGTCGCCGCTGTCCATGACGCGTTCCTCGACCTTTTCATTGGCGCGGAACGTGCCTGCACACTGCAGCAGTTTGTCAACCATGGTCGTCTTGCCGTGGTCAACGTGAGCGATGATTGCAATATTGCGGATTGCTCGTGTCATGGTTCTCTTTCATGGCGCTCTGCCCGGGGCAGTCTGCGCTCTTTCCTAGTCGGTTGTGAATTTATTCAATCTGCTCGGGTGGACCGTGCCGCGAAAATCGACCTCCACCACGCCAAGCAATTGTCTGTTTGGCCCGTATGCCCTTGCCGAACCACGGACAGTGCTGCCGATGGCAAGCCTCTGTCCGTTGCGAAGACGCCGGGCATCGACTTCCCCGAGAGTGATTTCAGGAAGACTCTTCAGGAGATAGTCAGCGCCTTTCAGGTATGCGCGCCGCTCTTCGATGCTCTTGGCAGGATCATCAATCACTGAGAAGGGAACAGCGTCCTCGATCGTGAGGTCGCCAACTTCAGTCCGGCGCAATGCGGTCAGATGCGCATACGTTCCGAGAGCCTTGCCCAGATCATCGGCAAGGACACGGATGTAAGTCCCCTTGCTGACCCTGGCATCGATGACGGCGGTATCGCCGGCAAAATCAATTAATTTTAGCCAATAGATATGAATCTTGCGCGGCTCCCGTTCGATTTCGACGCCGCGTCTGGCGAGCTCATAGAGATTCTTGCCCTCATGCTTGATGGCCGAGTACATCGGCGGCACCTGCATGACCTCTCCCGTGAACTGCCCGAGGACCGCCTCGATTTCATCGCGGCTCGGGATCCTGTCGCTTGTGGCAGTCACCGTCCCCATGGCATCCATCGTGTCGGTCGCGGCCCCGAAGCGCACGGTAGCCGTGTAGCGCTTGTCGGCATTGAGCAGGTCGGCCGAATATTTCGTCGCGTTGCCAAAAGCGAGGGGCAGAATCCCGGTCGCCATCGGATCAAGCGTTCCCGTGTGTCCCGCCTTCTGCGCATTGATCAGCCGCCGGGTGATCTGCAGGGCCCAGTTCGAGCCCATGCCCTGCGGCTTGTCAATGACCATCACGCCGTCAATCGGCTCGCCCTTCTTGCCCATGGATCTACTCGCCGTCCTTTTCGCCTGCGCGCGTCACCCGCATGGCCCGGTCAATCACCTGATCCATGGCAAAGCCCCTCTGGACACTCGTGTCGAGCACGAAGTGCAGAGTCGGCACCGTGTGAATGCGCAGCTTTCTGAAAATCTGGTTGCGAAGCATTCCTGCCGCAGCCTTCAATCCTTCGAGGCACTGCTGCTCATCACAGCCCAAAGCCGTGAAGTACACGGTTGCGTGCGCATAGTCCGGCGTAATCTCGCAGCCCGTGATCGTCACCAGTCCTACGCGCGGATCACGCACTTCCTGCGGGATGATTTCCGCCAAATCCCGGGCGATCTGATCAGCCACTCGGCCGGCGCGTCCAGGTTTTGCTGCCTTCATATGTGAATTCCTTTTCTTCAGTCTCAAAAGGGGAGGAAAGCCTCTTGAGCAGGCCGCCCTCCCCATTGATTTTCAATGCCTTCCGGCCGTATCAGTCGATCGTGCGGGCAACTTCGGTGATTTCAAAGATTTCGAGCTGATCGTCAACCTTGATGTCATCGTAGCCCTTGAGCGAAAGGCCGCATTCGTTGCCGGCCTGCACCTCGCGCACGTCATCCTTGAAGTGCTTCAGGCTGGCGAGCTCGCCCTGCCAGATCACGACGTTGTCGCGAAGCAGGCGGGCCGATGCGTTTCTGCGCACAAGACCCTCGAGCACGCGGCAGCCGGCAATGAGACCGACCTTGGGCACGCGGATGACCTGACGGATCTCCAGCAGGCCGAGCGTGGTCTCGCGCTTTTCGGGCGAAAGCATGCCGCTCATGGCCGCCTTCACATCGTCCACGGCATCGTAGATGATGTTGTAGTAGCGGATGTCGATGCCCTCATGCTCGGCAAGCTTTCTCGCACTCTGGTCGGCGCGCACGTTAAAGCCGATGATCACGGCCTGGGAGGCTGCCGCAAGGTTGACATCGTTTTCACTGATGCCGCCCACGGCGTTATGCACCACGGAAACGCGCACCTCGTTGGTCGAGAGCTTGGTGAGCGCGTGGGTAAGCGCCTCCACGGAACCCTGCACGTCGGCCTTGATGATGAGGGCGAGCGTCTTGGTCTCGCCGTTGCTCTCGCCGGAGAACAGATTGGCCAGATTCGCCTTCTGCTGCTTGGCAAGCTTGATGTCGCGATACTTGCCCTGGCGGAACAGAGCGATTTCACGGGCCTTGCGCTCGTCAGGCAGAACGAGCAGCTCGTCGCCTGCGGCGGGCACGTCGGAAAGGCCCTGAATCTCAACCGGGATCGAGGGGCCGGCCTCGGGCACGACCTTGCCCAGTTCGTTCATCATGGCGCGCACGCGGCCGAACACGGGGCCGCACAGCACGATGTCGCCCTTTCTGAGCATGCCGGACTGCACGAGCACGGAGGCAACGGGGCCGCGCCCCTTGTCCAGACGGGACTCGATGACGATACCCTTGGCGCTGCCCTTGTTGGGCGCCCTGAGCTCAAGCATTTCCGCCTGCAGCAGCACGTTTTCAAGAAGTTCGTCCACGCCGGCGCCGGTCTTGGCCGAAACCTGGCAGAACGGAACGTCGCCGCCGTACTCCTCGGGCAGAACCTCGTTCTGGACGAGCTCGCCCTTGACGCGTTCAGGATTGGCGTCGGGCTTGTCGATCTTGTTGATCGCCACGACGAGCGGAACCCCGGCAGCCTTTGCGTGGGCAATGGCTTCCTTGGTCTGCGGCATCACGCCGTCATCGGCGGCGACCACCAGAATCACGATGTCGGTTGCCTGGGCGCCGCGGGCACGCATGGCGGTGAAGGCCTCATGCCCCGGGGTGTCCAGGAAGGTCACGATGCCGCGGGGCGTACGCACATGGTATGCACCGATATGCTGGGTGATGCCGCCCGCTTCGCCGGCTGCAACCTTTGCGCGGCGGATGTAGTCCAGGAGCGAAGTCTTGCCATGGTCAACGTGACCCATGATCGTCACAACCGGCGGACGGCTCACGGACTCGAACTGCTCGCTGCCCTCGGAGAGCTCGCCGAGAATCGCTTCCGGATCATCGGGCTTGGCAGCCACGGCCGTGTGCCCCATTTCCTCAACGATCAGCATGGCCGTTTCCTGGTCAAGCATCTGGTTGATGGTCACCATCTGGCCCATCTTCATCAGCACCTTGATCACTTCAGTTGCCTTCACGCTCATCTTGTGCGCAAGATCGGCAACGGAAATGGTCTCGGGAACGCTGACCTCGCGCACCACGGGCTCGGTGGGCATCTCGTGGACATGCTTGGGCTCCTCGTGGCGGCGCTTGCGATGACCCGCATGCCAGCTCTCGGAATCCCCATCATCACTGCCGCCGCGCGTCTTGAGGGTGCGATGCCTCTCCTGGCTCTCCCCCCAGCTGCGGTCATCGCCGCCGCGATCGTTCTTTCTGCCCTTGCTGCCGGACTTCTTGCCGCCCTTGCCTTCGCCCGAGCGGCTGGCGCCGTCTGCAGACGATGCGGACTTGACCTTCTTGTCGGCAGCCTTCTTCTCACCCTTGGCCGCACTCTTGGCACCATCCTTGGCAGAAGCGCCCTTGGAGGCCTGCTCCTGCTTTTCCTCGTCGCGCTTGTCGCCGCGATCGGCCTTGGCCTTGAGAACGGTGCGGGGCTTGCTGAGCATGTTGCGGATCGCCTCGGCCTCTTCAAGAGCCTTGCGGCGAGCCTCTTCACGGCGCTTGGCGGCCTCAGCCTCTTCGGCTTCGGCAGCAGCCTTGGCCTGAGCCTGCCGTTCCTTTTCCTGAGCCAGCTTTTCAGCGCGAGCCTGTTCAGCAGCCTTTGCCGCTGCAACCTTCTCGGCCGCAGCCTCTTCTTCAGCAGCCTTTTGCTCTGCAGCCTTTTGCTCTGCAGCCTTCTGCTCAGCAGCCTTCTCGGCCGCCGCCTTTTCGGCTGCCGCTTTTTCTGCTGCAGCCTTCTCGGCAGCCGCCTTCTCTTCGGCAGCTCTCTGCTCGGCCGCAGCCTTTTCCGCTGCGAGCTTCTGGGCAGCGGCGAGCTCGGCCTGAGCGCGCTCCTCTGCCTGCTTCTGCTCGAGTGCCGCCTTGGCCTGGGCCTCAAGCTCGGCACGCTGGGCAGCGATCTGCTTGGCGCGATCGCTTGCCTGCTGCGCTGCCGCATTCTTCACAAAGACCCGGCGGCGGCGGAATTCAACCTCGATCGTGTGCGCTCCGCCCTGGCCATCGTTCTGGCGGATCGTCGTCGTCTCGCGGCGCGTCACGGTAATCTTGCGGGGACGGTTGGCCGAAGTGCGCTGCTCGCGCAGGCTGTCCAGCAGCCGGCGCTTGTCAGCCTCCTGAATGACACTGTCTGCATCCTGCACCTGAATCGATGCCGCGCGCAGCTGGCGCAGCAGCGTCTCGGGCGAAATGTGCAGCTCTTGGGCAAATTGCGAAACTGTTGTTGCCATGGTTCTGATTTACTCCTTGCGCCGGGCGATTAGTTCCAGGATGCTCTGGCGGCAAGAATCAATGCCTTTGCACGCTCTTCATCAATACCGGTGGCTTCCATGAGTTCGTCGGTGGCCAGATCACCAAGATCATCAGCGCTCTTCACACCGGCTTCGACAAGCTTGCTCACCAGGTCGTTGTCCATGCCTTCGAGACCGACGAGGGACTCATCGGCCTGGCGCAGGTTTTCCTCGCGCTTGAGCGCACGGGCCAACAGCACGTTGCGGGCGCGCTCGCGCAGCTCGACGACCGTCTCGTCGTCAAAGATGCCAAGCGCCTTGATTTCCTGCTCGGGCAGATAGGCGAGCTCTTCAAGGGTGAAGATGCCGCCTTCAACGAGCGCCTGGGCAGCTTCGTGGTCCATCGTGAGGGCATCCATGAATTCGGTGCATGCCTCTTCGACTTCCTTCTGCTCACGCTCCTCGGCCTGCTGCGCGGTCATGATGTTGATCTTCCAGCCGGTGAGATCGGAGGCAAGGCGCACGTTCTGGCCGCCCTTGCCGATGGCGATGGCAAGGTTGTCTTCATCGACCGTCACATCCATCGAGTGCAGCTCCTCATCGGCAACCACCTTGCTCACCTTGGCGGGCTTGAGAGCCTCGACGATGAACTGCACGGGGTTTTCATCCCAGCGCACAACGTCGATGCGCTCGCCGGCAAGCTCATTTGTGACGGCCGTCACACGCGAACCGCGAATGCCGATGCAGGTGCCGACGGGCTCAACGCGCTTGTCGCGGCTGATCACGGCAATCTTTGCTCTGGAACCGGGGTCGCGGGCAACCGACTTGATCTCGACAACGCCTTCCTCAATCTCCGGAACCTCAAGCTCAAAGAGCTTGGCAAGGAAATCGGGGCTCGTGCGGGAGAGAATGACCTGCTTGCCCTTGTTGCTGTCTTCGATGCGCAGCACCAGACCACGAACACGCTCGGAATTGCGAAGGTTCTCGCGCGGGATCATTTCGGAGCGGGGCAGGCGGGCTTCCAGCCGGCCCACTTCAATGATCGCGCCTTCCTTGTCGATGCGCTTGACCTGGCCGGAAACGATCTTTTCATCCCGGGCAAGGAACTCGTTGAGAATCTGTTCGCGCTCGGCATCGCGCAGGCGCTGCAGGATGACCTGCTTGGCATCCTGGGCAAAGCGGCGGCCGGAGGTGTTGATGTTGTCGACGGGAACTTCGATGTAGTCACCGACCTGCAGATCCGGATGCTCATCGTGGATGTCGCTGAACATCTCTTCGCGATCGGGCTGCTGAAGCCCCTGGTCGTCGCTCACGACGACCCAGCGGCGCTTGGCAGTCCAATCGCCCGTGGTCTGGTTGACGCTCACCACGATGTCGGCGTCTTCGCCGGGGAACTGGGACTTTTTCACGGCACTTGCAAGAGCCAGCTCCAGAACACCGAAAACGGCGGATTGTTCAACGTTCTTTTCTCGGGCCAAAACTTCGACCATATCGAGCATTTCACGGCTCATTACTTGTTACCTCTAAAGTCCAATTGGGGAATCAGGTTAGCGCGGTCAACATCCTGGAAGGAGAATGTGACCTCAACGGGTTTGGCGTCGCCGGAGGGCTTTTTCCTGCTCTGCCGCATCTTGGCCGCCTGAGCGGGCGTGCGGGCAATCTCCAGCTCTTCAAAAGCGAAGCGGATCAATTCATTGCCAGGCTCACCCTCAACGGCAAGGATCCTGCCCTGAAGCTTGCGGCGGCCTGCCTCAGGGAACCCCTCGGCGTGCAGCGGCTCATAGAGCTCAACCTGAACCGGAAC
>OMXR01000108.1 GCA_900315045.1 uncultured Sutterella sp. | reverse complement strand
AATCCGTCAAAGTGCCCCTTGAAGAACGGCGCGTTGGCGGACACGAGGAGCAGCCCCCTGGCCGCATCCCCGGTCTTTTCCTGCAGAACCCACTGCGGGGTCCTCGCGTCAAACAGGGGCGTCAGAACATCGAGCGTCGTCTTGCCCATGTGGTCTTCGGGCAGCGCCTGGACAAAGCGCCAGTACCGGGGCAGGCATACGCGCTCAAAGCTTGTGAGGAGCGCGGTCTTCAGCGTGTCGACAAGCGATTTCTTCCCGTGCTGCAGCAGTTCGGCGCAGCCTTTTTCCGCGGGCACGGCAACGACCGCGAGGCTTGCCTTGGCATCGGCAAGCTGGAACGCGCGGGCCTTTGCGACAAGCCCCGTGTTCACGAGCAGCGTTTCAATCCCGGTGAGCGAGACGCGCTTTTCGGCGATCTTGGCGACGCGGTCCGCCCGTCCGTAGTGGCGGAATCTGCCGTCGGGGAGCATCTCGGCCCTGTCGCCCGTCTGCATCCAGCCGTCCGTTTCAAGCTGGGGGCTCTTCACCCAGAGCAGTCCCTCGAGCGTTTTCACGGTCATGAGGGGAAGCGGGGACCAGGGCTCGTCGGGAACGTTCCCGGATTCATCGGGCACGCGGCAGCGGCAGGCGATGCCGCCCGCTTCGCTCGAGCCCAGAACTTCCACCGGACTGATGCCGGTGAGGGTGTTCACGTGCGCGATGCCCGCCGCATCGATCGGGCCGCCTGCGGTGAAGATGCGGCAGATGCGCCCGCGCGCGCTCGTCCAGTCGAGGTAGTCGGGCAGGCGCTTCAGGAGCGCGGGGCTGCTGATCCAGACGAGCTTCTCAAAGCGGCTTGCGATCGAGACGACGGCCTCGGGATTGGCAAGGCGCTCGCCCCAGGCGGGCCGGGCGGCTGCAAGGGGCCAGAGCATGTAAAAGAGCAGCCCGTAGATGTGCTGCGCGCTCACCGAGCTGATCACGACCGTCTCTTCGGGCAGCTCGCCCGCGCGTCCGTACTGGCCCTTGTCGATGTTCTCGACTTCATAAAAGAGCTTGCGGATCACCTTGGGAATGCCCGCGGGAATGCCGGTCGAACCCGACGTGTAGAGCTCGCAGGGCAGCTGATCGTCGATTTCCATGCGGCAGGGCGTGTCCGTTGCGGCGGGCGCAAGAACGGGCAGACCGCCGCTCGTCTCAAACTGTCCGATGAGCGCGTCCGCGGCCCCCTCGGCAAGCAGCCGCACCATGGCCTCCGAGGTGTTGGCGGGAAACACGACAAGCACGCCGGCAGCCCAGGCGCCGTACACGCCGCTTGCCATGTCAAAGAGGTTCGGCGAAAAGACGGCAACGCGCCTTGCGCCGCTTTCAAGGATTGCAAGACGCCAGGATTCGACGGCGACGAGAAAGTCGCGCCAGGTGCGCGCTCCGTCCGGCATGTGCATGCAGATGCGGTCATCGATGCCGGAGCGGGTGAGCACCCTGGCCGGGTCGGCGTAAAGACGAGAAGGCATGGCAAATACTGCAGAAACAAGTTGCGGTGGATTATAGATAGAGAGAGCTATTGGCCGTACCGGCATTTGCGGGCTTTCGCGTGGCTCGGGCGGCAAAAAAAGATGAACCCCGCCGCAGATGCGCTGCAGCGGGGCCGGGCTTTCCGCCCGGATGCCTCGGGCGGAAACGGTCATGAGCGTGCGGCTATTCGCCGTTCGGGAGCGGTGCAAAGTCCTGCATGATCTGCAGGTTCTCGATGCCGCGGCCCTGCGGGTGCGCGCCAAGCCGGATGTCGACCACCAAGTTGGCAGTGGTCGTGCCGTACTCGATGAACCTTCCGTTGAGCCTCGTGCCGTCGGTATGCTGCAGGTTGCTCACGCTCGTGGCGGTGATGCGGGCGGTTTGTCCGTCCTCGGAGAAGGTGATGGACAGCGACATGCCGCTGCGCTGCTGAGCGCACGGAGATCCTTCGTTTTTTGCATAGCAAAGAAGTTTTCCGCACGGGTAAGCTGAAATCATCTGACCGTCGGGGACAAATCCCGACTGCATCATGGTGGTGAATTCTCCGAAGATGCTCTGGTTCATGAGTTTGCTCACGAACTGGCGGTCAACATCATCGGGCACCTTCTCTTTCATGATCTGCGTGATGTGCTGCTTGTTCGCCGCATCGCTTTTCCCGGGTTCGTGGATTTCGCCGCCGATGTTGAAGTTCACTCCGAGCGAGTCTCTGAGCATGGTTTCGAAGATCGAATCCTCATTGAAGTTCTTGGCCTGTCCCGGCGCATCGGCAAGCTTGGAGTAATAGTCCTCGTATGACTTCTTGAAGACGTCGTTGAGCGGCTTGATCTCCGGATCGCCTTCCCCGATGGGGCGCCAGTTCTTCATGGTCTCGATCATGTGCGCAATCTTTGCGTCCGAGGTCTTGGCGCTCACCGGAGAGTGCGAAAGATTGGAAATGAATCGGGCGAGCAGAGGCTTGAACTGCTCATGAACCTGGGGCAGGTACTTTTCCTTGGCCGCCTCAAGCCCTGAGGTGTGCGCCTGGATCAGTTCCCGCACGGCCTGGCTGGTCGGCTTGGACGCGCCAGCCTGCTGCAATGCGTCGGTTGCAATGGCCTGAACGGTCACTGCGGGCAGTTCTGTGCCAAGCGCCTTGCATTCGGCCTGAACCTGCAGAAAGGCGCTGCGATTCTTCAGAACCTCCCCGGCCGTCTCCTTGAAATAGCGGGTAATGTTCGCGTTCTCGACAGTGACAGGCTGGGTGCAGTGGGTGAAATGATCGCTGATCTGCTTGCTCAGTTTCTGTCCGTTCTCAATGGTGAGGTTCATCAGTTCCTGAGTCGATTGCGGAACGGCTTCGCCGTAGGTCTCACGCAGCTGATCAAGCGTCTGCTGCATGTCCTGCTCAAGCTTCGTGAGGAAGGACTCGAGCTTGCACTGTTCGGCTAGGGAATTCACCTGCTCGGGCGAAGTGGCCGAGCTGATCCCCTGCAGTGCAGGGTCTTTCAGCACGTTGATCAGGATGTCAACGGGACTGGCAGCGGAGAGCAGCGGCTTGTCCGCAAGGCTCTGGCTGACCGTATCGAGCAGCGTAAGCCGGTTCAGATCCTGCGCAAAATTCTGCTTGATCATCGATTTGAAACCCTCGGGCGTCAAGGGTTCCTCTGCATTCTTCACGGTTAGGAAAAGGCCTTTGCCGGCATCGCTGCCCGCGTTTGCCAACTTGGTGGACAGCATGCTTTTCATGCTGCTCAAGGTCGCATCCTTGGGCACGCAGCCTTCGCCGTATGTCTGCCGCAGTTCGGCGAGCGCCTCATTGGCCGCAGCGCTGAACGCCGCCGGCATCTTGGCGTTGTCTTTCAGACCCGCTATGACGCTCGAGTTGATTTTGTCGGCTGCAGGATTGGTCTGGGGCAGGGGATCCTGATTGGCCGGAACCTGCGCCTGCCGCTCGGAGCCGCCCGAGATTTTCGAGCAGATCCACTGGATGCCTTTCCAGGCGAGCGGAATCAGCTCCGAGAGCGAACCGGTCACTATGCCCAGGCCGATGCGCCCGAGCGTCTTCCAGAAGGAGGATTTCGGCTTTTCAAGCTCTGGCGGGAGGTCGTCTGACGAATTTATGGCCTCTGTGCCTTGCTGCGGGCTGATTTGGCCAACATTCGGACTTGTTGTGATATTGATGGGCGGCGTCATGGTCTGTCTCCCCTGAGTGACTCTGCAGCACGCGCCCTGCGCCGAACCGATAAAACCCGTGCGGGCGCACGCTGTCTCATCGGGCAGGCAAAGGGGATCAGTTCGTGCATCAGGACGAGCATCAATGCATCTGTCAACCATCAAAACAAATGCATTTCATGATGCGATTTTCCGATGCATCCATGCCGCAGAACCCATTGTTAAAAAGCAATTAGTCCCATTTTAACTCAGGCGGGAGAAAAGCATCAGGAAATTGACTGGCGAATTTAATGATGTCAATCTGAGAGATTGTATTTTTTGATTTGTCCTGCTGGCTGGCAGACGCGCGGTGAGTCCATTTTTCGGCCGGAAAGTTCCCGGGAGAAGACGGATTCGGGCGGAACGCTCCCCGGCGGGACGACCACGCAAAAAAAGCCCCGCCACGGGTGGTGGAGCGGGGCCTGGTGCCTGATTCTG
>OMXR01000056.1 GCA_900315045.1 uncultured Sutterella sp. | reverse complement strand
GAACAGGACAGTGAAACGCTTTTGGGCCGATGATAGTTGGTTGTATTTCCAGTGAAAGTAGGACACTGCCAGGCTTACCCAAATCGATAGCCCCCGAGACCAGATGGTCCCGGGGGTTTGTCGTTTCTGGCGCAAATGGTCAGCCGGGTTGTGCGCGGGCAAAGGCCGGCGCTAAACTTGCCCCCTCTCGCAGAACCCCTAAGCAGCAAGGAATCAGAATCATGGCGAACGAACAGGCCAGCGTAAGCTTGCATTTCTCCGATGGAACTCCCGACGCGGAACTCCCCATATACCGGGGGACGTGCGGCCCGGATGTCATCGACATCTCCCAGCTCTACAAGAAGACCGGAAAGTTTACGTTCGACCCCGGCTTCGTTGCGACGGCATCCTGCCGCAGCAACATCACCTACATTGACGGCCAGGCCGGCAAGCTCCTTTACCGTGGCTATCCGATCGAGCAGCTCGCTGACCGATGCAACTATCTCGAGGTCTGCTATCTGCTTCTGTACGGCGAACTGCCCAATGAGCGGGAAAAGCGTGATTTCGAGTACCTCGTCACGCACCACACGATGGTCAACGACCAGCTGCAGTACTTCCTGCATGAATTCCGCCGCGATGCCCATCCGATGGCGATCATCCTGGGCCTTGTCGGCGCCATGAGCGCGTTCTACCCGAAGAGCTGCAATGTCCTGGATCCCGCGCAGCGCAACATGGCGGCCGTGCAGATGATCGCCAAGATGCCCACGCTGGTTGCCATGGCCTACAAGCACTCGGTGAGCGACCCCGTGATCTATCCGAGAAACGAACTCACGTACTCGGAAAACTTCCTGCACATGATGTTTGCCACGCCTTGCGAGCGCTACCCGGTCAATCCCGTGCTCGCCCGTGCCATCGACAGGATCTTCATTCTGCACGCCGATCACGAGCAGAACGCATCGACCTCGACCGTGCGCCTGTGCGCAAGTTCAGGAACGAGCCCCTTTGCCGCGATTGCGGCGGGCATCTCCTGCCTCTGGGGGCCGCGCCATGGAGGAGCCAACGAAGCGGCCCTGCGCATGCTGATGGATATTCTGGATCGCGGAGGCGAAGCACATATCGGCGAGTTCATCTCAAAGGTGAAGGATCACTCGAGCGGAATCCGCCTCATGGGCTTCGGCCACCGCGTCTACAAGAGCTATGACCCGCGCGCAAAGATCATGCGCGAGACCTGCCACGACGTGCTTGAAGAGCTGGGACTGAAGAACGATCCGCTCTTCAAGGTCGCGCTGAAGCTCGAGGAGATAGCGCTCAGCGACGAGTATTTCGTGAGCCGCAACCTCTATCCGAACGTTGACTTCTACTCGGGAATCGTGCAAAAGGCGATCGGCATTCCGGTTTCGCTCTTCACGGCCGTGTTCGCCATGGCCCGCATGGTCGGCTGGTTTGCCCAGATGAACGAGATGATCGAGGATCCGGCGCAGCGCATCGGCCGTCCGCGCCAGCTCTACACGGGCGCGGCCGAGCGCGAGGTTCTGCCGATCGAGGAACGCCAGTAGGCGCCCTCTGAGACATTTCCCTTTCTGCGATGCGCGGCTCAGCGCGCGTCGCGAATCACGGCGAGCAGGTCGTTTTCAAGCGCAACGACCTGCTCTTCGCTTGCGAGCGCCGGGCCGCTCACGAGGAACGTATCCTCGACGCGCTCGTCCATGGTCGAGATCTTGGCGGTTTCCAGATTGATGCCGTACTTCGCAAGCACCGTGGCGATCGAGAACAGCAGGCCGATCCGGTCGTTGCAGATGATCTGAAGCATCCAGCGCTTTTTGCTCTGGTCAAGCTCGATGTCAACGAGCGGCGTGGTCGGAAAGACTCGGGAGCGGCGCGAGAGCCTTCCGGTTCTCGGCTTGGGCAGAGGCTTTTGCTGCTCGAGCTGCCGCGTGAGCCGCGTCTGGACGCGGCCGGCAAGATCCGCAAGGTCATCCATCTGTTCCTGGCTCACCTGCACAAGGAACGTGTCGAGCGCCCAGCCGTTCATCGTCGTATAGATCCTGGCGTCGAGCACCGAGAGGCCCTCCCGCTCAAAGTACGAGACGACGCGGGCAAAGAGATCCTTCTGGTCGGGCAGATACACGAGCACTTCTAGGCCGACGTTGTTCCGCGCGGCCCGGCACCGCACCACGGGGGCGGAGCTGCTTCCGCTTGAGGCGAGCGAAGCCGTGTGCCAGGCGATGTCCTCTGGCGTATGCCTCAGGAAATAAGCGATGTCAAAGTTGCTCCAGAACGCATCGCGCACCTCAGCTGGGACCCCCGCCTCATCCACAAGCTGGAGCGTTCTCTTGCGCCTTAAGGCAAAGAGCGTGTCGCCGTCCGGGATCCCGCCCTTGGCGCGCAGCACTTCGAGCGTGTTCGTGTAGAGGTTCTCGAGAAGCTGCTGCTTCCATGCATTCCACACCTTGGGGCTCGTGGCCCGGATGTCCGCGCAGGTGAGCAGGAACAGGCCGTCGAGCCGCTCCTTGGTGCCCACGAATTCGGCAAAGCGGCGGATGACCTCGGGGTCGCTCGTATCCTCCTTCTGCGCCACTCGGCTCATCTCGATGTGCCAGCGCACAAGAAATGCGCAGTACTCAGCAGTGTCCTTTCCAATGCCGAAACTGCGGCAGAACTCGAGCACTTCCTTGCACCCAAGCTCGCAGTGGTCGCCGCCGCGGCCCTTTGCGATGTCGTGAAAGAGACCTGCCAGGGTCAGGCGCCAGTTCTCCGGCACTTCGCTCATCACCTGGGTGCAGAGCGGAAACTCGTGCGCGTAGGCCGAGTGGCAGAAGCGCCTCAGGTACTTCACGACCATGATCGTGTGTTGGTCGACCGTGTAGGCATGGAAAAGGTCATGCTGCATCTGGCCGACAATGCGCCGGAAGACCGGGAGGAACCGCCCGAGGATGCCCCAGATGTTCATGTTCTTCAGGCAGTGGTACGTGCCGTAGTGCTGCTGCAGGATGTCAACAAAGAGGCGCTTGTTCTCGGGCGAGGTTCTGAATGAGGCGGGCAGGCGGTACCTGGCATGCCAGAGCGCTCGCAGCAGATGCGAGGAGATGAGCTTGAGCTCCTTGTGCTGCGCATATACGAAGAACAGGCGCAGAGCCGCCTGCGGATCATTCCTGAAAGCGGTGTCGTCGAGGATGTCGAGCGCATCGCCCCGTGCAATGAACAGATCGTCGATTTTGCGGACGGGAGCCGAGTCGTCAGCAATTCCCAGAAGCCGCTCGGAGATCGACTGGATCAGAATCGTTCTGAGCTGAACGACATGCTTGGCGTTGATGTAGTAGCGCTTCATGAGCGCTTCGCTTTCGATGAGTCCGGCGGTCTTCTTGTAGCCTGTCCCCTTTGCAAGCGGCGTCTGTGTGTCAAAGAGAAGCCGGTCCTCGTGCCGGCCCGTGAGCAGATGCAGCCGGATGCGCAGGTCAAAGAGAAAGTTCTGGCATTCGCTCAGGTGATAGGCCTCGACCTGCGTGATGAGGCCGCTCCCCGCAAGCTCGTTCCACGAGCTGCCATAGCCCGCGACTTTCGCGCACCACAGGAACACTTGCAGATCCCGCAGTCCGCCCGGACTCTCCTTGAGGTTGGGCTCCAGGGCGTAGGGCGTATCGGCAAAGCGCTGGTGGCGCTGGCGCATTTCGAGCATCTTGCGCGAGAAGAACTGCCGGGCGTCAAGCCGCTTGATGAAGGCCTTGTAGGTCGTCTCGAAGAGCTCCCGGTCGCCTGCGAGATACCGGGCTTCCAGAAAGGCGGTCGCCGCGGTGATGTCTTCCTTGGCGATCGCAAGCATTTCAGCGGGGGTGCGCACGCCGCTTCCGACATTGAGTCCCAGGTTCCAGAGCTCGGTCACGAACCGCTCGATGCAGGCGTCGTCCTCTTCGCTGTGATCCTGCGGCATCAGCACGAGCACATCGATGTCCGAGTGCGGAAACATTTCCGCGCGCCCGTACCCGCCGACGGCCGCCAGGGCGCAGCTTGCCGGCAGGGCGCAGGCTTTTGCCATCTCGCGCACCGTCCGGTCGAGCAGGGCCGAGTGCCGTGAGAGGTACAGCCGTGCGCGTCCGTGCTTGAGGAAAGTCTCGGCATACGTCTGCCGCATGGTCTGGAAGGTGTCGCAGCGGGGAAGTTCAGGCATGAATGCGCTTTCGAAAAAGGAGTGCTAATGGCGTGAGTTTAGCCGCAAGGAGCAGCGTTGATGTGGCGGCAAAGGTGAGCCATCCTTGGGCTGCCCGGACTGGAGCCGAGGCTGCAGAGGCTGCCGGAGCCGTTATGATGGGCAGAGTTGATTTTGGGGGACACCCCCCAGCAAGGAGAAGAACGTGCTGCTGCAGTATGCATCGGATCTGCATTTGGAAACGCCCGGCAATCTCGAATACGTGCTGGACGGGGGACTCGCCGTGAAGGGGGATGTTCTCGTGCTTGCGGGCGATCTCGTGTCCCTTGCGCATCCGCAGCGGATCGATCCGTTCTGGGACTGGTGCTCGGAGCATTTCCGCGAGACCTATGCCGTGCCGGGCAACCACGAGTTCTATGAAACGGACGCGTCGGTCTTCGGAGCGCGCTGGGTGTGGCAGCTGCGGCACAACGTGCGCTACGCGCAGAACCAGGTCGTGCGCATCGGGGACGCCGATCTCATCCTTTCAACGCTCTGGTCAAGGATCAATCCACTCTGGGAGACGGCGTGCCTTGACTACGTCAATGACTTTTCCTGCATCAAGTGGCAGGGGCATCTTCTGGAAGCCCGGGAGTTCAATGCCATGCACGAGGCGTGCCTGACCTTTCTGAAGGAAGCGCTTGCCGCAAGCACTGCGGAAAAGCGCATCGTCGTCACGCACCACGTGCCCACCGCTCAGGCGGTCAGCGAGCGCTACCGGGGAAGCGCGCTTGAGAGCGCCTTTGTCGCCGAGCTGGGCGAGTGGATTGCGGGGAGCGGCGCTGACACGTGGATCTTCGGCCACTCGCACGCAAACATGAATGTCCGGATCGGCACGACGGACATCGTGTGCAACCAGCTGGGCAGTTCGGTGAAAAGAAAAGCGTCCGGCTGGAGACCGGACGCCGTGATCGAGATCTAGCGGGAAAGCCTACGACGCCGGGGCGGAGAAGTCGGGCTTCTTCCAGCCCTTCACCCATTCGGGTGCCTCGCGCGAGCCGGCGCTCACGGTGAGGATGTCGTAGCCGGTTTCCGTGACGAGAACTTCGAGCTCCCATTGGGCCGACAGGGAGCGGTCCTTGGTGACGACGGTCCAGCCGTCGTTGAGATTCATGATGTGGCGGCGGCCGGCGTTGATCATGGGCTCGACCGTGAAGATCATGCCCGGCACGAACGTTGCCGTCGGCGTCGTGAGCGGATAGTGGCTCACGTGCGGCGCGCCGTGGAACTCCCGGCCGATGCCGTGGCCGCCATACTCGCGCACGATGGCAAGGCCGAGCGGATCGCAGTAGTTGCGGATGGCAATGCCGATGTCGTTGAAGCAGTTGCCGGGCTTGACGACTTCAATGCCCTTCCACATGGCTTCATAGGTGGCCTCCGAAAGGCGCTTGCCCGCGATCGAGGGCTTGCCGATCATGAACATGCGGGAGTTGTCGCCGAAGTACTCGCCGTCCGTGATGGTGATGTCGATGTTGACGATGTCCCCGTCCTTGAGCTTTTTCTTCTCGCTCGGAATGCCGTGGCAGATCACGTGATTGACGGAAATGCAGGTTGCGGCCGGATAGGGCGTCATGCCGTAGGGCGCGTAGTGCAGGCAGGCCGACTTGCAGTGCAGCACGTCGTACGTGTATTCAAGCATCAGGTCGTCGAGCCGCTTTGTCGTGACGCCGGGCTTGACGTAGGGCGTGATGAAATCGAGCAGTTCGGAAGCCTTTCGGCCGATCTCGCGCATGCGCGCGATGTCTTCGGCAGAGTTGATGGCAATTTTTTCAAGCATAAAAATGTATTCCAAAAAACGAGCAGCGGGCGTGATATCTTCGGAAGGGGAAAAGAGGAGTTTTCTGACGTGTCCGCCTTGAGGGTTCAGACAATACCACACCGGGCAGCAAAAAACTCGGAAAGTTATCGTCGAACAATTTTAAAAATCAAGCGTCTTGGCTACAATGACAAGCAGGGAAACCACTCTGAAAGAGGATACGTATGAAGATACTGATTCCTGTTGACAAGAGCAAGAACTGCACGTTCGCTCTGACGTTTGCCGCATCCCTCGCGGCAGTTTCCTCCAAGTCGCTTCAGATCGAGATTGTCACCGTGGCTGACAAGATCCTCAAGAAAAGGGGCGGTTTCGATCCGCAGCAGGCGTTTGCCGAAGCCGGGGTGGATCTGCCCGAGGTCGTGCAGCAGCCCACGGAGAAGTTCTTCAACAGCGCGCTTGCGCATTTCAAGAATGTTCGTGATGGCGTAAAGGTCAAGACGAAGATCCTTTACGGCGACCATCCTTCCGAAGCGATTGCCAAGGAGGCCAAGCGCTTTGAGGCCGACATCATCATGATGGGCGCAAGGGGGCTCTCGTCCCTGAAGTCGCTGCTCTTCGGTTCCGTGACGAGCGGCGTTCTTGCCGAGTGCAAGATTCCGGTTCTCGTGCTGCGCGACAAGCGCACGTTCGAATCGCCCCAGTTCCATGTTGCCGTGGCGGTTGACGGCTCCAAGGCGAGCCTCAAGGGCGTCAAGCACATCGCCGAGCATCGCGGCTTGTACAAGGAAAGCGAAATCGTCGCCCTGACGGTTTCGGCCGACGTGCCCGACTCCGTTCTGAAGAAGCTCTCCGGCAAGGCGATTCCGCAGGACAATCCGCAGGAGTACTTTGCCCAGGAGATTGCCAAGGCGCAGAAGGCCGAGTACGAGGCCGCGTTCAAGCCGGTCAGAAAGCAGATTGCCGGCGCGAAGCTTGCGTGCAAGGAAGTCGGTCTTGTGGGGGTGAATCCCGCCAGAGCGATTGCCGATTTTGTCAAGGAAAACGGCACCGACCTGCTGATTCTGGGCAGCCGCGGCCGCGGGCGCTTCAAGTCCGCTCTCATGGGCTCGACCGCCACGAACATCGCGGCGCTGACAACCGTGCCGCTGCTGATCATCAGGTAGGCAGCGGAAAGCCTGCGCCTTCGGGCGCAGGAACGTGGTCCCCGGAAGAATCGCTGCAACGGGCGATTCCCGGGGCTTTTGCGTTTGGGGGCGGCGCGGCCTATGCGCGCTCGTAGCGGTAGGGAAGGGGCAGCGGATGGAGCGCTTCGCCGTCCGCCGTGAGGCCGCGGCTTGAGACGCGGTCCAGCTCGACCTGAACGAGCATGAGGGTTCTGCCTGCCCGTGCCGAGCTCTGAACGAGGATTCCGGCAGGAACTCCGTTCTCGAGAATGTCGGCTCCTGGAGCGAGATCGATTTCGCGGTTGGCGGCAAAAAGCGCGGCGCGCCTTGCGGTCTTGCCGATGTGCTCGACGCGCGAGACGATCTCCTGGCCGGTGTAGCAGCCCTTGGTGAAGCTCACGCCGCCCGTGCACTCCAGATTGATGCCCTGAGGGACGAATAGCTCGCGCGTGCCTTCAAATACCCATGGGTCGCCCGCCGCAATGCTCGCCGCCCAGTAGAGGGATTCGGCCGAATCGATCTGCGGCAGCTTCTCGCGGGGAACGATCGCAAGGGCGCGCCCGGCGGGGAGCGCCCCCGCGATGAGCGCGGCGGGCAAGCCCGAGGCCTGCGCATACACGGGGCAGCCCTCGAACGACTCGGGGACGGCGCCGACAAAGCCCAGAACCGCAAGGCTCTCGTCAACAGCGATGGTTACCTTGCTGCGCAGAACGTACATCCGCAGGCGCTTGACGATGGATTCAAGTCCCGCCTTCGGGAGAATGGCAAGAACCGAGTCGCTCGATTCAACGACGAGGCGCGGCGTTGCGATGAGCCGCCCCTTGGGCGAACAGTACCCGGCGGCAAGGAGCCGCCCATTCTCGCCCAGCAGATCCTGGGTGAGCTGGCCCTGAAGAAAGGGCAGGGCGTCTTTCTGGCTGAAACGGACCACGGCAAGAGTGTCTAAAATCATCGTTTCTGTCATTTGCGCGGCCGTTTGGTTAGAGTTTTCGGACATAACTGACATCAAAAGGGCAGAATCGGAAATCACAGCATTATGGCGCAAAGGCGCCTCTGTCAGCACGGGAGTTCAGGAAAGGTGTCGGAGCAAACAACCCAGCCTCTAGACGGGGACAAGGCCGAGGAGAAATCCGCAGACAAGGACGCCAGCACGGATCAGGCGCAGTCCTTGTCCTCTGACGCCGTGCAGAAAAAGGAAGCCTTGAGGGAGGCACTGCTCAAGGCTTCAAGGCGCGTTTTTGAAGCTGCACGATCTGCATTCGAACGGGGGCGCACAAAGATTCTGGCGCATCCCAGGACATCCACTGCCGCATTGATTGCGGTTCTCGCGATTTGCGCACTTGCCTTCGGCTCCTGGTTCTATGAAAAGCGGGAGATTCCCTTTGCGGGGGGAGCCGCCACGATCGACGTCGACATCGCAAGCGGCATGAGCGGCAGGCAGATTGCCGAGAGAACCCGTGCGGCGGGCGTCGAGGTGTCCGTTTCCGCGATGCTGGCCGCGATGCGGCTTGCCAGTGGCGGGGCGATCCACGCTGGGCGCTACCGCTTCGAGCGGGGCGTGACGCTGAAGCGCATTCTTGAGAAGTACCGCGCGGGAGATGTTCTGAAGGGGGCGTTCCGGGTTGCCGACGGCGCAACGCTCAGGCAGACGCTCGGACAGCTTGCGCAGGCGCCCGAAGTGAAGGGCACTGCCGGCACCATGACCGATGAGCAGCTGATCAGCGCCATCGGGGCGGCCGAGAAGCACCTTGAGGGGCTGCTTGCTCCCGAAACGTACAAGTTCAACTGGGGCACGAGCGACATTGCCGTGCTGCGCATCGCATACCGGCACCAGAAAAAGGCGCTCGAAGAGGAGTGGGAGGCACGCGATAAATCCGCCGCCATTCTGAAGACCCCGTATGAAGCGCTCATTCTGGCTTCGATCATTGAAAAGGAAACGGGACAGCCGTCCGACCGGCCCCTCGTGAGCAGCGTTTTTCACAATCGCCTGAAGCTCGGAATGCGGCTGCAGACGGATCCCGCGGTGATCTACGGGCAGGGGCCGGATTTCGAGGGGCGCCTGCGCACGAAGCACCTGCGGGCTCCGGGGCCCTACAACACGTACCTCAACACGGGGCTGCCGCCGACGCCGATTGCCATGCCTTCGCGCGCCTCGATCCATGCGGCGCTGCACCCTGCTGACACGAAGCTGCTCTATTTCGTTGCCCGGGGCGACGGCACAACGAAGTTCTCCGAGACTCTGGCCGAGCATGAAAAGGCCGTGGACATCTATCAGAGAGGAAAGAAAAAGTGAGCGCACGGGGAAAATTCATCACCTTTGAAGGCATAGACGGCGCGGGCAAGTCCACGCAGATCGCCGCCGTGCGCGCGTTTCTGGAGGAGCGCGGCATCGAAGTCGTTCTGACGCGCGAGCCGGGCGGCACGCCGCTCGCGGAAAAGATCCGAGGGATGCTTCTGCACGAGGGCATGGGCGCCACGGCCGAGACGCTGCTCTTTTTTGCCGCGAGGGCCGACCATATCGAACGGGTCATTGCGCCTGCGCTTTGCCGCGGCGCCTGGGTGCTCTCGGACCGCTTCACGGACGCAACCTACGCTTACCAGGTGGGCGGAAAAGGCTATCCCGGCGCATGCGTCGAGGCGATCGAGCGGATCGTGCAGGGAGAGCTGCAGCCTGATCACACGGTGCTCTTTGACATCGAGCCCGAAGAGGCTGCCAGGCGCCTTGCCTCGGCGCGCGAGCCCGACCGCTTCGAGAGCGAGGGCGTGCGCTTTTTCACGAACGTGCGCAATGCTTATCTTGAGCGGGCGCGGCGCTCTGCCGGGCGGTTTTTCATCGTGAGCACCATGCAGCCGCCAGAGGGCGTGCGGCAGGAGCTTTTAAAGGAGGTGGGCTCATGGCTTTAGCGCTTTACCCCTGGCAGACGGAGCTTGCCTGGGAGCTTGTGGCAATGCGCCCGACGATGCCCAACGGACTGCTGATTTACGGTCAGCGCGGAACTGGGCTTTTCGACCTCGTGCACGGATTTGCCAAGAGCCTGCTGTGCGAAGCGCCCGAGACGGACGGAACGCCCTGCGGACACTGCAAGGGCTGCGCGATGACGGCCGCGGGCACGCACCCGGACCTCAAGTATGTGGTGAGCGAAGCCGAGGCGCTGCCGCGCGGGATCCCGTTCGAGCCGCCCGAAAATGCTGCGCCGGACAGAAAGAACCTTTATCGGGAGATCTTGATTCACCAGACGCGGCCGCTCGGCGAGTTCCTCACGCTCAAAAGCCACGAGGGCGGCAGGCGCGTCGTGCTGGTCTATCCGGCCGATCAGATCCGGGCCGAGGCTGCGGCTTCGATCCTGAAGAGCCTTGAGGAGCCGCCCGAAAACACAACGTTTCTGCTCGTTGCCGATGAGATCGACAATGTGCTTGCGACGATCCGCTCCCGGTGCCGGCTGCTGCGCGCGCCGATGCCGAGCCGCGAAACGGCGCTTGCCTGGCTCGCCAGCCAGAATGTAGAAAATGCCGAGCAGAAGCTCACTGAAGCGGGCGGCCGGCCTCTTGAGGTGTTTGAAACCGACGAGAGGCGGAGTCTTGCGCCCGAGGTGCGCGAGCGGATCCTCGCGGTGCTCTCGGCTGGCCCCGATGCCGCGATCAGCCAGGCGATCGCCGCCGTGCCGCGGGACATCGCGCTGCCGGCAGCGGCGATGCTGCTCTCGCGCTGGGCCTATGACATGGCGGGAGCCCTGAGCGGCGTTGCGCCGCGCTATTTCCCGGAGCGCTCGGCCGCGATCGGCGCGCTTTCGCGCCGCACGAGCCCTGCCGCGCTCTTTGCCTGGATC
>OMXR01000022.1 GCA_900315045.1 uncultured Sutterella sp. | reverse complement strand
GAGGATTTCAAAATCGCCAGTTCCAAGGCGGCGATCCTGATTTCGGGCGAAGCGAACCTCCCGGCGGAACAGTTCGACTGCAACGTCCTGGTGATCCCCGACGTCAACGCCCTGGGAGCGTCGCTGGCGCTCACGGCGGTGAACCCCGTGGTCGGCATCGGAAGCTTCCTTGCACAGCTGGTGCTGCGCAACCCGCTGAGCAAGCTGTTCTCCATGCAGTACACCGTGAAGGGGCCGTTCTCCGATCCGATCATCACCAAGGTTCAGAAGAACGACGGCAAGCCAAGCCTCACGGGCGAGATGCTGCCATAGCTGCGGCCGCTTCCCTCAGATCATCTGTTCGGACCATGCCAACAAGAGAGCCGAGACGGCATAATTACACAATTACCGTGGCTCGTGGTCTGCCCTCTTTTGCCGTGGCAGAAAGGGGCTTGTCAGTGGTTATTTTCAGGACATAAGCCTGTGTTTCAACTTCAACTTGTCACGCCGATCGTCTGGCTTACCAGACTGCTTGTTGGCGCATATCCGCAGTGGTACGGCTGCCAGCCCTCGCACAAGCAGCGCATCTACTTTGCCAATCACACAAGTCACATGGACACGATCGTGATCTGGTCATCGCTGCCGCGCCAGCTGCGCGCATGCACCCGCCCCGTGGCAGCCAAGGACTACTGGGACCACGGGATGATCCGCAAGCGCATTGCGATGAAGGAGCTGAACGTTGTCCTGATCGAACGGCACAGGGGCGAAGTGCGGATTGATCCCCTCGCCCCGCTCAAGGAAGCGCTCAAGGCCGGCGACTCCCTCATCATTTTCCCCGAGGGAACCCGCAGACCCCAGCCTCTGCCCAGCGAGTTCAAAAGCGGGCTGTGGCGCCTGATGCGCGAATTCCCCGATGTCGAGCTCATTCCCGTGTACATCGAAAACCTGCACCGGGCGATGCCCAAGGGGGTCGTCATCCCCGTACCGACAATCTGCTCGGTGCGTTTTGGCGCTCCGCTGCCGCACAGCGACAACGATCCTAAGGAAGACTTTCTGACGCGGGCGCGCCAGGCGGTCGTTGATTTGGCACAACTATCATGATGCGACTTGGACTGACCCTGCAGCAGGGATATCTGATCATTCTCGCCTCGCTCGTCTTTTTGATTGGCGCCGGCACCATCTACGGACTGTGGACCGAAGGCAAGGCACAGAGCGAAGAGGCGCTTCACCGGCTTGCCATTGCCAATTCCAGAGTGCGGCTCGGCTGGTGGCTCATCATTATTTTTGCCGTGGCCTGGTGGCTGGGAACGGGATGCCTGATCATCCTGTTTGCCGGATTCTCGTTCTTCCTGCTTCGAGAATTCATCGCCCTCACCCCGATCAAGCATACGGACCACTGGGTGCTCGTGATCGCCTTCTATCTGGCGATCCCCATTCAGTACCTGCTTGTATACTTCGAGCTGATGCCGTACTTCACGGTGTTCATCCCCGTGTACCTGTTCCTGCTGCTGCCGGTCGTCGCCTCCCTGAGCCACGACAACGACAGGTATCTCGAACGGGTCGCCAAGGTTCAGTGGGGCGTCATGGTGTGCGTGTATTGCGTGAGCCATGCCCCTGCCATTGCCACGCTCGATCTGGGGCACTTCGGCTCTTCGGGCGCAATGCTGCTTCTGTTCTTCCTGATCGTGAGCTTTTGCTCTGACCTCTTTTCCGTCCTTGCCAGCTCCATGCTGGGCGGACACGCCTCGCGCATGCTTCCCAACAAGAGCATCAAGGGCGTGGCCATCGGCTTTCTCTCCGCCCTCATTGTCGGGCTTGCCCTGTTCTGGCTCACGCCGTTTGAACTCTGGCAGACCGCCCTGTTCACCATCGCAATCATTGGTGCGGGCATCATGGGCGACATCGTTGTGAATTCCATCAAGAAGAGCCTTGGAAACAAGGGCTGGGAGAGCGAGATGTACATCGGCCGCGGCGTGCTCGAGCGCTTTGCGCCGCTCATCTTCTCGGCCCCCGTGTTCTACCACCTCGCGCTCATCTACTTCTCGATCGCGGGCTGACCGGCAGCCCGCTCCGGAACAAAAAACTCCCGCCCGAGCAATGCAAGGGCGAGAGTTTTTTTCTTTGAGCCGGCGGACAAATCAGATGCTCATCAGGCCGCTGTAGCAGGCAATCAGAACAATGATGCCGAAGCCGATCCGATACCAGCCAAAGCCCTTGAAGTCATTCGTACTCACAAAGCGCAGCAGCCAGCGGACGACGAAGATTGCCGAAATGAAGCTCACGACAAATCCGATCGTGATGGAAGGCAGATTGGCTGCGGTCAGAATATCCCGGCTTTTCCAGAGGTCGTAGGCCGTCGCGCCGAAAATCGTCGGAATCGACAGGAAAAAGGAAAACTCCGTCGCCGCTTTCCGCGACAGGCCCAGCACCAGGCCCCCGATGATGGTGGCTCCGGAACGGCTCGTGCCGGGAATCAGGGCAAAGCACTGCATGCAGCCCACGGCAAGGGCATCCTTCCAGGTCATGTCGTCCATGCCGGCAACGCGCGGGGCCTTCCCGCTTTTCTGCTGGGCGTTCTCAATCCAGAGAATGATCAGGCCGCCAATCACCAGAGCCGCGGCAACGGGAATCGGCTTGAAAAGATAGGTTTTGATTGCCGAAGCGCAAAACACGCCGAGCACCGCTGCGGGCAGAAAGGCGATCACGGTGTTCACGGCAAGCCGCTGATCCTTGCCCGGCTTGAAGAGATTTTTCAGGATGGCAATGATGCGCTCGCGATAGTGCCAGCAGACGGCGAGAATGGCGCCAGCCTGAATTGCAATGTAAAACGTCTCGGCTCCAGTCTCATCGTACCCGATGATGTCGCCGGCCAGAATCAGGTGGCCGGTGCTGCTGACCGGCAAGAACTCCGTCAGCCCCTCGACAATGCCGAGAATGATCGCTTGAATCGTATAAGCAAGATCCATTTTCCTGGGTCTCCGAAAGGGAGACTTCTCAAATAATCACAAAATCATCGCAATGGATCGAAATTCGTCCATCAGAAAAGCTAGGGGCGCATTCTTGCACAATTTGTAGGCATTTTCAGAAAGAGCGCAAAGGAAAATCTGCTAGGATGCAGAAAGGTATCTTTCCCAAGGAAAACAATTGGACACCGACTCACTTCTCAAGCTCGCGCTCGCGGGATTCTTCATCGTACTGAACGGTTTTTTCGTTCTTTCCGAATTCGCCCTCGTCAAGGTCAGAAAATCCAAACTGGAAGAGATGGTCAAGGAGAAAGTTCGCAACTCCCGGCTCGCTCTGAAAATGACCAACTCCATCGATACGTATCTGAGTGCAACCCAGCTGGGCATCACGCTTGCATCCCTGGCGCTGGGCTGGCTGGGCGAGCCCGCCGTCGCCTCTCTCATCAGGCCTGTGCTTGACAAGTACACGCCTCTTGGCGAAGTCGGCGTGCACACGATCGCCGTGATCATCGCCTTCACCTCGATCACGCTCTTTCACGTGGTGTTCGGCGAGCAGGCGCCCAAGCTCGTTGCCATCGCCCGCAGCGAGCGCATGGTGCTGGTCATCGCGCGGCCCCTGTACGTTTTCTGGATGATCTTCTATCCGGTCATCCGGCTCTTTGACTGCATCGCCGCCGCTGCCGTGCGCCTTGTCGGAATCCGGGCCGTGAATGAAAGCGAACTCGCACACTCCGAAGAGGAAATCAAGATCATCGCCGACGAAAGCTTGAAGGGCGGCGTTCTGGACAACACGGAAACGGAAATCATCCAGAACGCGGTTGATTTCGGAGACACCGTCGTGAGGGAAATCATGACACCCCGCAAGCGGCTCGTCTGCATCGACAAGCAGAAATCCCTTGAGGAGAACCTGCGTATCGTGCGCGAGTCCAAGTTCACGCGCTTCCCCTACATTGACGGCAGCAAGGATCATGTGATCGGCATGGTGCACATCAAGGACATGATTCTGTACGATCCGACGGACGAACACCCCAACTTTGACAAGATCGCCCGCAAGTTCATCATCGTCCCTGAAAATTGCCCGATTTCCCAGATTCTGGTGAGAATGAACAAGGAGCGCATCTCGGCGGTGCTCGTTCTTGACGAATACGGCGGCACTGCCGGCATCGCCACGATGGAAGACATCATTGAGGAGATCGTCGGCGACATCAATGACGAGTACGACAATGAGGGTGCCGAGTACAAGAAGATCTCGGCCAACCAGTACGAGTTCAAGGGACGCTATGAACTGGTCAACATCGAAGAGATGCTCGACGTGGTCTTTGAGGATACCGATCAGGTGACGATCGGCGGCTATCTGTTCAACCTTTTCGGTCGGCTGCCTGCGGACGGCGACAAGATCGAGGACAGAAATTTCCAGTACGAGATCATCAAGATGAATGGCGCAGCCGTCGAATCGGTCCGCCTTACGGTCAAGGAAAAGCCCTTGGACGAAGAAGACAACCGGGACGATTTTTCCTAAGGACTGATCCGTTCAGTTCCCGGCGCCCGCGCAGCCCTCACAAGGCTTCGCGGGCTTTTTTCATTCCGCGGCAGCTGAGGGCGAAGAAAAAGACCGGATTCCGGCAAAGGAAAACGGTCTTTGACTGGGGCTTCGGGCGGAAAGCCGCAAGAAGCCCCCGGGCCGGGCAGCCGATCAGAAAGGCATCTTCATCCCGGGCGGCAGAGGCATGCCCGCGGTGGCCTGACGCATTCTGGCGGCGGCAGCCTCCTCGGCCTTGTGCGTCGCATCGTTCAGAGCGCCGGCGACGAGATCCTCAATCATCTCCTTGTCATCGGCTTCCCCGGTGAACAGGCTCTGGGCGATCTCAACCTTCTTGCACTCGTGCTTGCAGGTGATCGTCACCTTGACGAGCCCGGCTCCAGCCTCGCCCGTCACTTCCATGTTGGCCAGTTCGGCCTGGGCGCGTTCAACGTTTTTTTGCATTTTTTGAGCCTGAGCGAGCAGACCCTGGATGTTGCCTCTCATAGATAACAGTTTCCCTAACTTCGTTTTCAGTTAAAGGCCTGATCGATGTCTCATCGATTTCGGCGCACAAAATTCGGACGCATTCTTGCACAATTGGATCGCTTTTGAATGCATCGATCATCGCAAGGCGGGCCGCGCGCTTCTCGGACTGCTCAAGCAGCTGCACGCACGGAGCGTTCTCCTCGCTCTTGTCTTCTGCTGTCCGGTTCACGGCAAACGCGTGTCCCTTCACCCCGGAGAGCGCCGCCTCGATCTGGCTGCGGCACTCGTCAAGCAGCCTGCCGACCTCGGGACGCAGCAGAACGTGATCCTCGGTCAGTTCCAGAACCTCGGCGCCGGCGGCAACCTGCCGCGGCAAGCCGGAAAGGGTTGTTGCGCGCATCAGTTCGCGCCAGTTAAGAAGGAGAGGACTCGGCTCAAAGACAACGGGCTTCAATACCGGCTTTCCCCTGCTTTCGCGCGCACGCTTAACTGGCGCCGGGCTCTCCCCGGCCGTCCTCCCAGGGCACCTCGCCCGCAAGCGCATCAAGCGCCTCGGCCGGGGGCTCGTTGACCATCTCTTCGGGCGGTTCATTGACCGGCATATCAGCCTTGCTGGCTTCGGCTGCGGGCGCCTGCCGCATGGCTTTTTCCGCTGCGGGAGAAACACGCGCGGCGGCAGGCTCGGGCACTGCGGCGGGAGCCGCCTTCTCGGGCACGTTCGCTCCGACTCTGCTGCCCGCGGGCTTGAAGGCCAGCATGCGCAGGACGGCCATCGTAAAGCCGGCATACTCATCCGGGGCAAGGGCCATGTCGTTGCGGGCCTGGAGCGCGATCTGGTAATCGAGCTGCACTTCCTCTGGCGTCATTGCAAGCGCAAGGCGCTTGATCTGCTGCCCCTCGGGATCCTCGCCGCTCACGGACTCGGGCACGCGCTGCACCATGGCAATGCGGTGCAGCAGGGACGCCAGGTCCCGAATTGCCTGCGTGTAGGAGAAGCTGCTCTCGCCCATCTTGTCGGCAATTCCGATGGCGCGGGAAGCGTCCCCCCGCACAACGGCATCAAGCAAATCGGCGAGCACCTCGCCATTGATCACGCCAAGCATGGCGCGAACCGAGTCGAGCGTCACCTTCCCAGCGGAAAACGCGATCGCCTGATCCAGAAGGCTCAGGCCGTCGCGCATGGAGCCCCGGGCGCCGGAAGCCAGAAGCCGCAATGCCGCGGGCTCGGCTTCAATGCCCTCCTCGCGCATGATGTCGGCCATGTGGTCGGCGACCGCCTTGGGCGTCATGTTGCGCAGATTGAACTGCAGGCAGCGCGAGAGCACCGTCACGGGCACCTTCTGGGGATCGGTCGTCGCCAGAATGAACTTCACGTATTCGGGCGGTTCCTCGAGCGTCTTGAGCATTGCGTTGAACGCGTGCGTGGTCAGCATGTGGACTTCGTCGATCATGTAGACCTTGTAGCGGGCGTTGGACGGCGCATACATGGCTCTTTCCAGCAGCGCCGTCATCTCTTCGACCGAACGGTTCGAAGCCGCGTCCATTTCGATGTAGTCCACGAACCGGCCTTCGTCGATCGCCCGGCACGCGTCGCACACGCCGCAGGGCTTGCTCGTGACGCCGCCCTTGCCGTCAGAGCCGGTGCAATTGAGGCACTTGGCCAGAATTCTTGACAGCGTGGTTTTGCCAACGCCCCGGGTTCCCGTGAACAGGTAGGCGTGATGCAGACGATTTTCGTCGAGCGCGTGCCTCAGAGCCGCCACAACATGATCCTGTCCGACCATGCTGTCAAAATCATGCGGTCGCCACTTGCGGGCCAGTACCTGATAACTCATCGCGTTGAAGACCTCAGAGAAACCGTGAAAAAGAACCGCACGGCTGCGTGCGGAGACGGGAAATTCTAACTGATCGGCGCTGCCGGACAGAATCCTCAAGCCGCGGTACCGTCATCGGACAGAAATGGAAATGGCGAGCCTTATCCTCGGCACTAAGAGACTTCCGCCGTGGCTGCTTCGTTCCCGACCTGACCAGGTTAGCAGAGCTCTTATGCGAGGGGACCCGCCAAGGGCGGCATTGTAGAGGAATTGGGCCGCAAATGTCACTTTCTCTTCGGGAAGAGCAAACAGTAAGCGCTAAAATCCGCGGGACACTTTCCCGTTACTCCTTTTTTACTGCACGACCGTGACTCATACAACCTACCGCAAAGACTACCAGCCGTTCTCCCATCGCATCACCTCCGTCGATCTGGATTTTGTGCTCGATCCGGAAAACACTCTGGTTCGCAGCTGTCTGCAGGTGGAGAAACAGTCCAAGGCAGCGACGAACGATCTGGTGCTCAACGCCTCCGAACTGACCTTCATCTCTCTTGCGATCAACGGCAAACCCGTCAATTCAAGCCGCTATACGCTCACGGATACGACGCTCACCATCCACGCAGTCCCCCCTCAGTGCCGCATTGACATCACCAACAGCTTCAGTCCCGCCCGCAACACGATCCTGTCGGGCATCTACATGAGCCGCGGCGCCTTCATGAGCCAGTGCGAGTCCGAGGGCTTCCGCCGGATCACCTACTGGCCCGACCGGCCTGACGTGATGAGCGTGTTCAGCGTGACGATCCACGCGAGAAAGGATCTCTACCCGGTCCTGCTCTCGAACGGCAATCTCGTTGACTCGGGAGACGAACCCGACGGGATGCACTACGCTGTCTGGAAGGATCCCTTCAAAAAACCGAGCTATCTCTTTGCCCTGGTCGCAGGAGACCTCAAGGATCGCAGCGAAAAATTCACACTGAAAAACGGCAAGGAGGTGCTGCTGCAGATCTGGACCGAGGAAAGGAACTACGAGCGCAGCGCCCACGCGCTGGAAAGCCTCAAGAAGGCGATCCGCTGGGATGAGGAGCGCTTCGGGCTGGAACTTGATCTTGACCGGTTCATGATCGTTGCTACTGATGATTTCAACTTCGGAGCAATGGAGAACAAGGGACTCAACATCTTCAATTCCCGCTACGTGATGGCCTCGCCCGAGACCGCCACGGACCAGGACTATCTGAACATCGAGTCCGTCGTGGGGCATGAGTACTTCCACAACTGGACCGGCGACCGCGTGACGCTGCGAGACTGGTTCCAGCTCACGCTCAAGGAAGGCCTCACGGTTTTCCGCGACCAGGAATTCTCGATGGACATGGCGCCCGATGCGAGCACCCGCGCGGTCCTGCGCATTCAGGACGTGCGCTCGCTGCGCTCACGCCAGTTCCCCGAGGATGCCGGCCCCATGGCGCACCCCATCCGCCCTGATTCCTATGAGGAAATCAATAATTTCTACACGATGACCGTGTACGAAAAGGGAGCGGAAGTGATTCGCATGCTACAGACGATCCTGGGCAAGGAAGGTTTCCGCAAGGGCATGGATCTCTACATCAAGCGCCATGACGGAAACGCCGTCACATGCGACGACTTCCTGTCGGCGATGAGCGATGCGAACCGAACCGACCTGCAGCAGTTCGCCCTGTGGTACTCGCAGGCCGGCACTCCCCGCGTTGCCATCTCAACGCAGTTCGATGCTCAGAGCCATATCTACACGGTGCAGGCCTCGCAGATGATTCCCGGCACGCCAGGGCAGCCCGCCAAGGAGCCCATGCTCATCCCGATATCCATCGGCCTGATCGACCAGAAGGGCGTTGACCTGCCGCTCACCCTAGCTGGCGAGAGCGCCTGCCAGGATACGACCCGCACCCTGCTTCTGACCGAAGAGTCCATGAGCTGGACCTTCATCAATATTCCCGACCGGCCGTACATTTCCATCGGCCGGGGCTTTTCCGCGCCCGTGGTGTTCGACTATGCGTATACGCGCGACGAGCTCGCCTTCCTCGCAAAAAACGACAGCGATGCGTTCAACCGGGCCGAAGCGATGGAAAGGCTGTGCACGCTTGCCCTGAACCGCATGATTGATGAGATCGAACTCGGACAGGAGCCGCATACCGAGCAATTCCTGCTCAATGCCTTTGAAACCATTCTCAAGGATGAATCGCTCTCGCCGATGTTCCGCGCCGTAGCTCTGGAGCTGCCGAGCGAACAGGATCTCGGCCAGAGTCGGGCCATGATCAATCCGACGGCCATCCACGTGGCCAGACAGCGGCTCATCAGGGAAATCGGCGACTACTTCAGCCAGGATCTCGCCGCAACGGTGGCCAAGAACAAAACGGGCGGCCCCTACAGCCACGATGCGGCAGATTCGGGCAAGCGCATGCTCAAGAACCTGTGCATGTCCTACTGGCTTGCGGGCGGCAGTTCCAAGGCGCTGCTCGACGCGAGATCGCAGTTCGATTCGGCAGACAATCTGACCGACAAGCTGGCCGCTCTCACCATGATCGTGAACAGCAAGAGCCCGGCAAAAATCGATGTGCTCAATGCCGCGATCAAGGTCTGGGCCAACGATCCCCTGCTCGTCAACAAGTGGATCACGGTTCAGACGACGGCTGTCTGCCACGAAGGCGAAATGCCCATTCTTGAGCGCATCCAGCAGCTCAGCCAGTACCCGGCCGTCTTCTCTCTTGAGAATCCGAACAGCGTCTATGCAATGGTTCTGTCGTTCATGACCAGCAATCCGGCCGAATTCCACCGCGAGGACGGTTCCGGCTACCAGTACTGGTACGACATGGTGACAAAGCTCGACACCATCAACCCCCATGTCGCAAGCCGCATCGCCCGAGTGCTGAACAACTGGCGCAGGTACGATCCGGAGCGCGCGGCCAAGATGCATGAGGCCCTTGTCGCCGTCAGCAGCATTCCAACCCTTTCGCCCCATGTGCGCGAAGTCGTCATGAAGGCGCTTAACAATCCCTAATCTTTTTTGAGGCAGGCAACAGCCATGGCACAAATCAACTTGAAATCCTATCTTGAGACGCAGATTGCAGAGTACGGCCTGAGCAAGGATCTCGCCGCACTGCTTTGCGGGCTGGCCGAGACAGGCAAGAGAATCAGTCACGAAGTCAGCCGAGGCGCCCTGGCAGGCGTTCTGGGCCTGGCGGGAACGGAAAACGTTCAGGGCGAAGACCAGAAGAAGCTTGACGTGATCAGCAATGAGATCATGGTCGAGGGATGCTTCGCTACGGGCGCCGTCATGGCGGTTGCCAGCGAAGAGATGGACCATTGCCTGCAGGCCGACGGCTCGGGCAAAACCGGGCCGCTTCTGGTGTGCTTCGATCCCCTTGACGGCTCGAGTAACGTCGACATTGATGCGACCATCGGCACCATTTTCTCGGTGCTGCCAGCTCCGCAGGGAAAGACTTGCGCACAAATCACCGACGCGGACTTCCTGCAGCCCGGCACGAACCAGCTTGCTGCCGGCTACATTCTGTACGGCCCGCAGACGCTGATGGCCTTCACTCTTGGCCGCGGCACGCAGATGTTCACGCTCGACCGGGACAGCAACGACTTCATCCTGACCGTGCCTGCCGCGAAGATCCCCGCCGCAACGCAGGAATTCGCCATCAACTGCTCGAACATGCGCCATTGGGAAGCCCCGGTCAAGAACTACATGTCCGAGCTCTTTGCAGGCAAGACCGGCATCAGGGGCAAGGACTTCAACATGCGCTGGGTTGCCTGCATGGCCACGGAAGTTCACCGCCTGCTTTGCCGCGGCGGCATCTTCATGTACCCCAAGGACAACCGCAATCCCGATCGCCCCGGCAAGCTGCGCCTGATGTACGAGGCAAATCCGATGAGCTGGCTGATTGAGCAGGCCGGCGGTCATGCCACGAACGGTTACATGCGAATCCTTGAGATCCGTCCCGAACAGCTTCACCAGCGCGTGGCCGTGTTCCTCGGCGCCGCCGAAGAAGTCGATCGCGTCACCTCCTATCACAGCAAGGGCTAGCCATCATGCATGCAAGAAACCTACTCGTTGGGCTGAGCATCGCCCTTTTTGCCTGCAGCTCTCAGACTGCGCAGCAGACAACCGCCGCCGAGGATGCCAAGGCAAGCGTGAACGCCCTCGGGGAAAGCGCCTCCAAGGGCTGGAGCGCCGTCAAAAAAGGCGTTTCGACAGGCTGGGAGAAGACCAAGGAGGGAACTGCCACGGGCTGGGATAAAACCAAGGATGTGACCGCACGGGGCTGGAACAAGACCAAGGAAACGGCCGTCGAAGCCAAGGATGCCGTCAAGGAGAAGATTCACAAGGCTACCGAGTAGTCCTTCCGTCAGTTTCTGTCTTTCTGTTTTGAGGGGAAAGCCGTGCAAACGCCTTTCCCCTTTGCTTTTTTCGCTCAGATCGTTGCAGGAAGATCTGCCAGCTCACCGAAGAAAATAACTTTCAAGCTATCAAATCGATAGCCTTTAATGGATTTGAACTATACGCATTGTTGTAGGACAATTCCTCCCATGGGCGCACCAGCCCATCCCTCCCCCAATCAATGGAGACAATCAATGGACAACCAGGAACTCGCCGTCCGGTTCACCGACCTGATGGCCAGATTCACGTCGTATCTGGGCAAGCACATGCCCGACGATGTGATGGAGGCGCTCACGACGCTGCGCGCCCAGCAAAACACCGATCTTGCCAAAATCGTCTACGACTCGATGTTTGAAAACCTTGCTGCCGCCGAGCAGGATGACGTTCCGAGCTGCCAGGACACGGGCGTCATTCAGTACTTCGTCGAATGCGGCTCCAGGTTCCCCTTGATCGGGCAGATGCGCGAGTGCCTCACGCAGGCGACAAAGCGCGCCACCAAGGAGGCGCCCCTTCGCCACAACGCCGTGGAGATCTTCGTTGAAAAGAACTCGGGCAACAACACGGGCGTCCGGATCCCCTACATTGACTGGGAAATCATTCCCGATTCCGACGAGTGCACGATCTACGGTTACATGGCGGGCGGCGGTTGCTCCCTGCCGGGGGCGGCCAAGGTGCTCATGCCGGTCGAAGGCTATGAAGGCATCGTGCGCTTTGTCTTTGACGTGATCTGCGAACGTGGCATCAACGCTTGTCCTCCGCTGCTTGTCGGCATCGGCATCGCCGGGTCGTGCGAAGTCGCCTCCATGCTCTCCAAGCGCGCGCTGATGCGTCCCATCGGCTCGAGCAACAGCAACCCCATCGGCGCCGAATTCGAAAAGATCATGGCCGACGGCCTTGACCGGATCAACATCGGTCCTGGCGGCCTGGGCGGCGTGAAGACCGTCATGGGAGTCAATGTCGAGCAGGCCGCAAGACACCCGTCCTGCCTTGCCGTCGGCGTATCCACCGGCTGCTGGGCCCATCGCCGGGCCGGCATACGCGTGCACGCCGACATGAGCTACGAACTGTTTACGCACAAGGGAGTGAGGCTGTGAGCAAGAAGATTCTGACAACCCCGATCCAGGACAAGGATCTGGAAGACATCCGCATCGGCGACATCATCTACCTGAACGGATTCCTCTGCACGGCCCGGGACTGTGCCCACACCCGGCTGGTCAAGCAGGGCAGAAAGCTCCCGGTGGACCTCAACCAGCGGGCCATCTTCCACGCCGGCCCCATCATGGTTCCCTGCGGCGAGAAGTCCGGCAGCGGCTACAAGGTCGTCTCGATCGGCCCCACCACCTCCATGCGCATGGAAAAGTTCGAGAAGGAATTCATCGAGCAGACCGGCGTGAAGCTCATCATCGGCAAGGGCGGCATGGGTCCCAATACGGTTGAGGGCTGCATGAAGCACAAGGCCATCCACTGCGTTTTCCCCGGCGGGTGCGCCGTTCTTGCTGCGCATTGCGTTGAAGAGGTCGAGGATCTGCAGTGGCCGGATCTGGGCATGCCCGAGTCGCTCTGGGTGATGCGCGTCAAGGAATTCGGTCCGCTCATCGTGTCCATCGACACCCACGGCGGCAATCTCTTTGAACAGAACAAGAGACTCTTCAATCAGGCCAAGGAGCCGATTGTCGAAGAAGTCGTCTCCAAGACCGAATACATCGACTAGCCTTGCGCTTGCGGGGCGGATCATCCGTGCATGGTCCGCCCTGTTTTTTCCTAAGCTTCCAGGAACTTCGTCCTGCCCACTTCCCGCATGACCTCGACAAGCGCCTCGGCGGCCTTGTTCCTGTAGATCTCATTGCGGTAGGCCACGACAACCTGCCTGTCGGGCAGGGCCGGCTCGCAGGCAAAGCACTGGACGGGAACTGCCGGATGCGCCTTTTTGGCCAGCGTCAGAGTTGTCAGCGTCGCTCCCACTCCTGCACTTGCCAGATGCAGTGCAGCGATCGGGGAATCACTCTCAAGGACCACCTTTGGTCGAACGCCTGTCTGTGTGCAGAGCCATTCGAAAACCTCGTGGAACTGCTGTCCCTTGCGGATGAGAATGAACGGGTGATCCGCCAGAGACTCAAATGGCAGAATCGGAAACTCCTTGCCGCCGCTTCTGTGCTCGAGAACCAGCGGATCCCGGGCGCTCAGGCACAAGTACTGCTTTTCCGCGTATAGCGGCTCGCAGTGGAGCTCGGCATGGAAAAGCGGCGAGAGCGACAGCGCAAGATCAGCCTGCCCGGAGACAACCTGCTCCTCAAGATCCCACGTTGTTCCTTCGACAAGCTGAATCTCAACGGCCGGATACCGCTCGCGAAAAACCGGCAGCACCTCCGTCAGGAAGAACGTAGACCGGTACTGGGAAGCGCCCAGCCGCACCCGGCCTCTCACGCCATGCGCGATATCTGCAATCTCCTTGTCCCGCAGATCGCGCAGCCGCTCGATTTCCTTTTCCGTGCGCAGATAGCACTCTCCGGCAAAAGTGAGCGTCAGGGGGCGGCTCGCCCGATCCACCAGCGTCACCCCCGACTCCGCCTCCAGCCTCTGAACGAACTGGGACAGCGACGGCTGGCTGATGTCAAGCACCTGGGAGGCCTTGGAGAAGCTCCCCTGTTCGGTCAGAGCCGACAGATAGCGCACTATGTGGTTTTCGGACATGACTCACCGCCAAAAAACAAAGGCGAGCAGAGAGCACTACACTCCCGGCTCGCCCCATCCCGGACGCAGAACTTCTGGCTACTGGCGCGCAGCTTCAGCCTGTGCCGGCTTCTCCTCTGCAGGAGCAGGTGCCGGGGCAGCGGCCTCCGGCTCTTCCTTCTTGCCGCCGAACAGGCCGAAAAAGCCCTTCTTTTCAGGCTCGGCTGGCTCCTGCGGCAGTTCTTCGGGAACCGTAATCTCTGCCTTCTGGGCGATCGTCTCAACCTGGGCTCGCAGCAGCTTCACTTCGCTCACCAGGCCTTCCAGACCGCTCTTGAGGGCGGCGGCGCGCTCGCTCTGGGCCTGCGCTGCCGTATCAGCGCGCTCAACCATCTTCTCTTCCACACGCTTCACGGCGTCTTCAAGCGCAGTGCGGGCCTCCTGCAGGCGGCTCTTCTCGGCATTTTCCGCCAAGGTCTTGTTCGCATGCACTTCCTTGTAGGCGCGGCGCAGCTCAAAGACAACCGAGGCCTGCTGCATGATCGCCCAGACGAGCACAAACAGCCACAGAGCGCCGAAGCCGACGATGATGATTAGTCCCAGAGGCGCATTGATCTGCGTAAAGAGCAGATTGACGGGCACTACGGCCATGATTGCCTGCCAGTTCACGACGGCGAACAGCGCTGCAAGCGCGCTCAGAAAGACTAGAAGGACTGTACGGATTGTCATATCTACTAAGAAGCGAAGCCTTGCCGGGGCAGATGCAACCCCGGAAAAACCCCGCCACCTCCTCGGGTTAAAGATTTTGAGTGTCCCGGAGCGGCTGCATCGGGAGATCATTCCCCCCTGCCGCCGGGTAATACTGAGTCATTATAGCCCTGCCCCTATGGCAAAGAGATTCCGCCAAGATCATAATTAGCTTCGTTGAGCCAGACTGCCCCCTGGGCAGGCGCGGTGCTGTTTTCTTTTTGCGAGGTTTTCCCCATGCGCACTGATCCCCGTTTTCCCCATCTGCATATCGTTGACCATCCTCTGATCCAGCACAAGCTTTCCATCATGCGCCAGAAGGAAACCAGCACGAACGTGTTCCGTCAGCTGCTGCGCGAGATCACCGTTCTGATGGGCTATGAACTCACGCGCGACCTGCCGCTCACCACGCGCCACATCGAGACGCCGATCTGCAAGATGGAAGCGCCGACGCTTGCCGGCAAGAAGCAGGTGATCGTTCCCGTGCTCCGTGCGGGTCTTGGCATGAGCGACGGCCTGCTCGAGCTGATGCCCTCCGCCCGCGTCGGCCACATCGGCATGTACCGCGGCCCCGACAAGCGCCCGGTCGAATACCTTGTGCGCCTGCCCCAGGTGACGGACCGCTTCTTCATTCTGTGCGACCCGATGCTTGCGACCGGCTACTCGGCGGTTCACGCAATCGACGTCCTTGTGAAGCGCGGCGTTCCCGTCGACTACATCCGGTTCCTTGCCCTCGTTGCCGCCCCCGAGGGCGTGAAGGTTGTTCAGGACAGCTATCCGATCGAAGTCTATGTTGCCAGCCTGGACGAGCGGCTCAATGAAAATGCCTACATCGTCCCGGGCCTTGGCGATGCCGGAGACCGTCTGTTCGGCACCAAGTAGCTTTCGCTGAGCGCAGCTGTTTTCACGGCGTCCCCGGGTTGCGGGACGCCGTTTTTGTCTGTCCGGTCGCTTTTTGATCAAATTTAAGGGTTAACCCTTTATTTTTAGCCAAGATTCCACCATATGAAATTTATGTACTAGGGTTTTCCCTTTGAAGCTCCTATTTCATCCCTGAAACCTGCTTTCAATCCGAAACCAATTTGATATGGATCAAACTTAAAATATCCTGAAAGGGGCATCATTCGCCCAACAGAGCGCGTTGCCTGACAATGCGCCCGTTGTTATTTACTTCCTTTCAAGGATATTCGTCATGACCCCCGATCAAATCAAGTATGGCTATACGCCCGACTTTGAACAGAACATCAACGGCGTTGCTCTGAAGGATGCCAAGCGCGCCAGCCGCTGGCCGGCCATCCTCGACGTGACCCAGTCCGTCACCGGCCTGATCCTCGGCCTGTTCCTGTTCTGCCACATGGCCTTCACGAGCTCCATTCAGATCAGCAAGGATCTGTTCTGGAACCTCATCGAAACTTCCGGCGGCGCCTTCATCTTCAGTTCCTCCCAGGAATGGATGCACGTGCTGTTCGTCGGCTTCATCACGCTGTGCGTGATCCTGCATGCCCTGTGCGCGCTGCGCCGCTTCCCGACGTCCTATCGCCAGTTCCGTGACATCAAGGCTCACGTTGGCGTTCTGCACCACACCGACACCACGCTCTGGTTCATCCAGTTCGTGACCGCCGTGCTGCTCACCGCCTTCGTCTTCCCGCACGTCATGGGCATGCTGATGGCTCCGGGCGAAATCGATCCCAACCTCTCGTCCGTTCACACCTATCACATGGGTCTGTGCTGGACGCTCGCCTTCCTCGTGATCACCGAGCTTCATGGCATGATCGGTCTGTATCGCCTCGGCGTCAAGTGGGACGTCATCAAGGGCGACCGCGCCGGCTTCCGCAAGACGATGCTCATCGTTGCCGTCATCATGGTTGCCTGCGGCTCTCTGACCGCCTTCACGTACTGGTCTTACGGCAAGCAGCTGGTCGAAGCTGACCAGGCCGCTCTGCGCTACCAGCCGAACTACAACTGGTACGAATAATCAGGCCAACCTCTGCCCGCAAGGGCAGGCCCTGATCAAGAGCGCCATCTCGCATAGAGGTGGCGCTTTTTTGTCGCCCAAAACATATCCGCGAGGGGTAATATTTTCGTATCAAGTTTTAACTTTCATGGGAACGTCTCACATGTCAGCCAAAAAAGTCGCCATCGTTTCCGCAACCGCGGTTGCCGTTCTTGCCGCCCTTTACACTGCTGCCGGCTACCTTGCCGTGCCCGCTGCTGTCAAATGGGCTGTCGGCAAGTACCTGCCCGAGGCATTGGATGGGAAAAACGCCACCGTCGAATCCGTTTCCTTCAATCCCTGGGGGCTGGTTCTGGAAGTTCAGAACCTGAAGGTGGAATCCGCCAAGCACCCGGGCACCAACGTCCTGTCGCTTGGGAACCTCAAGGCCGACGCGAGCATCAGCAGCCTTTTCAAGATGGCCCCGATTCTCGAGCAGCTCTCCGTCAAGTCGCTCATCGTTGACTACGACCAGACTCCCGCCGGCGCCAGAGCCAAGAAGACCGTCACTGAAAGCTCCATGGTTCAGGGAGCAGCCGGTGCGGCCAAGGCGGCAAAGAGCAAGGGCAAGAGTGAGAGCAAGGGCTTTTCCATCCCTGCTCTCAGTCTGGCCGACGTCAGTCTCTCGGACAGTTCCGTGCGCTTCCGCGACGCCTCGCAGGGCGTTGACGTTCAGGCCACGGAAATCAATTTCCAGCTGCCGCTCATTTCGACGCTGGCCAGTTCCACGGATCTGCCAGAAATGACGCCGAAGCTCTCCCTCAAGCTGGACGGCAATCCGATCAGCGCGACGGGCAAGACGACAAAGAACGGCGCCACCATCACGGTCAACATCCCCGAACTGGATGCGGCCAGGATCATCAAGGCACTGCCCGTGAAGCTGCCCGTATCGGTCAACAGCCTGCGCCTGAGCGCAGACGTCACTGCCGACTACTCCATGGCCAAGGGCGCAAGCAACGTCCTGCTCTCAGGCAAAGTCCATGCAGCCAACATCAACGTCACGCAGAGCTCGTACCTCGCGTTTGCCGCCAGCTCCCTTGATGTTGATCTTGGCAAAATCGATGTCTTCGGACAAAAGGCGCATGTTGCTTCCGTTGCGCTCGCCTCGCCCGATGCCCGCGGAAGCCTCAAGCGGATTCTGTCGCTGGCTTCGCTCGACGCGGATCAGGCCCCGTCGGTGCGCCTTGCCTCGAGCGGTCTTTCTCCGATCGGAACGGCTCATGCTGCGCAGCAGGCGGGCTGGGACTGGTCGGTCGGCTCAGTGAAGCTCACAGACGGAAAGGTGACCGTCAAGGATGACACGCTGAAGACTCCCGCCACCCTTGCGCTCTCGGCGATCAATATTTCCGCGACAAATGTCACGCAAGCCCCCGGAGCCCGCACCAAGGTTGGCGCGTCCATGAATGTTGCCAAGGGTTCCGCCAAGCTTGACGCAGACGCTTCTCTTGCAAGCCTTGCCGGCAACGCCAGGCTTGCCCTCTCCTCGATCGATCTTTCGGCTCTCGCGCCCTGGATCCGCCACTACGGTCAGACTTCGGTTGCAAGCGGCCAGCTCTCAGCGAACACCAGCCTCTCGGCAGCCATGGCTGGCAAGTCGCCTGCGGTCAAGCTCTCCGGAAAGGCATCCCTCGCCAACCTGTCTGCCACGTATCTCGAGCTTCCCGCCTCCGTGCGCCTTGGCTCGCTCGCCGTAGACATCAAGGATGTCGATACGGCAAAGCAGACGGCGGCCATCGGCTCCGTGGTTGTGTCCTCGCCCTCGGTCTCCGTGGCTAGGAGCAGCCTGGAGAAGAATTCCGGCAAGAAGCCCGAGCAGCAGCAAAAGAAGTCCAGCGGAAAATCCGCCCCTGCCGCAAGCAAGGGCTCGGAAGCCCCCGCTTGGAACTGGTCCGTCGCCAGTGTCGAATTGAAGGACGGCTCAGCTACCCTGAAGGACGACACGCTCAAGCCCGCCGCATCGCTCACCGTGAGCAAGATCAACCTGAAGACCCAGAATCTGTCTTCGCAAAAGGGCGCCACTTCGCCCTACAGCGTGAGTGCCGCAGTTGCCCAAGGCACCTTCACAAGCGAAGGCAAGTTCAGCCTGACGCCGCTTTCCGTGACCGCCAGCAACAAGATCAACGGCATCTCCCTGCCCACGTTCAATCCCTGGCTTGCAGCCTCGGGCGCTTCCATGACCAAGGGTGCGGCGTCCATGAACGGCGCTCTGACCTTCAAGCAGGCGGATAAGACCGCGCTCAGCTGGAAGGGCAACATGCAGATCGACGACTTCAGCGCCAAGAAGGGCGGCGCCACCGTGCTCAGCTGGCAAAAGGCCATGGCAAACAACGTCAACCTCAAGTCAATCGATCCGGTCGACGTCTCCATCGAACTCGTTGAGATCGATCAGCCGATGCAGAAGCTGATGAAGCAAGAGCAGAAGGTAAGCGCCCTCATCGGGCTGTTCACGAAAGGCAAGCACGCTTCGTCGATCGAAAAGTTTGAAACGAAACTGCGCAAGGATCTGAAGCTGCACAATCTCACGTACAGGAATGGCAAGTTCAGTGCCGGCCAGTCGGACAACACCCTGGGCAGCGTGCTGCTCAAGGGCCTTGATTCGGTCTTTGGCAAAAACTGATCAGCCTTGATTGAGCTTGTCTGAGAGCGCCCGCCACGTGCGGGCGTTCTCGTCTGCAGCTACGGCGCCTGGCGTGCCTGCCCGGCCCCCTCGTAGAAAGCCCTCGGACGCGTGCAATAGAAGGCAAGGGCTGAAAGCCATGTGTACAGGGCGACAGCGGCCATGATGAAGGCCGCCAGATGCCAGGGCTGCCCCCAAGTGAGGCGCATCAGCACAAGCTCGACACCGGCGCGCACCCACTCTCCTCCGGACAGAATCAGCATGAAGATCTCGGCTTTCGGAACCCACCAGCGCGGCAGGGCCATCAGCGCGAGCAGCAGCGCAGGGACTGCAATCAGCTCGGGCGCACCGTGAAAGAGCATGTGAGCCGACATCAGAACAAGCGAAATTGCTGGAAAAACAAGCCGCCACATCGTTAGGCCCTCCCTTTGCCAGCCGCGCCGGCTGCAATTCTGTTTCTTGGCTTCTCCGGCGGCGTCACCGTAAGGTACAGCCACAGGTGATCCAGCGCCATCAGCGGATGGCGGCATGCCAGGCGCGGCCCGGCGTAGGCCATCACCTGCCGAAGCTTTTCCCGGTATTCGGGCTTGAAGCAATGCACCTTGCAGTGGTCGCACGTCGGCTTGTCCTGTCCGAAGGGACAGCAGGCGAGACGCTTTAACGCATAGCGATTCAGATCCGCACACTCTTCACAGAGCCTGTCCTGCTCCTCATTGCTGTGATGCGCCATGCAGTACATTTCGATCATGACCTGGAGGGTTTCGGCCTGGCGCCTGAGGCGTCCGGACTGAAGCCGGTCCATTCGATTGCTTTCAGTATCCATCCCTGATTCGTTCCTTCACGGCCGCAAAATTCCTTGATCAACCTTGGCGGTCAGCGGCCCCTCCGCCCGCGGCCACATTACGTCGCTACGCTTAAGATTCACTGACACATCGATCGGCTAGAATGCCTAGCTCTTTTGGCCGCATAGCCCCGTTTTCCCTTATGATTCAATCGCTTTGGATGCTTGTTGCCGCTTTCTTCTTCGCCTGCATGTCGGCGTGCGTGAAATACACATCCGGGCTTGGCGAAGCGGGAACATTCGAAATCGTTTTTTACCGTTCCTTCATCGGAATGATGTTCATTCTGGCAATCGTCCTGACCCGCGGCTACACGGTGCGCACAAAGCACCTCACAGGCCATCTGAAGCGCTCCATTCTCGGAACCATCGCGTTCACGATGTGGTTCGCGAGCATGGCCTACCTGCCCCTTGGCACCAGCACGACGCTGAACTACACGGCGCCCATCTTCATCGCCATCACGACGATCATTGTCGCCCTCAGAAACAAACAGAAAGCGCCTTGGCTTCTCGGGCTTGCCATTCTTGCCGGCTTCATCGGCATCTGCCTGATTCTTCGCCCATCGGTGAACGAGGAGTAGCTGCCCTGGGCGATGCTCGGGCTCGCAGCCGGCGCACTCGGTCCGGTCATCTTCTTTCAGATCAAGCAGCTTGGCCGCCTGAAGGAACCCAGCTACCGGATCGTGTTCTATTTCTCCCTGGTCGGCACCATCTGGGGCTTTGCCGGCATGTTTCTCATCGAGAACGGACTTGCCTGGCATAGCACCGAAACCATGCTGGGCCTGCTGGGCGTGGGCACCGTGGCGATCCTTGCACAGCTTGCCATGACACGCGCCTACGCCTACGGCAACATGATGCTCTCCGCATGTCTGCAGTTCGCAACGATCCCCTTCTCGGAGATTCTGAGTGCGGTCGTCTTCCACGAAACCCTGCCCGCGGTCGCCCTTGCCGGAATGGGGCTGATCCTGGTGTCCGGCTGCTCGGCGACGGTCATCACGAAAAGGATGGAGCAGCGCAAGGCCGAGCGAGCCGCCGATTAGCGTCCCGCCCCTTGCTTTTCCCGCTCCATTCTTGCGGCATAGGCCGCCATCTGCGCATACCGCTCATAGGAGGGATTGTCCATTCCGAGCTTGCCAAGGAACGTCTCAAGGTGCTCGCGGGCGGCGCTCCACCGTTCCGTCTCCATTTCGAGCATTGAGACGACTTCCAGAATCCTGAGATTGCCCTCATCGAGAGCAAGCGCCCTTAAAAGAACCTCATAGGCCTTGCTTCTGGACTGCTGGCGGCCGTTTCCGAGCAGGCAGGCCGCGTACTCGAACATCACCTGCGGATCGCGCGAGGAAAAGCCGCCAAGCGCCATCACCCGGCCATACGCTCTTTCGGCATTGTCCCACTTGTCCTCCCGGGCATACTGCCTCGCAAGAAAGACCCAGGCCCGCTCATTGCCGGGATTGTCGGCAAGGAACGCCTCGACTTCCCCGGCAGATACTTCCCGCTTGACTTCACCAAGCGTCCCGTCGGCCTGCATGATGCCCGAGGCGTGATACGCATCAACGAAGGGCAGCAGCGCGGGAGAGCCGAAATGCAGATACAGCCCAACGGCGGCTCCAGCAATCAAGACGGAGAACAGAGGGGCCAGCAAGAGGCCTGATCCCTTGCGCAGGGAGCCGGTCTGCTCCTGCTCCCTGCCGGCTTCTTCAAGCGCCCGCCTCTGGATGTCCTCGATGGCTTGATGCAGTCCGGCTTCATCGATGAGTCCTGCGGCAAAATCGCCCCGAACCTCGTCGATCTGCATGCCGAGAGCCCGCGCCGCGGCAAGCGACTGCGTCGTGCGCCGACCGGAAAGGCCGCCGACATCTTTCATCAGAGTCACGGACAGCGCGGCGCAAACCCCCAGCAGCATCGCGGAGACAACAATCCCGAAAAGCGAGGTTTCTGACATGGCAGAGACAAAGGACGGAGAAACAAAAACGCAATGTTACGAAAAACGGTGCGGCTGAAGGCATCAACCGCACCGTTCCCCTTCATCGGCTTCGGTCTGTCCTGTCCAGGGAGAGAACGCCAGGACAGGCCGGGACAAGCCAATTACTTCTTGGAGACCTTCTTGGCGCTCTTCTTGGCACCAGCCTTGGCATCAGCCTTGGCACGAATCGCATCGCGAAGGATCTTCGTTGCGGTCTCGGCAGCCTTGGCACCGATATCCATGGACTGAACGGCTTCTTCAACGTTGTGGAAGTAGGCGCCATTCACAGCGGTCCAGGATTCCCAGTTGGAGTGGGCGATCGTGTGCTGTTCGCGGGCCTTGTTGAGAACGTCCTCGGACACGCCGGCGTTGAGCGCTTCGTTGAAGGCATCGAACATCTCGTTCATGCGGGACTCCGTCTCGCGCAGCTTGCCCATGTAGTACGCCTTCATGCCGGTAATGACACGGTTCATCTGAGCCTCGGTCTTGTCCTTGTGGCAGCTCAGGCAGGTTTCCTTCATGTAGTTGCGCGGCGAGGTGTTCCAGTGCAGCGTGTACATCTTGCCGTCTTCACCCTTGACCTTGGGCATGTGGCAGTTCTGGCAGGTCACGCCAGCCTTGTCATGCTTGGAGCCCCAGAACGTTTCCGTATCCGGATGCTGGAACTTGAGCAGCTTGGCACCGGTCATCGGATGCTTGAAGTCGCGGAAGTTGATGTGATCGTAGAACTTCTGAACGTCCTTCACCTTGGCAAACGGGAAGACATTCGTGCGGCGATCGGCCATCGTGATCGGCTTGCCCGAGTCAGCTTCCTGGCCCGGATTGCAGTTGTACTCGACGTGGCACTGGCCGCACATCAGCTTGGAGTCGGCCTTTTCCATCGTCGCGATCTTGCGGTCGATGCCGCGCTGCACGCCGCGGGCATGCACTTCGATCTTGGTGTGGTTGGGATCCTCGGAGTAAACCGTCGGGAAGTCCTTGCGCGTCAGAGCGTCAATCAGAGCGTCACGGATGATGCGCGGCTGCGTGGAGTGCGGATCGTGGCAGAAGTTGCAGTTGATCGCATGCTGCAGTTCGCGGCCGATTTCAACCGGATTGGACTGGCGGGACCACTTGGCGTTCTCCGTCTTGTCGCCAAGGAACGCCCAGTCAAGCATCAGATCGGAAGTCTTGCAGGACTGGCAGACCGGATTGATGGCAGCGGCGGTCGCATAGCGATGCGGCTTCTGCTGGTTGTTGTCCGGATACATGTCCTTGATCTTGTCCTGCAGATTGAAGGCGCCGCCCTCGTAGGTGAGGTACAGCCAGCCGTCCTTGGGCTGGAAGCGGCCGCCGTAGGAGCGGTCATAAATGACCTGGTCGAGGGTCATGAACACGTGACTGCGCGGCTCGTCATGCTCCTTGGTAAAGCCGTGCTTGCCCATGGCGCGATCGAAGAACGGATCGGGCGAGGGCCCCGTCGTCAGCTTCTTGGAGATGCGGCCGATCTTCTTGTCGTTGGCCTTGTAGAGGGATTCGTACTGGGGCTTGTGGCAGGTGGCGCAGGGCTCCGGTCCGATCTTGGTCGCCGGACGGGTTTCCTTGCCCGGGTTGCCCTGGTGCTTCTCAAGGCCCGTATGGCACGTGTCGCAGCTGATGCCCTTGTGAGCCCCCTTCTGATGGAAGGCACTGACATCCTGGTGGCACATCGTGCACATGGCCATATTGATTTTCTCAGCCGCCACGACACTGGGCGCCATCACCATGGCCACAGCTGAAGCAATTGCAGCTTTCAGTAAAGTCTTGGTATGCATAAGTTTCTCCTTAGGTGTTTTCGCCTCGCGGATCGGCGCTCAGAGCCAGAAAGACCCCCGCGAAGCGCAAAGCACACGCGCCGCATTTAAGCAAAACCTAAGAAAGCCCGCGAACAGACTCCGTCCAAAGCTTCCCGGAGACGTTTTTGCGGACGGCAGCCTCAGATCCGGACAAACCCAATGGCAGCAAGGCTTACGCGAAAATTAAGCGCTCTCCATATCGAGATCCATTCTCATTGCCCCTGGCGCAATTAAGGGAAAACCCTGACAGAAAAACGGGAAACAGGCCATTCTTTTTCACTTTCCGTGCAAAATTGGCCTAGACCAGAATACTCATTTGATTTTCTGCTCTTTTTTTGAAAGTCTTATCCTTTATCACGATCACAAAAAAGAGCCCTCCCGAAGGAAGGCTCCCATTGACCTAGGCCGATTCTTTGCCTCAGACGATGCGTCCGATCAGATCGTATTCCTGGTTGGCCGTCACCGTGACATCGACAAAATCCCCCGGTTCCAGATGCCGGTCCGTTGTCACATAGATCAGGCCATCGATATCGGGAGCGTCGGCTGTTGTGCGTCCGACGGCAACGCCATCCTCGTCTTCGCTCTCGTCGATGAGAACCCGTTGAACGGATCCGATCTTGCGCGCGAGCACTTCGCGCGAGATCTCCGCCTGAACCTGCATGAACCGGTTGCGCCGCTCCTCGCGAACCTCATCGGGCAGCTGCCCGGGCAGCGCATTTGCCGCCGCCCCTTCAACCGGGCTGTAGGCAAAGCAACCCACCCGGTCAAGCTTGGCCTCGCGCAGGAAATCGAGCAGGTACTCGAACTGCTCTTCGGTCTCTCCGGGAAAGCCTGCAATGAATGTCGAGCGGATCGTGATGTCCGGACAGATCTCCCTCCAGGCCCGGATGCGCTCGAGATTCTTTTCCGCGCTCGCCGGTCTCTTCATTGCCTTGAGCACATCGGGATGCGCATGCTGGAACGGAACATCCAGGTACGGGAGGATTCTGCCCTCGGCCATGAGGGGAATCACCTCATCCACGCTCGGATAGGGATAAACGTAGTGCAGGCGCACCCAGGCCCCCAGATCTCCCAGCTCCCGGGCAAGGTCAAGCATCTTCGTCTTCACCGGACGGCCGCCGACAAAGCCGGTTCTGTAACGGACGTCAAGCCCGTACGCCGCCGTATCCTGGCTGATGACGAGCAGCTCCTTCACCCCACCCTTGACGAGGTTTTCCGCCTCCTTGAGCACCGATCCAATCGGCCGGCTCACGAGGTCGCCCCTCAGACTGGGAATGATGCAGAACGTGCAGTGGTGCGAGCACCCTTCGCTGATCTTG
>OMXR01000137.1 GCA_900315045.1 uncultured Sutterella sp. | reverse complement strand
GACATCCGCATGGTGTACTCGCCGATGGATGCCCTGAAGGTAGCCCGGGAGAACCCCGACAGGCAGGTCGTCTTCTTTGCGATCGGCTTTGAGACCACGACGCCGCCCACGGCGGTGGCGCTTGAAGCGGCAAAGAAAATGAACCTCAGGAACTTCTCCGTGCTCTGCTCGCACGTGCTCACGCCCGCGGCGATGGAGCACATTCTGCTCACGGCGCCCCGGCGCGAAGGAAACGAGCCGTTTCTTGACGGGCTTGTGGGCCCGGCGCACGTTTCGGTCGTGATCGGCTCTGCGCCCTACGCACAGTTTGCAAGCAAGTGGAAGATGCCCGTGGTGATCTGCGGCTTTGAGCCGCTCGACATGCTCTACACGATTCTCATGCTGGTGCGCCAAGTGAACGAGGGCCGGCACGAAGTCGAGAACGAATTCACCCGCGCCGTGACGCCCGAAGGCAACCGCATCGCGATCGATCTGATGGCCCGCGTGTTCCGGCTGCGCGAGAGCTTTGCCTGGCGCGGCCTCGGGAGCGTGCCGCACTCGGCGCTTGCACTCGCACCCGAATACGCAGAGTTCGACGCCGAGACGCGTTTCGGCCTCACCGAGCATGTGGTGCCCGACAACAAGGCCTGCCAGTGCGGCGCGATCCTGCGCGGAGAAAAGGAGCCCTTTGAATGCAAGGCCTTCGGAAAGGCGTGCACTCCGGCCCGTCCGATCGGCGCCTGCATGGTTTCCAGCGAAGGCGCCTGTGCGGCCTACTACAGCTACGGCCGGCTGAGAAAATAAACAGTTTTTTGGAGTTTCAAGCATCATGTCTGACGAGCAGCGTCGCTATTTTTCCATTCCCGTCGATGTCAAGCACGGCATCATCGATCTCACGCACGGCTCGGGCGGCCGCGCCACCGCCCAGCTGATCGGGCAGGTGTTCGGCAAGGCCTTCAGCAACCCGATTCTCGACGAGGGGCACGACGGAGCGTTTCTGCCCGCGATCGAGGGCGAGCCCGTGGTCTCGTGCGACGCGCACGTGATCCGTCCCCTGTTCTTTCCGGGCGGCGACATCGGCTCGCTTGCCATCGCGGGCACCGTGAACGACGTCGCCGTGTGCGGAGCAAAGCCGAAGTACATCGCCGCCTGCTTCATTCTTGAGGAAGGCTTTCCGATCGCCGATCTCGAGCGAATCGTCAACTCCATGGCCGCCACGGCAAAACAGGCCGGCGTGCAGATCGTCACGGGCGACACCAAGGTGGTGGAAAAGGGACACGGCGACGGCATCTACATCACGACGACCGGCTTTGGCGAACGCTACGCCGGCATCCGCGTCTCGGGCCGCAACGCCAGGCCCGGCGACAAGATCCTCATCTCGGGCACCATGGGCGACCACGGCATGGCGATCATGTCGCTGCGCGAGGGGCTGTCCTTCGGCACGACGATCGAGAGCGACTCGGCGCCCCTCAACGAGCTCGTCGACGCGGTCGTGAAGGCGGCGCCCGGCGTGCACGTGCTGCGCGACCCGACGCGCGGCGGGCTGGCCACGACCCTGAACGAAATCGCCTACCAGAGCAACGTGGGCATCATGCTCGAGGAATCCGCAATCCCCGTGCGCCCGGACGTGGCGCAGGCATGCGAATTCCTGGGACTCGATCCGCTCTACGTCGCAAACGAAGGCAAGCTCATCGTGATCGTGCCGGAGCAGGAGGCCGAGGCGGCCCTTGCCGCCATGAAGGCTGCTCCGCACGGCGAGAACTCGGCAATCGTCGGCACCGTGACGGACACCGACAGGGGCTACGTGCAGATGACCACGCTCATGGGCGGCGTGCGCATGGTCGACTGGCTGAACGCCGACCAGCTGCCCCGCATCTGCTAAAGTCGAAGAGAACACATCAACGACAAAGAAAGGAAAAAACCATGACCTTTGAAAGCATTGCAGCCGCCCGCCACTCCGTGCGTGATTTTCTGCCCGACCCCGTCCCGCAGGACGTGATCCGCAAGTGCGTGCGCATCGCGCAGAGCGCCCCCTCCTGGGTGAACGCCCAGGAGTGGAAGGTCTACGTCGCCCAGGGCGAGACGCTTGAAGGAATTCGACGCGAGTTCATCGCCAAGGGAGCCGAACAGGGGCATTCGGACGTGCCTGTCGCGCACCGGGAAAGCTGGTCCGAGGCTGCGCAAAAGAGGATGGCCGCCGTCGGAGAGCTCCTTGCCGCCAAGGGTCTGGCAGAAGCCATGGGAGCCGTGCAGGCGCCCCTTTTCAACGCTCCGGCGGTTGCCTTCTTCACGATGCCCAGAAACGCCAGCAGCTGGGCCATGCTCGACATGGGCGGCTTCTACCAGACATTCATGTTGGCGCTCACGGCCGAAGGCTACGGCTCGATTCCCGCGTATGCATTCGTCAAGTTCCCGGAAGTCGTGCGCAAGTACCTGCCGATCACAGACGATGAGCAGATTGTCGTGGGCGTTGGCTTTGGCAAGCCCTCCGACGCTCCGATCAACAGTTTGCGCGAGGCACGCCCGGAGCTGGACAGCATCCTGTCGATCAAGGGCTGATCAGCAGATTTGCGCCGCCTGCCAATCTCCAGAGGCGCATCCCGTGCTTCAGGAGATTTTGTTTGGAGGTGCTCCCGAGCAGAAGCATCCTGTGGCAGCTGAACGAGTTGCCATTCTTGCTGACGGAACGTCCCGGTTTTCCGCCCCTGGAGAGCATCAATCTCTTTTTTTCTCCCGCTGCTTGCCGCCGTTTTCTGAAATATTCGTACATCCACATCGGAAAAATTCCGACATGGATATTGGAATTTTTCCAAACACTGGAGTTCGCACGACGTCAACCACCCTCGCCTGAAGGCGAAGGCTTGTGAAAGCCTTGGG
>OMXR01000146.1 GCA_900315045.1 uncultured Sutterella sp. | reverse complement strand
AGGAGAGGATCTATGAAGAAGCTTCTGATTGCTTCCATGGTGGCGGCTGCCTTGAGCGTGGCTAACGCAGCCCAGAAAGCCGATGTGGTCGTGATTGGCGCGGGTGGCGCCGGCATGGCTGCGGCCGTGAGCGCGCACGATGCGGGCGCCAAGGTTGTGCTGCTTGAGAAGATGGCTTTCCCGGGAGGCAACACAGTGCGCGCGACGGGCGGCATCAATGCTGCTGAAACGCCCCAGCAGGCAAAACTCGGCATCAAGGACACAATCGATCAGATGTACAAGGACACCATGAAGGGCGGCCGCAATCTGAACAATCCCGCCCTGGTGCGCAGCCTTGCCGAGAACTCCAATGCAGCCGTGCAGTGGCTGATCGGACTGGGCGGCGACTTCAATGACGTCGGCTTCATGGGCGGCGCTACCAACAAGCGCTGCCACCGTCCGACGGGCGGCGCTTCCGTCGGCCCCGAGGTTGTCAAGACCCTCTACGGCGCCGTGAAGGCAAGAAAGCTTGATCTTCGCACCAAGAGCTCCGTGGTTGAAATCAACCAGAAGAACGGCACGGTGACCGGCGTCAAGGTTAGAACCAAGGACGGAAAGGTCTACACGATCAATTCCAAGGCTGTCGTGCTTGCGACGGGCGGCTTCGCTGCCAACAACGAGCTTTGCGCCAAGTTCGTGCCGAGCCTGAAGGGCTTTGCCACGACCAATCACGCAGGCGCTCAGGGTGAAGGCATTGGCCTTGCCGAAGGTGTTGCCGCCGGCTTTGTCGACATGAAGCAGATCCAGACTCATCCGACGTTCTGCGAATCGAGCGCCATCATGGTGACCGAGGCAGTGCGCGGAAATGGCGCCATTCTTGTGAACACCAAGGGTGAGCGCTTCTATGACGAACTCTCCACGCGCGACAAGGTTTCCGCTGCGATTCTGCAGCAGCCCACGCAGCATGCCTTCATGGTCTTTGACCAGGACGTGCGCAAGAGCCTGAAGGCGATCGAGGGCTACGTGAAGATGCCCGGCATGGTGACTCAGGCGGCAACGCTCGATGAGCTCGCCGCCAAGCTCAAGATGCCTGCCGCAGCGCTCAAGGACACGATGGCCAAGTACGCTCAGGCTCAGGCCGCCGGCAAGGACTACTGCTGCAACCGCACCAAGATGGAGCGTCCGCTCACGACCGCGCCCTTCTATGCGATCTCCGTGACGCCTGCCGTGCATCACACGATGGGCGGCGTGCGCATCAACACCAAGACCGAGGTTGAGAACTTCCTGGGCCAGGTCATTCCGGGCTTCTACGCCGCGGGTGAAGTCACGGGCGGCGTGCATGGCGCCAACCGCCTCGGCGGCAACGCCCAGGCTGACATCATCGTCAACGGCCGCATCGCCGGTCAGCAGGCTGCCGCTTACGCTAAGGCGCACAAATAAGCGTAACAAAGCGTTGCAGACTGTTGCCTAGATGGCACTTTTCCCGGCTTCACGCAAGGTTTCCTTTAGAACCAAAGCGGGAGCCGGGGATTTTTTGTGTACAATCCGCCGCGCGTCAGCTCTGCAGTGCCTGCGATCTGCTCGGGATGTACTCGGCCATAAGGTTTGCAAACAGCCCAGAAGGGGGACAATCGCTTCGATGACGAGATGAACTGGCGTCTGATTTGTTAACCAAACATCAAGGACAAACAAAATGATGAAGAAGATTGTTATCGCAGCCGCTGCCGCTCTGATCGCCACCGGCGCTTCCGCTGCCTACAAGGATGGCACCTACACCGGCGTTGCCCAGGGCCGTGCCAGCCAGATCGAAGTTGCCGTGACCGTCAAGGCCGGCAAGATCGCTGGCGTCAAAGTCACCAAGCACGGCGACACCCCGATGCTTTGCGACGCCGCTGCCGATGAGATCATCCCGTCCATCGTCAAGGCCAACGGCTTCAAGGGTGTTGAGCCCGTTTCCGGCGCGACGCTCTCCTCCAAGGGCATCATCAACGCCGTCAAGGCCGCCCTCGCGAAGGCCAAGTAATCAGAGACTCTCTCTGATCGCTTCAGAAGAACCGGACTGCTCCCCGCGGGCGGCCCGGTTTTTTCTATTCAAAAAATTTCAGAAGGATCGGCAGCAGCACGGGTGCGGCAAAGGCGGTGAACAGGCCGTTCAGCCCCATCGCAAGACCTGAGAACGCTCCGGTGTCGCGGTTGATCTGGAAGGCCGCCGATGTCCCCAGGCCGTGGGCGGCAAGGCCGACCGAAAATCCCCGGGTGGCGTCGCTCTTCTCGCCCATGAGCGCGAAGATGGGTTTGCAAAGCAGTGCGCCCAC